>JBKJZR010000274.1:0-4697 GCA_046715035.1 Burkholderiales bacterium | reverse complement strand
CAATCAGCGCAGGGATCGAATGGATCATTTCACTCGTCGTGCCTTCCTGCCGCACTTCGCCGTTGACGCGGGTGCGGATGCGCAGATTCATCGGATCGGGAATCTCGACTTTGGTCACCACCCACGGACCGATGGGCGCAAACGTATCGAACGTCTTGCCGAGCAGCAGCTGGCCTACTTCCCCTTCGCGACCGGCGACGTCGCGCGCGGTGACGTCGTTCAGTATCGTGTAGCCGGCGATGACGTCGTAGGCTTTTTCTTCCGGAACGTTCTTGCACCTGCGGCCGATCACGACGGCGAGCTCGGTTTCGCAGTCGAGCTGGCGCGTGTCCGGGGGCTTGAGGATGTCGCGCCCTGGGCCGACCATGCAGGACGGCACCTTGATGAATCCGGTCGGCACTTTTCCCGGGTGCCTGCCGCTGTTTCCCGAGTAGCCCGGGTAGTTGCGGCTGATGGCGATGGTCTTGCTGCCGCGCACCGGCGTATAGAGCCGGCAGTCGGCGAGCGGGATGAACAGCGGCTCGCCGCTCAGGCCGAGCGCATCGGGCTCCGCGTTTACGAGGTCACCGAGCCAGCCATACGCTTCTGACAGCGCCTCCCAGGCGACCGAGCCGGTATGGAGAAACTGCGCGATGTAAGGCGGCAGGAACAGCGCTGCCAGCTCGCGTCCCTTGGGATTGCCGATCTCCTCGATCAGATAGCGCGCGTAGCCTGCGCGCAGGTCCGCGACGAGATCCTTGCCGACGAGCACGCCGAGCCGGGCGAGTCCCGACTTTTCGCCTTTGCGGCTGTAACGCATGAGCTTCATTCAGTTTCCCCGTAACGATGCGCACTGCGCGCAGTTGCAATGCAATTTTCTATTGCCTGGACACGGAGTGTTCGCAACATTCCCTCCCCTTCAAGGTCCTTCAAAGGGAGGGTCAGGGGAGGCGATGGGTGTGCGCTGCAGAACCCCATCCCCCTCCCAGTTGCCCCCTCGCCGCTGCGCTTGCTCTCCCCCTTGAAGGGGGAGGAGCTTCACCTTTCCGTCGCAGGTGCCGTGGGAGTTCTTCATGTTTCGAAACTTCTGATTCTCAGCACTTGCATCTGCCACCTACAGTTGCGCGACATGCTCGACGCCGGGCTTGATCTCGCCGCGTTCGACGCGCTTGACGAGCTCGTTGATGCGCGCGTGGAGCGGCGCCGGCACGCCGATCTCGGTCCCTTTGGCAGCCACGAAGCCGTTGATGAAATCGGTCTCGGTGCGGCGCCCTTTGAAAATATCCTGCGCCATCGACGGCCGCTGCTCGTCGGAGCGCGTTTTTGCGTTCTTTACCAGGACGTCGACGATTTCCGTTTTGGCGTCCGCGCTGCCCTCGCCCGCCCGCGCGAGGGTGTCCGCATCCATCCCCAGCATTTTCTCGAGCTGAAAGCCCAGCGCCTGCCCGACGCGCACGGCCTGCGAACCGAGACGGATCGACAGGTCGCGCGGGCCTTCGGCGAGGTCGCGTTGGTTGCCGGACAGGCCCGAGACCGCCGACAGCCCGTTGCGCATCGAATTGACGACGAGCTTCGACCAGCGCTCGCCCCATAAATTGGCCGTCACCTTGGAGCTGTCGACCGTGGCGAGCGCGCGCGCGATTTCTTCGGCGCGGGCAGTGACCCGCCCATGCACTTCGCCGACGCGAAACACGGTGTGCCGCGCCCCGCCCATCGGCACCGTGCGCTTGATGTGCCCGGCGCTGTAGAGGTCGGCGGCGATCAGGCTGGCAATGCAGCCGAGCACCTTGCCCCAGCCCACGATCGCGGCGATGCGTTCCTCGTTGATGCAGTTCTGCAGCGAGACGACACAGCCGTCAGGCGCGAGATAGGGTTTGATCAGATGCGTCGCCCACTCGGTATCGTAGGATTTGACGCTGATAATGGCGATGTCGACCGGCGGCTCTTTGGTAAGTCCCTGTACGTCGCTGACGTGCAGGGCGCGCACCTTGACCGACTGTTTTTCTTCGGGAGTGACACCCGACAACTGGAGCCCATGCCTGCGGATGTGCTCGACGTGTTCCGGCCACGCGTCGATCAGGGTGACATCCTCACCGGCCTGCGCCATGCGCCCGCCCGTGTAACCGCCGACCGCACCTGCGCCAACTACCACAATGCGCTTACCCATCTTTCCTCCAAAAAAGCATGACCTGTGCGCTGTTATTGCGACGCTGTGCTTATCGGCGTTGATCTGTATTCATCGGTGGTTTCATTCCAGCTTCTCAACGATGGCCCCGGTCATGCGCCGGGTCCCTGCACTGCCGCCGAGATCGCGCGTGACGTGCTGCTTCTCGCTCAGCACCTGTGCGAGGGCACGGTCGATGCGCTCGGCCGCCGCGCCCTCCCCCAGGTAACGCAGCATCATCAGCGCGGAAAGTATCATCGCCAGCGGGTTGGCGATGTCCTTGCCCCCGATGTCGGGCGCGCTGCCGTGCACGGCTTCGAACATCGCGCAGTCGTCGCTGATATTCGCGCCGGGCACGACGCCCAGCCCACCGACGAGGCCCGCCCCGAGGTCCGACACGATGTCGCCGTAGAGATTCTGCAGCAGCAGGCAATCGTAGCTCTCGGGCTTCATCACGAGCTCCATGCATAGCGCATCGATGACGCGGCTGTCGACCGTGATTTCCGGGTAGTCGCGGCCTATCTGCTGCGCCACCTTGAGAAACAGGCCGTCGGTCAGCTTCAGCACGTTGGCCTTGTGCGCAATCGTGAGCTTTTTGCGGCCGAGCTTGCGCATGTGCTCGAAGGCGAAGCGCGCCATGCGTGCAGTCGCACCGCGCGTGATGCGCTTGGTCGCTTCGGCCGTATCGTCATCGACCATGCGTTCGATCCCCAGGTAGAGGTCTTCCGAATTTTCGCGGTAGATGACGATATCGACGCCGTCATAACGCGACGTGACGCCCGAGTAGTTCTTGATCGGGCGCACGGCCGCGTAAAATCCGAGCTCCTTGCGCAGCCCGATCGCTACGCTCGGATAAACCCGGTCGCCGACGTGCACCGGGTAAGGATCGCCGAACGGCGTCTGGGTCGGGCCTTTGAGCGCCACTTTGTTGCGCCTGATCGAGTCGATCGCGGATTGCGGAAGCGGCGTGCCATGTTCCTTTCCCGCAGCCATCCCGGCGCTGGCTGTTTCCCACGCGACATCGACGCCGGATGCGTCGACGACCGCGCGCGCTGCCTGCGTCACCTCGGGGCCGATGCCATCGCCGGGAATCAGGGTAATGCGATGCATGTTCAGCTTTCGTGAAGAGCGCCGGCACTAGCAGCCTGTCGGACTTGAGGGTCCGACAAGCTCCTAGGCGCCCAGTTTGCCCTGCTGCCACTGCTTGATGCGGGGCAGGATGAACGGCAGCGCCAGCGAAATCGCCGACAGCACGACGAGCGTGATGGAAATGCCGCTCTTGACGAATATCGCCGGGTCACCGCCGGATATCGTCATCGCCTGGCGGAACGACTGCTCCATGATGCCCCCGAGCACCAGCGCCAGCACGAGCGGGGCAACCGGAATGTCCACTTTGTCGAACACGTAGCCGGCGACACCGAAAATCAGGATCAGGTAAAGATCGAGCGTGCTGCCGTTGATCGCGTAGGTACCGATGACTGAGATCGCCACGATCAGCGGATAGAGGATGCCGCTCGGGATATAGAGCAGGCGCACGAACAGGCCGATCAGCGGCAGGTTGAGGATCAGCAGCATGATATTGCCGATATACATGCTGTCTATCAGTCCCCAGACGAGATCGGGCCGCTTCTCGAACAGCAGCGGCCCGGGCTGTATGCCATACATGATGAACGCGCCCATCAGCACGGCCGTGGCCCCTCCGCCCGGGACCCCCAGCGTCAATAGCGGCACCATCGCGCCCGCGGTATCCGAGTTGTTGGCGGCCTCGGGACCTGCGACGCCCTCGATCGCGCCATGGCCAAACTCCTCGGGGTGTTTGGACAGGCGTTTTTCGGTCGTGTAGGAAAGAATCGAGGCGATCGTGCCGCCCGCGCCGGGCAGCACGCCGATGATGAAGCCGATGATGCCGCCGCGCCAGATGGGTCCTATCGAGCGCTGCCATTCCTCTCTTGTCAGCCACAGCTTGCCGGAAATACGAATCATGCGCGCCGCAGTGCCCTTGTATATCTCTTCCATGCCGCGGAATACCTCGGCCACGGCGAACAATCCGACCACCGCGACCACAAAACCGACGCCATCCTGAAACTCGGGCACGCCCATCGTATAGCGCGGCTGACCGCTTTGCAGGTCGATGCCTATGGTTGCAACCATCAAACCCAGCACCGTCGATAGCAATCCCTTCGCCGGCGATCTGCCGGTCAACGACGACACCGCGGTCATCGCAAACAGCATCAGGCAAAAATACTCGGCCGGCCCGAACTTGAGCGCCACGGACGCCAACGGCAAAGCAAAAAGCGTCAGCGCAATCACACCGATGGTGCCGGCGATGAACGAACCGATTGCGGACACTGCCAGCGCCGCGCCTGCGCGTCCTTTCTTGGCCATTTCGTAGCCGTCGATCGAGGTCATGACCGAGGCTGCTTCGCCGGGCGTCCTGATCAGGATGGCGGTGGTAGAACCGCCGTACTTGGAACCATAATAAATACCGCACATCATGATCAGCGCGGATGTCGGGTTCATCCCATAAGTAACCGGAATAAGCAACGCAATGCCG
>JBKJZR010000273.1:0-4993 GCA_046715035.1 Burkholderiales bacterium | reverse complement strand
AGCCCGCACTCGGTGAACCCGAGCCTGTATGCAAAGTTACCTTACGACACGTTGCGCGATTTCGCGCCGGTGTCGATGGCCGCATCGTCACCCTATGTTCTGGTGATCCATCCTTCGCTGCCGGTGCGTAATGTGAAAGAACTCATCGCTCTGGCAAAGTCGCGGCCGGATCAGATCAACTATGGCTCCGGCGGCAGCGGCAGTTCGGCACATCTGGCTGCCGAGCTGTTCAATCAGATGGCGGGAGTGAAACTTCGTGAAATCCCGTTCAAAGGTGCGGGACCGGCGCTAGTTGCGGTGTTGTCCGGAGAAATTGCGGCGGTATTCGGCAATGCGCTGACGGTCAAGCCTCACATCCAGAGCGGGCGGCTGCGCGCACTGGGGATTGCCAGCGCCAAGCGCTCGGCGTCTGCCCCGGAGTTACCCACGATTGCCGAGGCCGGGGTGCCGGGTTTTCGTGCGGACGCTGTACTGGGATTGCTTGCGCCTGCGCGTACTCCGCGGGCGATCATCGAGACGCTCAATGCTGAAGTGCACAAAGTGATGCGTCAGCCAGATACCGTTGAAGCGATGCGCGGCATGGCCGTGGATATCAACCTCAGCACACCGGAAGAATTCGCACGTCTTATCGAATCCGAGATGCAGCGCTGGGGCAAGCTGGTACGCGCGCTGAACCTCAAGGTCGAGTAAAGCTTCAATCCTCCAGCGCTTCGCGCACCACGCTGTCATCGATGAGTTTCGACAGTGCTTCGCGGGTGCGCGGCGCGCGGCCCTGGACCTCGGCTATCCACACGTCCTGCCGTGCGAAAATATCGAGCAGATCGGTTGCGAGCCGGCCCGGGTAGTTGAAGCGAGGCCAGGCACTGCGGACGGTTTCGAGATCCAGCTCCGCCGCTCGTGCGACCAGCCGCCGGCCGGCCTCGGGTTCGTCTTTCAGGCGCTGCGCGGCTGCGATGAGCGCCCGCACGAAAGCGACGATCCGCTGTCGCACCGCAGGATTGTCGAGATGCGCCTGCGTGGTGCAAAGATTGAATTTCTCGGTATAAACCGCTGGATCGGAAAACTCGATGGCATCGCTGCCGATGGCCAGCCTGGCTCTCTCCACCTGCGGCTCCCACAGCGCCACTGCATCGAGCCTGCCGCTGCGCAGTGCCTCCGGCAGCAGGGAGACCGGCGCCTGCGTATGCGCCATGAACGGTACGCTGGTGACGTCCTGCGCCTTGAGGCCGACGGTGCGCAGCATGCTGTCCAGAAAATACGCTGCCGATGAATCGAGCTGGGTTCCCACCCGCTTGCCGCGCAGGTCGGCAAGGCGGTCGATACCCGCCGAGCGGCGGGCCACGATACGGTAAGGGCACTCGGCGACGGTGAAGATAAAGCGCAGGTCCGGATTGTCGACCGAGGCGCGTAATGCCTGTGTTTCAGAATTCGTCGCAAGGTCGGCCTGCCCGGCCGAGTCGAGGCTGGCGAGATCGCTCGTTTTGCCCCACAGCGCCATCACGCTGCCATGCTCGACCAGGGCTTTCCCAGGATAAAGATGTTCGGCAGCCAGCAATACCGGGGCCATTTCCAGCAGAGACAAATTACCGTAAATGCGCAACGTATCCGCGAGGCTGTGGCTTGATGCGTTCATATCAACACCGTGATTGTGATGGGCAGCAACTTTATACGCAGAGCGATGGCGCGCGGTCAATTTCCGGTCTGCGTTGTCGCTTCCCGCAAACCGCATTAAGCTGGCGCGTCAGTCCAGACCTGATTCCTTACGCCATTGATAGCCACCATGACACCAGACGCCTCGCTCGATGCGCCGCTGATCGACAGCCACGCGCACGTCTACACCACCGACATGCCGCTTTCCGCGACGGCGTGGCACAAGCCGCCCGCGGACGCGACCATAGACCAATATATCGCCACGCTCGACCGACACGGGGTGAAATATGCCGTGCTTGCGGCAGCAAGTCTGTTCGACGACTACAACGAGTATTCAATTGAAGCCACGCGCAGGCACCAGCGTCTGCGCACCACAGCCATCGTCAGGCCCACGATCGACCCGTATGTGATGCGCATGATGAAAGATGACGGCGTGGTGGGTGTGCGCCTGCAGTGGCGCAATGTGAAAAACCTGCCCGACATCACGACGCCGGAGTATCAGAAGTTTTTCCGCCGCGTGCGCGATCTCGATTGGCATGTGCACATCAACCAGACTGCCGATCTGCTGGCCGGCCCCATCGCTACGCTGCAAGCCACAGGCGTCAAGCTCGTGATCGACCATTTTGGCCACCCGCAACGTGGCAAGGGTGCCGCGTGCGAAGGGTTTCAGGCGATGCTGCAGGCAGTGGACAATGGCCGCACGTGGGTCAAGCTTTCTGCGGGCTACCGGCTCGAGTCGCCGCAAGTCGCGCAGGACTGTGCGCGAGCGCTACTGGCCCACGCCGGACCGGAGCGGTTGCTATGGGGCAGCGACTGGCCTTTCGCTGCGTTCGAAGATTCGATGCGCTACGAAGACGCCGTCGCAAGTTTCAGGCAATGGGTGCCCGATGCAAACCTGCGACGCATCATCAGCGGAGAAACCGCATTCAGGCTTTACTTCGCCTGAGACATCAGCATGAAGCCACACATGTCCCACACCGGTCTCTACGATCACTGTCAGGCGGCCGATAGCAAATCCGGGGTTCCCGACTCGAGCGCGAGCAGCGCGCGCTTGCGATCGAGGCCGCCCGCATAGCCCGTAAGGCTGCGGTCCGCGCCGACGATGCGGTGGCAGGGAACGATGATAGTGAGCGGATTGCGGCCGGTTGCAGCTCCGGCGGCGCGTGCGCTGCCCGGGCATCCGGCGCGGCACGCCAGCTCGCCATACGTGATGGTCGCGCCGAAGCCGACCGTGGAGATCGCCTTCCATACCGACCGCTGAAACGGCGTACCTTTGGGCGCGAGCGCAGTCTCGAAACGCTCGCGCGCTCCACCGAAGTATTCGGCCAGCTCGCGCTTCGCCTGATGCAGCGGCGCGTGGCGCGCATCCCGCCGCCACTCCGACCCGATCTGCGGAAGATATTTCTGGCCATCGAAGTAGACGCCCGCAAGTCCTTCGCCGTCTGCGACGAGCAACATCTGCCCGTGCGGGCTTTCAAAGAGATCGTAGTAGTGCATGGTTTACTCCTTCGTCAATGATTGCCACAGGTGCATCACGGCGTACGCGCGCCAGGGCCGCCAGGCTTCGCCCGCGGCCAGCACCCGGCGCGCGCCGGTCTCGCCGAGCGCCTTCATCACCCCCAGGTCCGTGTGCGGAAACGCGTCTGGCCAGGACAGGGCCCGCATCGCGATGTATTGCGCGGTCCATTCCCCGACACCCGGCAGCGCGCGCAGCCTGTCGAGGGTCGCCTCGATGTCGGCGTTCGGCATGAGAACGAGGCGCCCGTCGGCTACCGCGCGTGCGAGCGCGACGACGGTGCGGGCGCGCGCGCCGGGCATACCGAGGCGCGCGATGCGTGCCGGCGATAAAGCAGCAACACGCGTCGCCGTTGGAAACAGTGTGGTCAGCGAATCGAACGGCGTCGTGATGGGATCGCCGAACGTTGCGGCGAAACGGGCCGCAACCGTACCCGCCGCGGCCACCGTCACCTGCTGGCCGAGGATCGCGCGCACCGCCACTTCGAAACCATCGAACGCGCCGGGCACGCGCAAACCGGGATGCCGCTTGGCGAGCGTGCCCAGGACCTGCGCCACCTCGGCGGGATGGCAGGCGAGATCCATCAGCGCCTTGACGCGCGAGAGCACGGGGGGCAGCGTTTTGGCGAGCGACGCGGAGACTGCGACGCGCAGTGTCGGCTTCTTGGCAGACATCGCGACCGCAATCCAGCCGGTATGCTCCTTGCCGTCGCTTAGGATGCGCACCGTGCGGCGATAACAGCCGCCTGCCACCGCTTCGACGCCGGCCATCGTGCGCTTGCCGAGGAAGGCGCTCATCGCGGCCCAATCGAACGGCGGCCGGAAACTCAGCTCGAACTCGAGCACGTCGACTGCAGCGGCTGCCGCCACACCGCTGCGCTGCCGTCCGCGCAGTTGACTGGGTCGCAGGCGGTAGCGCTGCTTGAAGAGCGCGTTGAAGCGCCGCACGCTGCCGAAGCCGCTTGCGAATGCCAACTCGGTGACCGGCAGCGCAGTATCGGTCAGGAGGCGCTTCGCGAGCAGCAGCCGCTGCGTCTGCGCGAATTCCACCGGCGAGACGCCGAACTCGGCGCCGAAAGCGCGGCGCAGGTGGCGGTCGGTGATGCCCAGGCGCACCGCGAGGGTATCCAGTCCCTCGTTGTCCAGCGTCCCGTCTTCAAGCATGCTCGCAGCGGCTTGGGCGATGCGCGTCGTCGCATCCACGCTCGCGTTGCCGGGTGCCAGCTCGGGCCGGCAGCGCAGGCACGGCCGATAGCCGCCCGCCTCCGCGGCCGCCGCGCTGGGAAAAAAGCGGCAGTTCTCGCGCCTGGGCGGCCTCACCGTGCACACCGGGCGGCAATAAATGCGCGTCGACGAGACCGCTACGAAAAAGCGGCCGTCGAACCGCGCATCGCGCGCTATCAGCGCCCGGTAGCAGGCGTGGGGATCGAGTGTCATCGGCGCATTATGAACGGGGGACAACGATCCGGCTCGCCGTTTTCGGACATCACTGCAGCGCCAATGCGGCGGGTTGTGTGGTGTCTCGTGCGAAGGCTCGAGTGAGTTGCACGTGATTGACGGATCGCAGGTCGGGGCATAGAGTGCCGCCTGGTAAAAAATGGGCGTTCAATTTCCTGTGCACCCTAGCCCGGATTATTCACGAACCTCGAGGCGTAGCCGACACACTGTCGAGCGCTGTCATAGTGTTCATGAATAAATGCAGGCTAGAGCTGTGGATGATCGCGGCCGGTAGCCACGCCTGCATCGGCCACCAGCGATGCCTGCGTGCCGACGAAGAGATTTACCCCCAATTCCTGCGCAAGCTCGAGCACCAGATGCAAGTCCTTGC
>JBKJZR010000272.1:0-10408 GCA_046715035.1 Burkholderiales bacterium | reverse complement strand
GTCTGCGTCGCGGATGCCGGCGGCAGCGCGGTGTCGCTGACGCATACGCTGGGCTCGGCGTCGGGCGTTATCACGCCCAGGCTCGGCTTCGGCTACAACAATTGCATGTACCAGTTTCACCCGTACCCCGGTCATCCCAACTCGATCGCACCCGGCAAAAGCCGCATGACCGGCGCCGCGCCGACCCTGGTGTTTCATGAGCAGCGCCCGTGGCTGGCCGTCGGCGCCCTGGGCGGCACGCGCATGCCGACTGCAATCACGAATACCATCGTCGGCATCGTCGATCACGGCCTGAGTCCGGTGGAGGCCGTCGATGCGCCGCGCTTTCATGCCGAAGGACCGTGGCTGGAGATGGAAACGCGGCTGTACTGGCGCCTGCGCGAGCCGCTCGAGAAGTTGGGGTGGAATCTGCGTTCGTCGAAGCGCGGCTACGATCGCGCGTTCGCGCTCGTCTTTGCCGCGCTCGCTGCTCCGGACGGCACCTTCCGCGGCGGCTCCGACCCTCGCGGCGGCGGCGGCGTGGCGCTGGCATGACGGGCATGGCCATGCTCCGAGCGGTGGAATGTTGCGCCACGATCGTGTTATGCGCCGCCGCGAACGCAGCGTGGGCGCAGCCGGCAGGCTATCCGGCTAGGCCCGTGCGCTGGGTCGTGCCTTTCCCTCCCGGGGGCAGCGCCGATCTGATGGCGCGCATGATTTCGCCCGAGCTGGGGAAAGCGCTCGGCCAGCAAGTGGTCATCGAGAATCGCCCCGGCGCCTCGGCGATCGTCGGCGCGGAGTACGTTGCCAAGGCCGCGCCCGACGGTCACACGCTACTGCAATGCAACGTCGGCCAGTTCGCGATCAATCCGAGCCTTTACCCGAAGCTGCCTTACCAGCCGCAGCGCGATTTTGCGCCGGTCACGGTGATCGCGTCCGTCGACAACGTGATGGTCGTCACGCCGTCGCTGCCCGTTAGTAGCGTGCGCGAATTGATCGATCTCGCGCGCAGGCGGCCCGGCGAGCTCAATTTCACCTCGAGCGGTGCGGGTTCGCTCACGCATCTGACGGGCGAGCTGATGAAGCTCCACGCCAACATCCGGATGACGCACGTGAGCTACAAAGGCAGCGCGCCGGCCGCGGTCGACACGATGGCGGGTTTCGTGCAGATCATGTTCGACAACCTGCCGGGCACGCTCGAGAACATCAGGTCGGGCCGGCTCCGGGCGCTGGCGATCCTCAGCCGTGAGCGTTCAGCGGTGCTGCCCCATGTGCCGACGCTGCACGAATCGGGATTCCCCGGCTACGACATGGTGTCGTGGCAGTGCGTAGCGGCCCCCGCTGCAACGCCGAAAGCGGTAATCGACCGGTTGCATACCGAGATCGCTGCCGTGCTCAGGTCAGCGCCCATCCGCGATCGCATGGCGACCCTCGGCGCGCAGGTCGTGGGCAATTCGCCCGACGATTTCGCGAAATACCTGCGCGACGAATCGGCAAAATGGTCGAAGGCCGTCAAAGATGCGGGCATCAAGCTCGAGGAGTCGATATGAAAATCCAGACGTCGCAAGCAGCGGCGCTCGCGTTCGCGTGCGTATGGACGTGCGCGGCAGCCGCCCAGAATTTTCCGGTGCGCCCGGTGCGGCTCGTCATCCCGTATCCGCCCGCGGGCGGCGTCGACAATCTCGTGCGGTCGATCGCCTCGACGGTCACGTCCAGCATGGGCCAGCAACTCGTGATCGATACGCGGCCCGGCGGCTCGAGCATCATCGGCACGGAAATCGTGGCGAAATCGAGCCCGGACGGCTACACCGTGCTGGTGTCGGACTCGGCTTTCCTGATCAACCCGGCGCTGTTCAAGAAGCTGCCATTCGACACGGTGAAGGATTTCACGTGCGTGACGATGCTGGCGTACGCGCCCGTGATCCTCGTCACCCACCCGTCCGTCGCCGCAACGTCGGTCAAGGAGCTCCTCGCGCTGGCCAGAGCGAAGCCCGGCTCCCTCAATTTCGCGTCGGGCGGCAACGGCACTTCGACGCATATCGCCGGTGAGCTCATGAAGTACGTCGCCAAAGTCGATATTGCGCACATTCCTTACAAGGGTTCGGCGCCGGCGATGACCGACCTCGTCGGCGGACAGGTGCACATGCAGTTTTCCGGCATCAGCTCGGCGCGTCCCTATATCGATGCCGGGCGGCTGCGCGCGCTCGCCATCACGGGGAACAAGCGCAATGCGGCGACGCCCAACGTGCCCACCTTCGACGAAGCGGGCTTGCCGGGTATCGACGTCGAATCGTATTGGGGTCTCTATGTGCCGGCCGCGACGCCTGCAGGCGTCGTCAAAGCCGCCAATGCGTTTTTCGGCGACGCACTGCGCGTGCCGGCCAACATCGAGCGCCTGAATTCGCTCGGCTACATTCCGATCGGCAATACCGCCGCGGAATGCACGGCGCAGATGCGCTCGATGATCTCCCGCTGGATCGACGTCATCCAGAAAACCAATATCCGCGTGGAAAAGGCAATACCAGTTCTGCGCAGCCGGCCCAATGGATGTGACTATCTTTTCTTTCAAGGGAAAGGCGCGGGCGGAAGGGGTTCGTATTTGCGGGTCATTACCCATCCCCATCCCAGCCTTCCCCTTGAAGGGGAAGGAGGGCAGCCGAGCAACGATTCGCCAATAGTGAAATTACGCCAATGATCCGCTCACCGCTGGCCATCAAACGCGTCGACGCGATTCCCGTCGCGCTGCCGCTCATCAAGCCGATGACGCTGGCCCGCGTGAGACTGACGGCATCGACGAACCTGCTGGTCAGGATTACAGCCCGCAATGGCGCCGTCGGCTGGGGCGAAGCGGTGGCGATGCCCACGCCTCGCGGCGAGAATCTCGCGGCGATGATGCGCGCGATGGCACAGATCGGTCCGTACCTGGTCGGCCAGGACGCCGGCAGTTACGCGATACTGGTGGCGACGCTCGCGCGGCGTCGCGGCCAGTCCTACGCTGCGCTGTCGGCCGCGGACATGGCGCTGCTCGATCTCGTCGGGCAGGCAGCGAACCTGCCCGTCGGCGGCCTGCTTGGCGGACGGCTGCGCGACCACGTCACGCCGATGTGGCTCATCGGCAGCCCGACTGTCGAGGCAGACGTGGCGGAAGCGAAGCGCCAGCGCCGCCGGGGCTACACGGTTTTCAAGATCAAAGTGGGCGCCAAGCCTCTCACCGCCAGCATCGCCGCCACCAATGCGCTGCGCCAGGCGCTCGGAAACGAAGTAACGCTGTGCGCCGATGCCAACATGAATCTGAACCCGCGTGCGGCCGCGGAATATCTGCGCGGTGTGGCGAAGTCCGGACTGCTTTATCTCGAGCAGCCCTTTCCCCGCGACCAGATCGCGTCCATGGCGCGTATCTCGCGGACGAGCAAGATCGCGCTCGGCATCGACGAAGCGGTCGAAGACGTAGCGGACATCGTCGCGCACTATGATGCGCGTGCCGCTCGCGGCGTCGCGATCAAATCCATCACGCTGGGATCGCTGGCGGCGACTGTGGCTGCGGCGTCCGTCGCCGATGCGCTCGGCATGGCGGTCAACATTTCGGCCAAGATCGCCGAGTCCAGCGTCGGCGCAGCCGCGCTGTTGCATGTCGCGTCGGCAGTCGGCAACACGGCGTGGGGCGTGAGCCCGACCAACTGCTACGTGGCCGAAGATATCGTGCGCAATCCCATTGCGCTGCGGCGCGGGAGAATTGCGGTGCCGGATGGCGGGGGCCTCGGCGTCGAGGTCGACCCTGCCGCGGTGCAGCGTCTGCGCATCAGGTGAGACGAAATGCGATCGATTCGCGCCGTGCCGCCCGAGTTCGCGTCTCTCCCTGAAATGTGGCGGGAGTAAACACCGATGCAGATCCCGCTCAACCTTGGGCTGCGTCGCGGCATGCCGCGTCCGCGAACCGCGCGAGTGTCGCGGTATCATGCGTGTCCGAGCAAACCGCGCAACGGAGAATTCTGATGCAGCATCTGCAACGTCGTTCGAAACCGTTATACGTTTTGACGGCCGCGTTTGCCCTGGCCGCTGCCGTGCCCGACGCCGCTGCGCAGAAGTGGCCGGAGAAAACGGTGCGCATCGTCACGCCGTTCGCGGCCGGCGGCGGAACCGATTTTTTCGCGCGCATCATCGCCCAGCGGCTGTCCGAAACCATGGGCCAGCAATTCATCGTCGACAACCGGCCTGGCGCCGGCTCGACCATAGGCACCGAATACGTCGCCAAGTCGCCTCCCGATGGCTACACGTTCCTGATGACGTCGGCCTCGTTCGCGTTCAATCCGGCGCTGTATTCCAATCTGCGCTACGACTCGGTCAAGGACCTGGCGCCGGTGACCATGGTGGTGAGCGTGCCGCATGTCATCGTCGTGCATCCGTCTCTCCCGGTGAAAGGCGTGCAGGACCTGGTCAGGCTCGCGAAAAGCAAACCCGGCGAGCTGCGTTATTCGACCGCGGGCCAGGGCAGCGCCATCCACCTTGCGGGGGCGCTCTTCGGCGTGCTCACCAACACGGAGCTGGTGCAGCTGCCGTACAAAGGCTCGCCGCCTGCCGTCATCGCGGTGATCGGCGGCGAGGCAGCGCTGATGTTCTCCACCATCGAGACCGTGATGCCGATGATACGCAACGGCCGGCTGAGAGCGCTCGCGGTGTCGACACGCACGCGCTCGCCGCTGCTGCCCGACGTGCCGACCGTGATCGAATCGGGAATCAGGGATTACGAGGTGATCGGGTGGTTCGGCCTGTTTGCGCCGGCCAATACGCCGCCGGCCATCATCGACCAGATGCGCGGCGAGACGGCCAAGGCGCTGCAGTCGGCCGAGATCCGCGACCGCCTGATGCAGGAGGGGGCAACGCCGGTCGCCAACACACCCGCCGAATTCGGCCGCTTCGTGCGCGACGAGATCGCACGCTGGACGAAGATCATCCGGCAGGCGGGCATCAAGCTGGATTGAGACGGTAAGGACTCAGGACTCGAGGATTTGAGGACTAAGTTCAGGACTGAGGACTTGAATACACAGGACTGAGGACTCGAGGACTGAGGACTGCTCCATCCTCTCAGTCCTTAGTCCTTTGCCCTTAGTCCTCTCTTCTTGAATACACAGGACTGAGGACTTGAGGACTGAGGACTGAGGACTGCTCCATCCTCACAGTCCTTAGTCCTTTGCCCTTAGTCCTCTCTTATTGCGGGGTTGTTTCGAATGGGTCAGCAGATCGAAAAGTTGGCGCACTTCGTCGCCCAGACGCAGTGGGACGAGGTTCCCGTGTCCGTCCAGCGGTATACCAAGCTCGTGCTGCTCGACACGCTGGGCGTCATCCTCGCGGGCGCGCAGCGGCCCGAGGTGGGCGAGCTGCGCGAGCGCCTGGCGCCCACTGCGGGCAGCGGCGCCACGGTTTACGCGCCCGGCTGGCCCATGCAGGATCCCCGCACCGCCGCGCTGCTGAATGGCATCGCCGGTCGCGCGATAGAGCTCTGCGAAGGACTGCGTCTGGTGTCCGGCCAGCCCGCGGTGCAGATTCTCCCTGGCGTGTTGGCGATCGGCGAGCACGCGCATCGCAGCGGCCGCGAAATGCTGGCCGCTTTCGTGCTCGGCTACGACGTCGCCGCGCGGCTGTGCATGGCGTTTACCGCGCGCCCGCTCGCGCACCAGAACGGCCAGGCATCGCTGCTCGCAGCGGTCGCGGCAGGGGCGCGCCTGCGCGGTCTCGATGGCGCGCAGACGAGCCTGGCGATGCGCAGCGCCACGGTACTTATGCTCACGCCGAGCTATACCAACGCGGTGGCGGGTGCGACCACACTCAATGTGGCAGGAGGCATGAGCGGCTATGCGGCGGCGCTTGCGCCCGACCTGGCGCTCGCCGGCTTCGAGGCGCAGCCCGATGCGATCGAGGAAGCGCTGGGCCAGCTCGTCGGCAGCGGCTTCGATCCTGCCGGGCTGCTCGACGAGCTCGGCCAGCGCTGGGAGATCACGCGCAACTACTTTCGCCTGTTCGCGTGCTGCAATCCGATACATCCGGCGCTCGATTCGCTGCAGCAGGCGCTCGCCGAGCTGCGCCCGCGCCCCGATGACGTCGAGCGCGTCGACGTAGCGACGTACCGCTTTGCGTCGGTGATGCGCAATCCCGACCCGCCCAACTATTTCGGCTCCAAGTATTCGCTGCCGCACGCCGCAGCGGCCATGGTGGTGCGAGGCTCCGCTGGGTTCGCCGCGCTCGACGATACTGCGCTGCACGATCCCGCCATTGCGGCGCTGCGCCAGCGCGTTCACGTTACCGAAGATCCCGCGATGAGCGCAGTCGCCCCGCGGCTGAGGCCGGCGCGCGTCACGGTCACGCTGAAAGACGGCCGGCAGGCCACGCGTGCGTGCGAAAGCCATCGCGGGGATTTCCACGCGCCGTTCGCGGAGTCGGAGATCCGCGACAAGTTTCGCGAGCTCGCCGCGACCGTGCTCACGCCGCAGGGCGCGGCCGAGGTCGAGCGCGCGGTCGATAGTGCCGAGGATTGGAAGAGCGTAAGTGAACTTACCGAGTGCCTGCGGCGGGGAAGCCGAAGATAAATGGGCAGGCGATGTTACCTGCCCTTGGCTACCCAAGGATCGACCACCGGTATATTCAGGTCCGTGAAATGCCGCACATTTCTTGTGGCGAGCGTGGCGTGCCGCGCCAGTGCGATGCCCGCGATCTGAGTGTCGCGCATATCGATCGGTCGCCCGGCTTTCTGCCGCCCGGCGGCCAATGATGCGGCTTCTACCGCGGCCGCGCTGTCGAAATCCAGTACGCGGTTTTCCAGGTCTTCAGCCAGAAGCTGGGAGAACGCCGCTTCGAGCGCCTGCTGTCGCCGTCCCTTCGGCAGCAGGGCAAGGCCGAAGCGCGTCTCGAACAAGGAGATGCTGGTGATCCAGACCGATTCGGAAGGCTGACGGTCCAGCCATGCTATGACCAGCGGCTCCGGCGCCTCGCGCATCAGCGCCGAAAGCACATTGGTATCGAGAATGATCATTTGTCGAAGCTGGCGGAGCGCGGCGACTCGCCGCGGAATTCGGGCAAGTCTGTTGCGAGCCCCGCCTTCCTGAAGCGTGCCGCGATGCGAGAGCCCAACTTGGACACGGGCCGATTGTCCTCTTTGGTCGCGTTGCGCAGGATATGGCGAATTTCCTCCTCCACGCTTCGCCCGTGACGCTCGGCACGACGTTTGAGGCGCGCCTTTACCTCGTCTTCGAGATTACGAACGATAAACTGGGCCATGATGAGTCCCTACGCGAGAGATTCGATATCACGATATCGCAATGTCACCGTTGCCGCAAGCCCGGGATTGTTAAGTCCCCGATAATGTTGTACGAATCAAAGCTATCTGAGGAGAATTAGCATGCACGACTTGGTGATCCGTAGCGATCGCGTCGTGACGCCGGCGGGCGTCGCGGCATGTGACCTGGCAATACAAGGAGAAAAAATCGTCGCGGTGGCCGCCGCCGGAACATTCGACGGCAAGAGCGCCAGGCGCGTCGTCGATGCCACGGGCAAAATCGTGATGCCGGGCGGCATCGACCCCCACGTGCATTGCAAGTGGTACACGCCACACCCGGATGGCAGCGTCACGCACACGGACCCGCCGTCGGTTGTCAGCCGCGCGGCGCTGCACGGCGGCACCACCACGATGATCGACTTTGCGCGCTGGACGCACGGCAAAACCGTGCAGCAGGCGATCGAGGAGCGGCACCGGGACTGGACCGGCCAGTGCTATTGCGATCACAGCTTTCACGTGATGATCGAGGGCGCGCTGCCGCCCGAGATTTTCGATCAGCTCGGCGCGGCGGTGCGCGGCGGCTATCCGACGGTCAAGATTTTTACGACCGACATCACGCCGAGCCGGCGCGGGCGCATGGTCGATTTCGGGGATATCTGGGAAGTGTTCAGGGTGGTCGCGCGCGAACGCGGCATGTGCGTCATGCACGGCGAGGACAACGACATCGTCATGCACATGTACGACAAGCTGATCCGCGAGGGGCGCGTCGGCTTCGAGAATATGGCCGAAGTGCACAACGCGATGTCGGAAGACCTGTCGTTCCGCAGAGTGCTTGGCGTCGCCAAGAACGTGCCGGGCATCGTGCTTTACTTCATGCACGTCAGCGCTGCCAACGGTGTCGAGGCGATCCGCGAGGCACGTGCGCGCGGATTGCCGGTCTACGGCGAAACGCTGCACCAATACCTGATGTACACGGACGAGGACTACAAGCGTCCCAACGGCCAGATGTATCACACCTATCCGTCGCTCAAGTCGCAGCAGGACCAGGACGCCTTATGGCGCGGCACGGTCGACTCGACCATCCACACGGTCGCCACCGACGAGGTGTGCTGCGCGCTCAACGTCAAGACCATGGGCAAGCGCATCGACGACACGACCGGCGGCAACGTCGGCGTAGAGCCGCGCGTGTCGCTCATGTACACCGAGATGGTGGGCCGGCGCGGATACACGCTCGAAAAATTCGTCGAGCTCGTCTCGACGAATGCGGCGAAGATCATGGGCCTCTACCCGCGCAAAGGGGCGCTCGCGGCCGGTGCGGATGCCGATGTCGTGGTGCTCGATCCGTCGCAGCGCATGACGATCCACAAAGAGATGCTGCACGAATCCGACTACACGCCGTGGGAGGGCCACGAGGTGTACGCGTGGCCGAGCCTCACGGTGCTGCGCGGCAAGGTAGTGGTCGACGCCGGCAAGTTCACGGGCGAGCTGAGCGACGGCAAGTACCTGCACCGCAAAATAGCCGACGATATCCGCAGCGGCGCGATGCTGTGAACGCGCCGTCTACCGCGGCCTGCCAATGACTGCGCGCGCCGGGAACGCAAACGCCCGCGTTCGTGACTTGCTGACCGACAGCCTCGCGCTGTGGCGCGTGAGCGGCGCAGTCGAAGCAGGCGAGCTGCCGGTCGTCGCGGTCGTGCACGCCGACTCCGGGACAATGGTGTGGGTGGAGCGTGCTGCAGGCGACCATGCGCCCGTGCGCTGGCTCGTGCGCTGGCGGCGCGCGGGCGAGCCTGCCGGCAGTCCGCGCGAGCGCCATCCACGGGCATGCGCATCGCTGGTGGGGTTGCTGAACGCGCTGCGCGCGGCACTCGACGTGAATCGCGGCAGTCCCGTGCGCATCGCGCCCGCGTCGGAGGAACGCCCTCCCTTGCGTTAGCGGGGAGGGTTGGGTGGGGGCAACATGATTCCGGTCTCGGTGATCACCGGGTTCCTCGGCAGCGGCAAGACGACGCTGCTCGCCCGCCTGCTGCGTCACCCGGCGATGAGCCGTACCGCCGTCATTATCAACGAGTTCGGCGCGATCGGGCTCGATCACGAGCTCGTCGAGACCAGCGATGAAAGCTTCGTCCGGCTTTCCAACGGCTGCCTGTGCTGCAACGTGCGCAGCGATCTCGTGCTCACGCTCGGCGACCTCGCCGCGCGGCGCGCGGCCGGGACGGTGCCTGCGTTCGAACGAGTCGTGATCGAGACAACGGGCCTCGCCGATCCCGCGCCCATCCTGCACGCGCTGATGACCGATCGCGATCTTTGCGACGTCTATGCGCTCGACGGCGTCATCGCGACCGTGGATGCGGTCACCGGACTCGCGACGCTCGATCGGCACGGCGAATCGCTGCGCCAGGCTGCCGTGGCCGACCGCATCGTGCTTACCAAGACCGATGTGCCGCAGGCGCAGCCGCTTCTGGTCGCGCAGCGTCTGGCAGCCGTCAACCCGGGCGCACGCGTGCTCGAGGTCGTGCGCGGCGCGGTGTCACCGTCCGCGCTGTTCGACGCCGGGCTCTACAGCGTGACGGGCAAGCATCCGCATGTCCATGCCTGGCTCGCTGAAGCGGCGATCGAGGCGGCGGCGGACAGCGTCCAAGCGCATCATCGCGATGACATCACGACTTTCTGCATCGTGCGCGACCAGCCGATTCGCGCCGTGACGCTCGCACTGTTTCTGTCCGCGCTCGCGGAAAACTGCGGCGCGGACCTGCTGCGCCTGAAAGGCATCGTGCACGTCACCGAGCAGCCCGAGCGTCCGGCGGTGATACACGGCGTGCAGCATGTGTACCACGCCCCGGTCTGGCTCGAGCGCTGGCCATCCGGCGACCGGCGCACGCGCATGGTGTTCATCGGCAGCAATGTGCGCGCGTCGTGGGTGCGCGGTCTGCTCGACCTTCTCGACGACGAGGTCGCCGATGAAACGGCGCGGCAGGCGCAACACTGATGCGGCGTTGGGGGAAGGCCGAGACTTGGTGAACGAGGCGCTGAGGGTGTCGGTTTTATCGGTGTATTGAAGGGTCGTCATTCCGGACGCGAGCCGGAGTCCCGATTGATGCATGTCGTCTGCATCGCCCTCCCCATCCCCATCCCAACCTTCCCCTTGAAGGGGAAGGAGCA
>JBKJZR010000271.1:0-5825 GCA_046715035.1 Burkholderiales bacterium | reverse complement strand
GCGAGCCATGAGATGCGCGACAGTACGTCCGCCAGGGCGTCGACTGCGAGCGGAGGCTTGCCGCGGTGACCGGTGAGCAGCGGCGCTGCCTTGATCTCCATGATCATGGCGCGCGCTGTGTCGGCATCGAACGGCGCGAACCGGTAAGTGACGTCCTTGAGCAGCTCGGTAAACACCCCGCCGATCCCGAACATCACCACCGGACCGAAGTAGCGGTCGTTGACGACGCCGACGATAACTTCGGTGCCCGACGCCATCTCGGCAAGCAGCACGCCATTGATGCGCGCGTCCGGTTTATAGCGAAGCGCATTGGCCAGCACTTGCGCTGCAGCGTTCTTGAGGTTTTTCAGGTCGCCGATGCCGAGGCGTATGGCGTCCGCATCCGTCTTGTGCGGGATGTCGGGAGAATCGATTTTGACCGCGAGCGGAAAATCGAGCGGCGCCGCTTCCAGAGCGTCGATCGCTGCGGGCTTCAGCACCATTTCGCGCGTGGTGGGCACGCCGTATGCGGCAAGCACGCGTTTCGACTCGGACTCGCTCAGGCGCGCCGCGCCGGCAACGAACGGCAGATCGACGCGCGGGACAGCACGCGTATTTGCGCGCGCGCTGCGCTCCAGATAGGTCCGGCGCTTCTGCGCATACTGGTGCAGTGCGCCCGCAGCCACCGCCGTGCGGGTCGGCGTCAGCACCCACGGCACGCGATTCTCTTCCAAAATGCGCAGCGCTCCCGCAGCCGAATCGGGCACCCGGCCCAGCGATACGAACAGCGGCTTGCCGGCTTTTTCTGCGATGGCGCACAAGCTGCGCGCCCACGATTCGCCAGCTGCGCCCTGCACCGTGCCGTAGCGCACGATCATCTGGTCGACGTTGGGATCGTTGAGCGCAAGCTCGACGATCGCATTGAAGCTCTCATTGCGCCCGCTGATCTGCGCCGTCAGGTCGATCGGATTGGCGAGCGAACAGTGTTTCGGCGCGTGCGCCTCGATCGCCTTTTCCGTGGCCTCCGTAAGGCGCGGCAGCTTCAACCCGTAACGATCGCACGCGTCCGCCATCAGCACGGCCGAGCCGCCGGACGTGGTGATGATCGCGATGTTGGGCCCGCGCGGCAGGCGTTTTCCCAGAAATGCGCGCGTGATGTCGACCAGGTCGTGCACGTCGCTGACCTCGATGTAGCCGCCTTCGCGGAAAGCGGTGCGATAAAGCTCGTAGCCGGCGGTCATGCTTGCGGTGTGCGATTCCGCGGCCGCGCGGCCGATCGCGCTGTTGCCTACTTTCCAGGTCAAAATCGGCTTGCCGAGCGCGAGCGCGCGCGCGCCTACTTCGCGCAGGCGCGCGCCATCGCTCACGCCTTCGATGTACATCACGACGACTTCGACTTCGTCGCGCTCGAGGAAGTCGGCGACCATGTCGAGCGTCGTGATATCGACTTCGTTGCCCGCCGACACGATGTAACTGAAGCCCATGCCTTCGTGTTCGGCGAGCGCCACCACGCTGTACGCAAACCCGCCGGACTGCGAGACGAACGCAACCGGGCCGCGCTTCAGGTCGGGATTGCGGAAGCCGACGCCGAAGCCGCAATAGACGCGGTCGACGAGATTCATCGTGCCGATGCAGTTCGGGCCTATGACGCGCACGCCGCTCGCGGCGATCGCCTGCTTGAGCTTCGCTTCGAGGGCCGCGCCCGCGGCGCCGACTTCGCGGAAGCCGGCGCTGAAGATGATGGCAAACGGGATGCCCGCTGCTCCGCATTGCGTGATCACCTTGGGCACGAGATGCGCGGCCACCGCCACCAGCGCCAGATCGCACGGCTGGGGAACTGCGGCCAGATCGGGGTAGCACGCGAGCGCGCCGAGCGTCTGATATTTCGGATTGACGGGGTAGATGCGTCCCGCATAGCCGCTGTCCAGCAGGATAGGGATCGGCTGGCCGCCGATGCGCGTGGTATCGGGAGATGCACCGATCACGGCGATCGCGCGCGGATTGAAAAGGCGCGTGAGATCGCGCTGCTGCGAACGAGGAGTCACCGCCGGCAGGCTTTCATTTGATCGCGTCACGCTGCGCCGGCATCAGATCGTTTTCAACGAACGCGATCGGCTCAGCGCGGCCGCGCCCCACGCTGCGGTGAAGGTGCACGTATAGCGCGTCATATGAAGCCTCGGCTGAGCAGCGGACGGCGGCGCCTATTCGCCTTTGAGGCTCGCTGCCTTGACGACTTTCGCGTACTTGCTGATTTCATCGCGGATGAAAGCGACGAACTGCTCGGGCGTGCCGCCCATCGGCTCGACCCCTTCGTTGAGAAAGCGGTCGTGCACCTCGCGGCTGGCGAGGATCTTGCCGACATCCGAGTTCCACCGCGTGACGATCTCCTTTGGCGTCTTGATCGGCGCCAGCAGGCCGAACCAGGTTGTGGCTTCGTAGCCCTTGAGGCCCGACTCGTCGAGCGTCGGCACGTCGGGGAGCGCCTGGAAACGCTTCAGGCTGCCAATGGCGAGCGCGCGGATGCGGCCGTCCTTGATGTGGGGCACCAGCGCCGGCACCCCGCTGAAAATGATCTCCACGTGCCCGCCGATGAGGTCGGTCAGCGCCGGCGCATTACCTTTGTACGGAACGTGGACGATGTTGACCTTGGCCATCATCTTGAACAGCTCGCCCGCCATCTGGTTCGAGCTGCCCAGTCCCGACGACGCGTAATTGAGCTTACCTGGCTGCGCCTTTGCCAGTGCGATCAACTCCTTCAGGTTTTTCGCGGGCAGCGAGGGGTGGACCGCCAGCACATTCGCGCCTTTGACGCACAGGATCACCGGCGCGAAGTCACGCAGCGTGTCGTAGGGAAGCTTGGGGTAAAGGCTCATGTTGATCGCGTTTGCTGCGCCGCCCATCAGCATCGTGTAACCATCGGGCGGAGCCTTGGCGACGAGCTCGGAGCCGATGTTGGTGGCGCCTCCCGGGCGGTTCTCGACGACGACCTGCTGGCCGAAGACTTCGGTGAGCTTGGTTGCGATCACACGCGCGGTGAAATCGGTGTTGCCGCCGGGAGCGTAAGGCACGACCACGCGCACGGCCTTGTTGGGATACGCTTGCGCGCCGGCATCGGCGGCGCAGGCCGCGACGATGACGAGTGCACTGACTGCATATTTCATGATTCATCCCCGGTTCGTAGAGCTTTACGAAACTGCGTAACAGCGTTCGACTCTCACCTCAGATTTCGCCCGGACACACAGCCCCGGCTCCGGTTGCGCTGCACGCCTGTCCTGAGCTCCGTCGAAGGGCTCCCCTCGCCCTCCGACCCTCCGGGAGAGGGGATGGGGAACAAGCGGCTCCTGCATGCAGGTCAGGAGCGCGCACTGCAAGTAAGGGGATACCCATCGGTATCACGATGAACGGCCGCGCGCTCAGATTTTCGTTACTTCGTTGCGCAGCGGCTGCTGGCGCTGCCAGCGCTCCAGATTGTCCACAAAAATCGCGTTGATGCGGGCCTCGCTGCCGGCCGATGCCGACGAATTGTGTGGCGTGACGAGCACGTTGGGCAGCGTCCACAGCGGCGAATCCGCCGGCAGCGGCTCCTGCGCGAACACGTCGAGGTAGGCACCGCCGAGCCGGCCGCTTTCGAGCGCCTCGATCAGCGCGGGCGCGTCCACGATCTCGCCGCGGCCGATGTTGATGATGCGCGCGGTCGCGGGCAGCTTGGCCAGCAGCGCGGCGTCGATCATGCCGCGCGTCTTTTCGGTCAGCGGGCACGCAATCACCAGCCAGTCGCATTTCGGCAGCATGGTGTCGAGCTCGTCCGGCGTGCGCATCTCATCCGCGTGCTCGGCAGCCGCCGCACTGCGGCGCACGCCGATGACGTACAGGCCGAGCAGCCGCGCGAGCCGTCCGATCTCGCTGCCGATGCTGCCCATGCCGAGCACCACCATCACCTGGCCGCGCAGATCGCGCGGAAAATCCGGCGGCCGCATCTGGTCCCACTGATGGCTGCGCTGTCCCGCAATCCAGCGCGGGAAATTGCGCGCGAGATAGAGCATGCCCGCGATCGCCGTCTGCGCGATCGGCTCGGCGGTCGATCCCGACGAGGTCGTCAGGCGCACGCCACGCTCGAGAATGGTCGCGAACACCGGGTGATCGACGCCCGCATTGAAAACGTGTAGCCACCGCAGCTGCGGCGCCTTCCGAGTGGCGGAAAAGAACTGTTTGGCGTGGCCGGGAAACACGTCGCCGCTGAAATAAGCGATTTCGGCGCGCGCCGCAGCACTATCGTCGATGCGCGCTTCCGGATCGGCGGGAAGCACGAGCAATTCGAGCTCGGCACCTGCGCGCTGCGCTGCTGCGCGGATGTCGGCGCCGCAGCGTTCGTTGCAGCGATGTGAAACAAGCAATCCTGTCACTGGCGAATCCCTGCCTGTCGGGCTTTGCGTAAATACCTGACGCCCGTCCCTCACCCCTGACCCCTCTCCCGGAGGGAAAGGGGAACGTCGAGCAGGAATGCCCTGCTGGCCATTCCCTGCAACTCGCAGTAATAGCACCGCATTCTAGCTTTTTCGGCACGCGGCGAGCGGCTGCGGCAGCGGAATTTGCTAAGATTCGTGCACATTTTCGTGCTCGGAGACAAGCCGGTGGCCGTCGATACGCTGCAACTCGCGCAGGAGCTCATCTCACGTCGCTCGGTGACGCCGGACGATGCCGGCTGTCTCGTTGCGGTGCGCGCATTGCTGGAGCCGCTCGGCTTCCAGTGCGAGCAGATCAGCATGGGAGGCGTCGAGAATTTGTGGGCGCGCCGGGGCACCGCGCGGCCGCTGGTGTGCTTTGCCGGCCACATCGACGTCGTGCCGACGGGCCCGGTCGAGCAATGGGACAGCGACCCATTTGTGCCGACGATCAGGGATGGCGTCCTCTATGGTCGCGGCGCCTCCGACATGAAAAGCTCGATCGCGGCGTTCGTCGCGGCCATCGAGTCGTTCGTCGCCGAGCATCCGGACCATCCCGGCTCGCTGGCGGTACTTTTCACCTCGGACGAAGAAGGGCCGGCAGTCGACGGCACGGTGCGCATTGTCGAGATGCTCAAAGAGCGCGGCGAAAGCATGGACTATTGCGTCATCGGCGAGCCGACCGCGGTGAAGCAGACCGGGGATATGATCAAAAACGGCCGGCGCGGCTCGTTGAGCGGCAGGCTGACGGTGAATGGCGTTCAGGGTCACGTCGCCTACCCCCATCTGGTGAAGAATCCGATTCACATCGTCGCTTCGGCCATCGCGGAAATGGCGCAGACGCAGTGGGACAGCGGCAACGAATACTTTCCGCCGACTACGTGGCAGATCTCGAACTTCAACGCCGGCACGGGCGCCAATAACGTCGTCCCCGGCGCGGCGCATATCCGCTTCAACTTCCGTTTTTCGACGGCGAGCACGCTCGAATCGCTGCAGACTCGCGTGCACGGGATACTCGACAAACACGGCGTGCCGTACGATCTCGAATGGAGTTACGACGGGCGGCCTTTCCTGACCAAACGCGGAGACCTGGTCGACGCGGTGGCAAAAGCGATCAAGACCGTCACGGGTCTCGATACCCAGCTCTCGACCACCGGCGGCACCTCCGATGGCCGCTTCATCGCCGATATCTGTGCGCAGGTCGTCGAATGCGGGCCGACCAACGCGACGATCCACAAGATCAACGAATCGATCCGCGTCGACGAGCTCGAGCAGCTGCCGCTGATTTATTTCCACACCCTGAAGAACCTGCTGATCAAGTGAGGGAGGTGAAGGGGTGACAGGGCCAATGGCACCAGCTTGAGCCAGGGATCGCAGGCCGATATAAAATTCATTGATCGTCGC
>JBKJZR010000270.1:0-17439 GCA_046715035.1 Burkholderiales bacterium | reverse complement strand
CGAAGCGCAAACCCACGCGTTAAATCACCGAACCTACGATACGAGTCGCGGCTCGCAAGCGGCCCCGCAAGGCGAGCCGTGTTTTCATAGAGAACGATGCGGCGCCGCGGCACGGGGCCGCGTACGCCTTTATCAGCGCGATGAGTGAGTGGCCTTGCGCCGGCATCGCCGTGTGCGGGAGAACCGCACGCACGGTTCGCAGGGCGGGGAGAGCGTACGCTCTTCTCGACCCCTATCACTTATTAAAGAAACTTGCGGGACACGACACTAGTTCCGAGAATCAGAAGTTTCGAAACATGAAGAGCTGCCACGGCATCTGCGACGGAAAGTTGAAGCTCCTCCCCCTTCAAGGGGGAGAGCAAGCGCAGCGGCGAGGGGGCAACTGGGAGGGGGATGGGATTCTGCAGCGTACACCCCCATCCCCACCCTGACCCTCCCCTTGAAGGGGAGGGGATGTTCCGAATACTCCGTGTCAGGACACTAGGGCCTGCGCGCGTCCTCGAAAAACTCGCGCATCATGAATTCCTCCAGGCCGGCGTTGTCGCGCGCGCGCGCCGACAGCGTGAGATAGCGGCCGAGCCGTTTCGATTCCCAGAGAAAATCCTCCTGCTCGTGCTCGCGAATGATGGCTATCATCCGGCGCACGACCGCGATGCGGATATCGCTGTTGCCGCCTCTGCGCACCTCGATCAGCTGCTTCGTATTGCGAAGGATGTCCTTGTTCCAGCCGAAGAAGATGAATTCGGCATTGTCGAAACCCATGCGCTCGATCTGGAAAATGCCGCCGCCGCGGCGCGGATCGAACCCGAACGTCTGCGCGTTGACGTTCGCGAGGTTCGCCGCGGCCAGGCGATTGGCGCGTGCATTCTGGTCTTCCCCCTGCGGCGCAATCGCCGCGCGCGACGGAGCTTCCGGCGGCGCTGGCTCGGCACGTGCGCGGCGCCGCGCTTCGATATACGAAGCCAGATCGCCGTCGGCAGATCGCGGCACAGGCGTGGGTCGCGGTGCCGCAGCAGCCGGCGCGGGTGCAGGCTTGTCGAGCGCGATCACCGGGGGCCGGGGGCGCGGTCGCGGTGCCATGCGCGGGCGCTGCGCCGGCGCGCTCGGCGCCGCTGCCTGCGACGGCGGCGTGACGGGGGGTGCGCGTGGCGCACTGGGCGGGGGAGCTATGCGCACGGACAGCGATCCCGGCGCCCGCCCGTGCTGCAGATCGTCGGGCGCGGGCAGGCGTACGTCCGGCTGCACCCGCCACAACAGTGCGACGTGGATCAGCAGCGACACCAGGAACGTCACCCCAATGGGGGGTACTCGCCGTACGCGCTGCGCTACGCGCCAGCCGCTAATGTCGAAATAAACCATGGTGGAAGAATCGCAAGCCCGGGCGAATAACCGCTGGCATCATACTCGCGCGGCTTTGCTGTGCCCGGGGGTCGTTCAGGCTGACAGCGCGCAGCCGTCTTTAGTTCGTTGCCGGTCCGATGCGACGCGAAGGCGCGCGCGAGGCCGTGCTAACATCCTTCCGGCCCCGGTCGCAACACCCGTACCTTTCAGACAGGAAACGCCCCCAGTGGACACGCACGCTACGCACCACCCTACGGCTAACAGGGTCGAGGATATGCGCCTGATCACCGGCGCCGGCAAATACGCGGCGGACTGGAACGCGCCGGGCCAGCTCTACGGTCATTTCGTGCGCTCGGACCGGGCGCACGCGGCGATCGCCAGTCTGAATACGGCGCCGGCGCTCGAATTCCCCGGCGTGAAACGCGTGTTCACGGGCGCCGATGCGGTGCAGGCGGGCTACACGAAAGCACCGCATGCGCTGACATTTCCGGGTCGCAACGGCATGCAGGCGCGTGCACCCGATCGCCCGGTGCTTGCCCACGGCACGGTGCGCTTCGTCGGCGAGGCGCTCGCGCTGGTGGTCGCTGACAGCGCTGCTGCCGCACAGGATGCGGCCGAGCGGGTGGAAGTCCAATACCGCGACCTCGACGCGGTCGTGCAGTCCGAAGCAGCGCTCGCCGCCGGCGCGCCGCAGTTGCACGGCGATGTGCCGGGCAATCTCGCGTTCGAGTCGGAAGCCGGCGATGCGCACGAGGTCGAGTCGGCGTTCGCGCGCGCCGCGCACGTCACGCGGCTCAAGGTCGAGGTAACGCGCGTTGCGCCCAGTCCGATGGAACCGCGTGCGTGTCTGGTCGCGTACGACGCGGCGAGCGGCGAGTATTCGTTCAACGTCTGCATGCAGGGCGTCACCACGCTGCGCAAGCAGATCTCGTCGTACACGAATGTCCCCGAAGAGAAGCTCAAATTCGAAGCCCTCGACATCGGCGGCGGCTTCGGCCAGCGCACGCCGGCCTATCCCGAATACTGCGCGCTGATGATCGCGGCGCAGGCGCTGGGCAGGCCCGTCAAATGGGTGTCCTCGCGCGTCGAGGGCTTTCTCACCGACACGCACGGCCGCGCCAACATCGTCAGCGGTGAGCTCGCCCTCGACCGCGACGGCAAGTTTCTGGCGATGCGGCTCGATTGGGTGAACGACATGGGGGCATACCTGTCGCCGGCGGCGATGGGCCATATCCGCAATACGACCACCTGCATGACGGGGGTGTACCGGATTCCGGCGCTGTATGCGACGTATCGGGCGCCGCTTACCAACACCACGCCGGTAGCCGCCTACCGCGGCGCGGGACGCCCCGACATCGCCTACATGGTCGAGCGCATCGTCAATCAGGCGGCGGCGGAACTGGGCATCGATGCGGCGGAGCTGCGCCGGCGTAACTTCATTCCGCCGGACGCCTTTCCGTATACCACGCCAACCGGCTCGGTCTATGAAAACGCGGACCTGCCCGGCTTACTCGATAAAGCATTGCAGCTCGCCGACTGGAAGGGCTACGCGCAGCGCCGCGCTCAGTCGGCACGCAACGGCAAGCTGCGCGGCATCGGCATCTCGACGGTGATCGAAAACACCGGCGCCGGCAACGCGCCGAAGGACGAGGTCGAGCTGCGCCTCGATGCGGACGGCACCGTCACCGTGAGCACGGTTTCGAAAGCGCAGGGGCACAGTCACGAAACCACGCTGGCGATGATCGTCGCCGACGCGCTGGGCATCGCGCATGCGCAGGTCAAGATCGTGCAGTGCGCGCCGGACTCAACGCTGCAGGGCAATCACACTGGCGGCTCGCGCACGACGGTCGGCGTCGGCAGCGTGAGCTACCTCGCAGCGCAGAAGCTGATCGAGCAGGGCAAGGCGCTCGCCGCGCTGGAGCTGAACCTAGAGCCGTCGCAGATCACCTACGCTCACGGTGAATTCCGCTCCGCCGAGTCGCGGCGCAGTGTCAAGCTCGGCGACCTTGCGAAGGCGAAGCCGCTGATGCTGACGGCCGAAGGCAAATTCGGCTCGACCTTCCCCAACGGCTGTCACATCGCCGAGGTCGAAGTCGACCGCGACACCGGAACGACGCAGATCGTCTCGTATTGCGCCGTCGACGACTGCGGTGTGGTCATCAACCATGCGGTCGTCGAGGGCCAGCTGCACGGCGGGCTGGTGCAGGGCGCCGGCCAGGTGTTCGGCGAGCACGTGGTTTACGACCCCGAGACGGGGCAGCCGCTGACCGCGAGCTTCATGGACTACTACATGCCGCGCGCCGGGTTGCTGCGCGAGGTGCGGGGCGAAGAACACCCGACGCCAAGCAAGGTCAGCCCGCTGGGCGTAAAAGGCATGGGCGAGTCGGGGTGCACCGCATCGCTGCCGGCGCTGGTCAACGCGGTCATCGACGCCTTGCGGCCGCTGGGCGTCCAGCACCTCGACATGCCGCTCACGCCGTCCAGGCTCTGGCATGCGATGCAGACGGGGCCGTCAACGTAGGTAGGGTGCGCTTGCGCACCGAATGCTTCTGGCGCCTGGCCAGGCATTTTTCTGCGCGGTGCGCAAGCGCTCCCTTACTGGTGTTCCCATCGTGATCGCGATGAGCCTCGCGGCAAGCACAGTCGGATAAAATGCAACCTTGCCCAATTGCAAGGGAGCGATCATGACGACAGACGTACTCTCGCGCTACGAAATCGACGTCGAGGATGTCGAATACCTGCGGCACGGTGCCAGGCCGCTGCTCGCCCGCATTTATAAGCCCCGCGGCACGGGCCCGTTTCCGCTGGTCATCGATCTGCACGGCGGCGCATGGTGCAAAAAGGACCGCACGAGCGATGCCGGCACCGACGAACCGCTCGCGCGCAGCGGCGTGGTGGTGGTTGCGCTCGACTTCCGCATGCCGCCCGAGGCGGGCTATCCCGCGTCGCTCGCCGACATCAATTACGCCATACGCTGGTGCAAGTCGCGCGCCGCGGACTTGCGCAGCAGCGCGGACAAGGTCGGCATACTCGGCGTCTCGAGCGGGGGTCACCAGGCGATGCTGGCCGCGATGCGCCCGAAAGATCCCCGCTATGCGGCTGTGCCGCTGAGGGCCAAGGTCGACGCCGACGCCTCGGTGTGCTGCGTGATCCTGTGCTGGCCGGTCATCGATCCGCTGGGCCGCTATGAGTATGCGAAGCAACTGCAGCAGAGCGGCAATTCCAAGAGCGCCGACGAATGGGTGTCATCGCACGACAAGTACTGGCCGGACGAGGCGGCCATGGCCGAAGGCAATCCGACGCGGGCGCTCGAGCGCGGTGAGCAGGTACCCACGCCACCCGTGTTGTACCTGCAGGGCACCGCCGACCTCGCACACCCGGTGCCGCATCGCGAGCGCTTCATCGCGAGCTATCGCAAAGCCGGCGGGCGCGTCGAGCTGCATCTCTTCGATGGCGTGGGCGAGGCGTTCATCACCAACGATCCGGGCTCGCCGGCGGCGCGCGAAGCGATCGACCGGATCATCGAATTCGTCCACCGCGAACTTTGAAACCCACGCTAACCCTCCCCCCGCAAGCGGAGGAGGGAACATTCCTGCGTTCCTCATCCGTCGTTGCTCCCTCCCTTGCGTAACGGGGGAGGGCTGGGGAGGGGGCCGCGTTAATGCGCAGCCCCATGCCACCTGCGCCCGCATGGTCAGTGTTGACGGCTAGAAGATGCGCAATCCCCGCTCGCTAACCCGCGCTCGCGGCTACCTCGCGCAGCGCGCCGGCACGCGGCGCGAGCAGGCGCGCCACGTCACGCACGCTGGGCGCGCGTTCGAGCGACATCAGCGTGTCGAACAGCTCGCGCGCCGGCAGCCGCGGGTTGCCCGCGCGCACGCAGTCTTCGAACTTCGTCCACAACTCTTCCCGCGAGAGGGGCACGCTGGCATCGCCGCGGATGACGTGAATCGGCCCGCTGTCGACGCGGCGTCCATCGCGCAGGTCGACCGTGATGTGGTCGTACACCGCGTAGCCGGGCCGGTTCGGATTGAGGCGGTCGTTCGCAGGCTCGGCGGACACACGTTTAATCAGTGACTGGACGTCGGGCCGGCGCACGAAATCGTCGGTAAGCTCGGCGAGTCCAGCGCGGCGCGCGATCAGCGCACACGCCATCGCGAACTCGATGCTGAACTTGGCTTCGAGGCCGGTCTGCGGCGAGTGGTTGCGCAGGATCGTCACGTTACGCGGGCTGTAAGTGACGCTCACCCGCTCGACATCATCCGGACGAATCGCCTCGCGTTGCAGCAGATCGAGCATGCCGTCGAGCGAGCGATGCACGCAATAGCACATCGGATACTTCTTGATGCCGATGCGGTTGGCGCCGGTGATCTGCCATTCGCGGCCGGCGCGCAGCGGGGTTTCCACGTCGAAACGATTGAACGCCGAAACCGCCTCGAGCAGTCCGGGCGCGTGCTCGATCGCGTCGGGTGCGCCGCTGAAGCCCAGATCGGCGAGACGCGCCGACGCCACACCGGCGTGCGCGCCGCGTCCGGCGTGCATGGGCTTGGTCATGGTGCCGAAATTGGATACCAGGCCCGCGCTCTGCGATGCGCTGATCGCGATCGCCATCGTCGCCTTGTGCGCGTCGAGGCCGCGCAGCGACGCGCACGCTGCCGCTGCGCCGATCGTGCCGAAGATGCCGGTCGGATGCCAGCCCTTCTCGTGCTGCGCCTCGACATCGCGCCTCGCCAGATCGGCAAACACTTCGAAGCCGGCGGCGTACGCGAGCACCATTTGGCGGCCGGTTGCGCCGATCGCTTCGGCCTCTGCGAGTATCGCGGGAACGATCACGGCGCTCGGATGCCCGCCGCGTTGTGCCACGTCGTCGTAATCGAGGGCGTGTGCCGCGGTGCCGTTGATCCATGCCGCATCGAGCGCCGACGCGCGGCCTTCGCCGACGAGCAGTGTCGATTCCCTGCCCGCCGGCGCGAGCATGGTTTTGAGGATCTGAGGCGCGGGATCTGCGGAGCCGGCGACCGCGCAGCCGATGCAGTCGGTGAACACCATGTCGACGGCGGCGACGACTTCCGGCGTCAGGTCTTCATACTTCAGCTGCGCGACGAAATGGCCGAGCTCGGTGGTCAATGCAATGGTCATCGGATGCTCCTTGGTCGTGGGCGGGAAAAGGGCGGCTCTGACTACTTGGTGACCCCGAGCTCGGTGTAGGTCGATTTGTAGCGGCCGAACTGCTCATCGAGAAACTTCCGGCTGTCGGCGTTATTGAGATAGCGGTCGCCCCAGCCGTTTTTCTCGAGCGCTTTCTGCCACTCGGGCGTCCGGGTCGCCTGCGCAATCGCATTTTCCCAGAAGGCGATCTGCTCGGGCTTGAGGTCCTTCGGACCGACGAGCCCGCGCCAGTTCTCATAGACCGCATCGATGCCCTGCTCCCTGAGCGTGGGCACGACCGCGAGGGCGCCGCCGACGCGCACCGGCGAGCTGATCGCAATCGCCCGGATGCGGTTGGCCGCGAGCAGCGGCGGCACGTTCGGCGCGGCGACGACTGCCATGTCGATGTCGCTGCTGAGCAGCGCGGTGATGACGGCGCCGGCGGCTTTGTAGGCGACGATGCGCATGTTCTTCGCGTCGACGCCCGCTTCCTTGAGGGCGATGCCCGCCGCCGTGTAGGCGGGGCTGCCGATGCCGGGCGACAGGCCGATGCTGAGCGAGCCCGCATCCTTGCGCAGCGGCGCGACCACGTCCTTCATCGACTTGAACGGCGCATCGGGCCGCACGACGAAGACGATGTACTCGGTCAGCATGATGCCGAGCGGCGTTACGTCGCGGTACGAGAGCTGGCTTACGCCGAGCAGCTGGTTGGTGAACAGGTTGGGTGAGGCGATGGCGATGTAATTGGCGTCACCGGGGTGCGTATTGAGATACGTCCAGGCGATCGCATTGCCGGCGCCCGGCTTGTTGAGCACGACGCCGTCGACGAGCTTCTTCTCCTTCCAGATGCCCTGCAGCAGGCGTGCCGTCAGATCGAGCGCGCCGCCCGGGTCCGCGCCGACGACGATCTCGACGCTTTTTCGCGGTTCCCAGCCTTGCGCGGCAGGGACCTGGGCAGCGAATCCAAGGCTCGCCAGCGCGACGCATGCGACCAGACATCTGCGCACAACTGTTCTCAAGTCGGTGTCCTTTCAAATCAGGTGAGCGCCGAAGTCGAGCGCAAAGTTTGGATATTGTATATCGTTGGATTTGCGGATATTCGCGCGCGGGACTTGCCGGTGACGCGGCGGGAGTCGGGCATTTGCCGCCGATCGGCGATAGCGCCGCCAGCAGCGCGCATCACGGGTATTCATCGAACTTCGTTATTTCCTGGGGAGGCACGTACCATGCGGCCTTGGATTTCCAGAAGATGCTGTTCTGCGGGCGCATCCCAGGATCATCGTCGAGCACGCCTGCTGGGATCAGCATGTTTTCGGTGGACTTGATCTTGTGCGGCATCCGTGTTCCGCACTGCGGGCAGAACCAAACCGCGAAGCGTTTGGCGCCAGGAAGATCGAAGCGCTTTACCGAGGATTCGCCGGCAATCCATTGGAACTGCGACTCTGGTACAAAGCCATTCGCCGCATGCGCGCTGCCGCTCGCTTTCTGACAGCGACTGCAATGGCAGTAGCGAAAGGCTTCGAGTGGCGGCTTTATTTCGAATCTAATTGAGCCGCACAAGCAACTTCCGGCGATTGTTTCGGACGACATTCTGGCTCCTCGTATAAGGGACCCACATGGAAAGCAAGCTGGCTAGGATATCAGGAGCTTTGAGCCTCTGATCGACCGCATGTTCGACTTCGCAGAAAGAGGCCATGGACGACCTGAATAGAGTTCCGGACACGAAAACCGCGGCAGAATTGCCGGCAATGCGTTTCCGCTGGGGCGTGCGATTCTCGCCGCACGTGGTCGTGTTCCTCCTCACGCTCCTGGCCGCGATACCGCCGCTCAGGGGCGCGATCGTTTCCGGCGTGTACTGGTGGTGGGACAAGACCTACACGAAGGTGGAATACATAATGGACGAGGCGCGGCCCAATGGCGGATCGCCGTACATCGCCGGCCATCTCGCCGGATCGACCGATCAGTACAACCTCCTCGGTCAGATGCAGGGCACGACGATGGTCGTGAAGGGGCTGCCGCACGAAACCTTCGCACCGGGGAAACGCATCCCGATCTGGCACTCCGCGGACGCACCCAACTTCCTCGTCTTCGGCGACGAAGTCAACGAAGTCCCGGTGGCCGCGCTTCCGGAACGGCCAGGCCTGCCATCCTTCCTGGGCTACCTCGCCTGGCTCCTCGCGACGTGCATCGCAGGCTTCGCCCTGATGGGGTGGGTCGCTAACCGCTGGTCGGGCACCTTCGGCAATCTGCCGATGCGCAGCCGAGCCGGGACGACGTTCAGGAACTAGGCGTGGCGCGTCTAAGTTGTCTCCGCGTTGACGAGTATCGCAATGCGCCCGCCCTTGCGGCATGCGCGCGCCAGCTCGGCCGCGGCCGACTCGGGGCGGCTTGCGAACATCACGCCGCACGTCGGGATTAATGGAGGAACCCAATGAGATTCTCGGAATTTGGCGATGTTGCGTTCTCGATTTTCGCAAAGTGGCGATCGGTTGCCTCGGTGCAGCTCACCATGCTTTGCTTTGCGATCGGCGCGCCCGGCGAAGCCGTTGCGCAGGCGTATCCGTTGAAACCCGTCCGCATTGTCGTTGCGGCCGGGGCGGGTGGAGCCGACGACGTTGTTGCCCGCCTGGTCGCCTCCAGGCTCAGCGACACGTTCGGGCAGCAATTTATAGTGGACAATCGACCAGGCGCCAGTGGCATGATCGGCCAGACACTGGTAGCCAAGTCGCCACCGGACGGCTATACGCTGTTGCTCGGGGGCGGATCGATGGCCGGGGCACGTTACGTCAACGCCAATGTCGCCTATGACGTGCTGCGCGACTTCACCCCGGTTTCCCTGCTTGAAACCTCGCAATTCGTTCTGCTCGTGCATCCGTCTGTGCCGGCGCGAAACGTCAAGGACTTTATCGCGCTTGCCCGGTCCCGTCCCGGAAAAATGGCGTTCGCGACGATAGGGGTCGGACAAATACCCTATTGGAGTGTGGTGCTGTTCAACAGCATGGCCCGCATCGACGCGGTTGAAATTCAGTACAAGACCGGTCCGCCGGCGATCGTTGATTTGATCTCGGGACAGGTCGACTACTACTTCTCATCCGAGGCTATCACGCTGGCCCACAGGGAGAAGCTGCGCGCGCTTGCCGTGACCAGCACTGCGCGCTCGGCGATGTTGCCCGACGTGCCGACGATGAGCGAGGCGGCGTTGCCGGGCTACGACATCCCGTCGTGGCGAAGTATCGTGGGACCGGCGGGGATGCGCCGTGACATTGTCGCATCGCTCAACGCTGCGATCGGCCGGGCCCTGGCCGCGCCGGACCTGCGCGAGCGGTTACTGAATGCCGGCTCGCAACCCACGCCAAGTAGCCCGGAGGAGCTCGCAAAACGCTATGCGGACTGGGTGGTCAAATTCGGCGAGATCGCGAAAGATGCCGGGCTCAAGCCCCGGTAGGTCTCGAAATTACGGAAATAACTGCGTGGGACGCACACAATTCGGGCTAATTCGAGGTTCCGAAGCGGGAGCATGATGCCCCAACGCGGTCGGGCTCGGGAAATGTGGGCGTCCCCTTATCCCGCTGAGCGCGCGATCTCGCCGATCGTGATCGGCCGCAGCGGCGGGCGGATGCGGTAGTAGCCGACTTCCGCCGGCGCGACTTCGCGGGCGTTGGCAATGATTTCGGTCACCGTCAGTCCGCACAACTGGCCCTGGCACGGCCCCATGCCGCAGCGCCCGAACGATTTGGTCTGGTTGGGGCCGACACACCCTGCGCGCACGTAGCCGCGGATCGCGCCTGCGGTCACTTCCTCGCAGCGGCAGGCGAGCACATCGTCGCCGGGGATGCGATTCTCATCCTTGGGCCGGTACAGCGCGTCGAGGAATGGCCGGATGCGCGTTTCCCGCGTGAGCCGGCCGCGGATGTCCGCCGCGGCGCGATCGCGCTCCTGACCGGGGAGCCTCCCCGCGTGATGCGCAGCCGCGAGGCCGGCAAGCTCGCCCTGCAAAACTGCCGCTGCCGCGCCTACGATGCCGCGGTTGTCGCCGGCCACGAAATAGCCCTCGACATCGAGCGCGCCCCATGCGTCGGTGCGCGGCACCCAGCAGAGCTGCGCGTCGTCCCAGTCGTGCGCGGCCCGCAGCGACCACGTCATCTGCGTATTGGGCACCACACCATGGTGCAGCAGGATGAGTGGCGACTCGACGCGCTGCGTGCGGCCGCGGGCGCGAAATTGCACTGCGCGCGCACCCGCCGCGTCGCCCTCGATCGCGATTGCGGTCGCACCGGTAAAGTAGTCGACGCCGCTCTTGCGGATCGCCCTGATCGCGGCGAGCCCCTTCGCGATGTAGCGCGGACTCGCGAGCGCACCTGGCAGGTGCTTGAGCGCGCGGGAGTAATCTGCCGGCGCGGTCGTGTCGATCACCGCGCGCAGCCGGACACCAGCATGGACGAGCTGCGCCCCCAGCACGTACAGCAGCGGCCCGCAGCCCACGAGCACGGGCGCTTGTGCGGGGACGATGCCGCCGGTCTTGAAAAGAATCTGCGCTGCGCCCGCGGTCATGACGCCCGGCAGCGTCCAGCCCGGGACCGGGAACGGACGCTCGAGCGCGCCGGCGCATATCACCACCGTCGCGGCGCGCAGCGGGTGGCTCGCGCCGTCATGGAGCACGTCGAGCGTGCGGTCGCGATGCAATTGCCAGACTGCCGCGCCGGCGAGATGGCTGACGCCCGAGCGCGCGAGCGCATCTGCCTGCGCGCGCCCGGCCGCGTAGTCTGCTCCAAGAATATCGAGCTGGCGCGGCGTCGTCTGCGTGATGCCGCGGTAGATCTGCCCACCTGCGGCAGGCTGGTCATCGAGCAGCACGACGCTCGCACCTGACGCCGCCGCGGACATCGCCGCAGCCATTCCCGCCGGGCCAGCGCCGATTACCGCCACGTCGATCGTTGGCGGGACCTTCACGGCTGCGCACCCGGATCGCGCGCGCCCTGCTGCGTGCGTATCCTCAGACCTTCGCGCACCGCGATGCGGCACGTCTGCTGGCTCGCGACGCCGTCGATCTCCATCAGGCATTCGAAGCAGACGCCCATCATGCAATACGGTGCGCGCGGTGCCTGCGTGACGGGAGTAGTCCGGAAACGGCGCAGCCCGCTCGCCAGCAGCGCGGCGGCCACGCTCATCCCTGCCGGCACCGCGCAGCGCGTGCCGTCGAGCTCGATCGTGACGGTCGCGCCGGGTGCGAGCGGCCGGAACAGTGAGTCATCCGCGGTCATCGTATTGCGAAACGGTCGGGAGAAAACACGTCGAGGTTTTCGGGCTTGCTGCGGCCGCCGATCCAGCCCGCGATGTCGTTCGCGTGCACTGCGCTCAACGTCACGCCGCTGTGGCACGTCGCCAGATACGCTCCGGGGCAGCGCACCGATTCCTGGTAGATCGGAAAGCCGTCGGGGCTCATCACGCGCAGCGCGCCCCACGCGCGCACGAGCTTGACATCGTTCAGCAGCGGAAAAGTGCGCGTCCCGCGCTTCGCGATGGTGGCCATGGTCTCGGTGCTCGTGAGGTCGTTGAAACCGACGTCTTCGACCGAATCGCCAAGCTGCACGCCGCCCTCGCCCGTCTGGCGCACCTTGTTGGTCGGGTAATTGAGAAACCGGCGCAGGCGCTCGGTCACGAGGATCTGGCCGCGGATAGGCGAGACCGGCGCGCTGATGCCGACTTTGGCGGCGAGCTCGCGATTGCCCAGGCCGGCGGCGAGCACGAGCTTGCGCGTGCGCCAGGTGCCGCCCGTCGCGGTCAGCGTGAAGACGCCTGCGTCGTAAGCGATGTCGCGGATCGACTGGCCGGCATGCACGACAGCCGAGCGCTGCCGGCACGCCGCGAGCAGCGCCTGCAGCGTCTTGAGCGGATGCACGTGCCCGTCCATCGGCGTGTAGCTGGCGCCGACGACTTCGGGACCGATTTCGGGAATGCGCGCGCGTATGCCTTCGCGGTCGAGCATTTCGAACGGGTAATCGCCGCGCACGTTGCGCTGGATGTCGCGCAGCACCTGCTCGCGCTGCGCCATCTCTGCGTCGGTGAATGCGAAGAAAAAGCCGCCGGGCTGCTCGAGCTCGACATCGATGCCGGTCTCGGCTGCGAGGTCGCGGGCGAGCGCCGGCCAAAGTTGCGCCGAGCGGCGGCTCCATTCCGCATAGCGGTGGAAGCCTGCGCCTTTGGATTGCACCCATACGAGCCCGAAGTTGCCGCGCGAAGCCCGGAAGGCGACATCGTCCTGGTCGAGCAGGCTGACTTGCAGTCCGCCGCGCGCGAGCCCGTACGCGATCGCGGCGCCGACCATGCCGGCGCCGATGACAATCACGTCATGCATTGCGTCTTTCAGGCGGACAGCCTCGGCAGGTCAGGGAATTCTAAAAATCGCATCAACAGCTTGTTGAAAAGCGCAAAATTCCGTTCGTATCGCGCCGGAAAAACGCGTTCACCCTTCGAGAGCCTCAGGGCGAACGGTGGGAGGCTGAGTCGGAGGTTCCGTGGCTTGATACGAAACGCCTTTGACAGTTCGACGAAATTCTCCGTTCGCGCTGAGCAACGCCGCAGGCGTGGAGTCGAAGCGTTCCAGGTGGTTGATACGTTTCCGCTCATGTTTCGAACTTCGTTGCGCAGGCTGTCCGTTAGATCGTTCAGCGTCTGTCCCGGACTCGACGAAGGGCGCACGAACTTCCGCGCATCTTTGTTGACGATCAGCCCCAGACCGCGCGGAACACGCGCATGAAGTTGCCGCCGAGCAGCTTCTTGATGAGCGCACGGTCATACCCGCGCCGCAGGAACGCGTCGACGAGGTTGGGCAGGTCGGATTTCTTACTGAAGTTGGCGACCCGGCGATTCGTGTAGGTGGCTTTGCCCGACGATTCCGGGTAATACCAGCCGGTGACCCAGTTGGCCTTGGTCTTGCCGTCGAACATGTCGGTGCCGAGCGCAACGTGGTCGGGGCCTGCGAGCTTGATCACGTAGTCGAAGTGATCGATGTAGTCCTCGATGGTCGGTGCGCCCTCCACACGCATCAGCGCCGACAGCGGCGTGATGCCGATGACGCCGCCGCGCGTGGCCACGGCTGTGATCTGCTCGTCGGTAGCCGAGCGCGGGTTGTCGACGAGCGCGCGCGCCGCCGTGTGCGAAATCAGGATCGGCTGCGACGAGTACCTGGCCGTGTCGAGCGTCGTGTTGATGCCGACGTGCGCGCAGTCGAGCACGATGCCCAGACGGTTGCACTCGCGCACGATCTGGATGCCGAAATGCGTGAGCCCGCGGTTCTCGGGCTCGAGGCAGCCGTCGCCGAGGTAATTGCGCTCCATGTAGGTCATCTGCAGGATGCGCAGCCCGAGCTTGTGCAGAATGCGCACGCGGCTGCGGTCCTGGTCGATGAAGCTCGGGCTCTGCAGCCCCAGGATCACCGCGAGCTGGCCGTTCTTCTTGGCCTCCTCGATGTCCGCGCTGGTCTCGACGAGCAGCGCCTTGGGGCTCATGTCGAAGTAATTCAGGTTCTCGTTGACCGCCTTGAGCACTTCCTCGTACGTCGGCGTGTACGTCGGCTCCGATACGAGCGTCGAGTTCATCGCGGTCCAGCCGTAGCCGACGAGCTGTTCTTCGTACGTGCCTTCGGCGACGTGCGGCGTGGGATGCACGATCGATCCGCCCATGCCGTCGATGACGATCGATTCCCGGAGGATGTCGCGCACTGCTGCTGCATGGTCGGGCATGAGGTCCTTTCGTGGGTTGCGCAGGACTTGAATGGCGGCACGCGCTCGCTCCGCCGCAGCCGCCGAAAATTATACCTGCTGCTGCGCGGCGCCGATCGCGCTTTGGGCGGTGTACGGGAGCAGCGCGCACAGCTACGCGCCCGAGCGAGGGACATGACGACGTCAGAGGCGAGGGGAGAAGGAAGCAAGACGCTCCCTTCTCCCTCCGGGAGAAGAGCCGGAGATGAGGGAATAGAAGTCAAGACAGTTCGTCGGTACCATTTTCGCGGCGCAAACGCCGTGGCCCCTCTCCCGGACAACGCAAAAGCGTTGTTCCTTCACTCCGTTGTTCCCTCACCCCCAACCCCTCTCCCGGAGGGCGAGGGGAGCGTCGTGGCGCTTCGCGCGCCAGCCAGTGGTGAGGAGAGCGGCGCGCGCGGGTGAAAAAAGGGATGGCGATCAGGCTGCGGCGCCAGCCTTGCGCAGCGCAGCGATTTCGGCGGCGCTGTAGCCGGCGAGCGCGAGCACTTCGTCAGTGTGTTCTCCCAGTCGCGCGGGCGGCCGCTCGACCGACGGCCCGTCGTGCGCGAACTTGAACGCCGCCACGGGCACCGTCGTCGGTTTGCTGACGCCCGGAATATTCTCATGACGATGCAACACCCCGCGGTACTCGAGCTGGGGATCCTGCAGCGCTTCGCCGAGCTCGCGCACGCGGGTCGCGGGCACGTGCTTCGACTGCAAATAATTTTCCCATTCGTCGGCGGTGCGCGCGCCCATCTTGCCGGCGATCATCGCGTGCTTCTCGTCCCAGCGCGTGTAACGCTCGTCGAGACTCGTACGCTGCGCTTCGGCCGGCTCGTCGATCGCCGAGTAGAACCGGCGATGCTGGCGGCGGTTCGACGCAGCGAGTTGTACGAGGCCGTCCTTGGTTTCGAACACCGAAGACTCGGCAAAGCGCATGCGGTTTCCCACGCGCTTGGGCTGGTGTCCGGAGTGGAGGTTGTCCGTCACGTGCGAGCTTTGCAGGATCAGCGCGACGTCGAGCATCGACATGTCAATGTGCTGGCCTTTGCCGGTGCGCAGGCGTTGATAGAGCGCCGCGGCGATCGCGAACGCGCCCGTGGTGCCGGTCGCGTAATCGATCACCGGCGCGCCGACCTTGAGCGGACCGCTCGCCGGCGTGCCGGTGCACGCGGTAATTCCCGAAGTCGCCTGTATCGCCATGTCGTATGCGGTGTGCTGCCCGCGCGGGCCGTCCTGGCCGAAGGCCGTCATCGAGGCGTAGACGAGACTGGGCTTGAGGCGCGCGAGGTCCTCGTAGCCGAGACCGAGCGCCATGAACGCGCCGGGCCGGTAGTTCTCGACGAGCACATCCGCCCAGTCGCGGACCAGGCGCTTGAGCGCTTCGCGCCCGCCTTCGGTCTTGAGGTTGAGCGCGAGCGAGCGCTTGTTCGAGCCCTGGGTGAGGAATGCGGTGCCCATGAGCTTCTTGTTGAGGTCCATGTCGGCGCCGCCCTCGCGGCTCTGGTCCGGCTCGTTGGGGTCTTCGACCTTGATGACATCGGCGCCGAGCACCGCGAGTTGATAAGCCGCAAAAGGGCCCGCCAGCACGTGGGTGCAATCCAGAATCCTGACTCCTTCGAACGGGCGCATATCCGGTGATCTCCTCTATAAGTCGCCGTCAGCATAGCAGACGCGGCCGCAAAAATAATGGTGCGATCGCGCCGGTTCACACGATAATAATGCCACCGCCCGACGTGCATGGACTTCCGCTATATCGCCCATCTCGACATGGACGCGTTCTACGCGTCGGTCGAACTGCTGCGCTTTCCGCAGCTGCGCGGCAAGCCAATGGTGATCGGCGGGCGCCGGCGCATAGCGAACCCCGCACAGGGCGAGCCGGTTGCGACGCTGCGTGGCTACACGGGGCGTGGCGTGATCACGACGGCCACTTACGAAGCGCGCGCGCTCGGCGTGCATTCGGGCATGGGCTTGATGAAAGCGGCGAAGCTCGCGCCTGATGCACTGCTGTTGCCGGCCGATTTCGACGAGTACCGTCGCTACTCGCGACTGTTCAAGGATGCCGTGCGCGAGGTGGCGCCACAAATAGAAGACCGCGGCATCGACGAAATCTATATCGACCTTACCGATCTTGTGGCAGGCGCTGCCGTCGCGGAGCAAGGCGACGCATGGGAACGCTCGCGCGCAGTCGCGGCATCGATCCAGCGGGCGGTGCGCGCAAGTACAGGGCTGTCCTGCTCGATCGGCGTCACGCCCAATAAGCTGCTGTCGAAGATTGCCTCCGACCTCGACAAGCCGGGCGGGCTCACGGTGTTGCGCGACACGGACGTCGCACCGCGCATCTGGCCGCTGCCGGTGCGCAGGATCAACGGCATCGGTCCCAAAGCGGGCGCGCGCCTTGAGGCGCTCGGTATCCGCACCATCGGCGAGCTGGCGGGCGCGGCCCTGGCGCTGCTGACCGGGCACTTCGGCAGCAACTATGGCGCATGGATGCACGACGCGGCGCACGGTCGCGACGCGCGCCAGGTGATCACCCACAGCGAGCCCAAGTCGATCAGCCGCGAAACGACATTCGAGGTCGATCTGCACCCGGTGCGCGATCGCGCGCAGCTTTCGCGGATCTTCACCGAACTCTGCGTGCGACTCGCCGCCGATCTCGAGCGCAAGGGTTACGTCGGCAAGACGGTCGGCCTCAAGCTGCGCTACGACAACTTCAGGACGGTCACCCGGGATTGCACGATCGACGCGCCGACCGCGGATGCCGCCACCATACGCCGCACGGCGGGCGAGTGCCTCAAGCGCGTCGCGCTCGACCGGCGCATCCGGCTGCTCGGCGTGCGCATCGGCGCGCTGAGCAAGCGGGGCGCACCGCCGACCGATGAATCCGCTGCGCGCGCGGGTTATGCGCGCACGCTGCTGGACTGCTGAGGAAGCCCTGAATGCCGCAGAACGTGACAGCCGACAGGTTTCGTAACACCAGCGACGCGCGCCGCTGCACTCACGGCGCGTGGCAGCACCGAATCGAACACGTGGTGACGCCGGATAACTCTGCTGCGCGGATCGGTGGAAAGCTTTTTTGACGGAAACACGTACTGCCATCCCCAGTCACGCCCCGCGCGCGGGTACTCTCGCCAATCACTTCACCATACAGAAAAAGCAACGCCGCGAGCGCCTGATTCTGAGTCGCTGCGGCAACCGTTCGCTCGCG
>JBKJZR010000269.1:0-5749 GCA_046715035.1 Burkholderiales bacterium | reverse complement strand
GCCCTCTTACCGGCCTCGCCCAGCGCGTACGCGTCAGGGACCCGGAGTGGCATGTCCCGATCCTGTGGCGCTCCGAAATGCGCAGCATTCTGACAGGCTACTTTCGCGACGGCAGCCTCAGCAGGCCGCAGATCGGCCGCATCATGGACGCGGCCGAAAGCGCGCTCGCGGGCTGCGAGCATCTCGTGCCGAGCAGCCGCGTGTTCGAACTGGCCGGCAAGTCGCGCCGGTCCACCTATGATTGCGAATTTGTCGTCTTGGCGTCCGTCCTTTCAGTGCCGCTCGTGACCGCTGACAAGGCCGTGCTCAAGGCGTTTCCGGAGCAGGCACGAGCGATGGGAACGTTCCTGGCAGACTGATTTCCCGAAAGATCGAGACAGACCACGATTTTCCGAGAACTCGGCACTAATTCCGCTGTGTATTCGCATAACAGGGTCGCTGTCCTCGTCTTGCATCGCAGGGTTTACGTGATCGCAGCAGCGAGAACTTCGGGGTGCCGCTGAGCGATTCGAATGAGGCTTTTCGCCGCCCCTGAGGGTTCGCGCATGCCTTGCCCCCACTGAAAATGGACCCGATGTTTACCCCTGTCTGGCGCTGGATAGACCGCAACATCTTAGAGCTGGGCCGCGAGTTCCGGCTGTCGTATCTGCCGCCGCTGATGGTTTACATGGCCGCCGGCATTTCCGGACTGACGGGGATCGTCGGCACGTTCTTCGTCAAGGACTACCTGGGACTCTCGGCATCCTTTCTGGCCGCGCTCGGGTTTTGGGCGGTCATCCCATGGTCGATGAAAATGCTGGTCGGGCATCTCGTCGACCTGTTGTGGCCATGGAAAAGCGCGCTCGTCTACCTCGGCGCCGCTTTGATCGCCGCCAGTCTGCTCATCATGGTCGGACTGATCGGCGACCGCGAGGCGATGGCAGCGATCATGCCGGTGGAGAGCTGGTACGTACTGAGTGCACTGCTCGCGCCGGTGGGCTACGTGCTGCAGGACTCGGTCGCCGATGCGATGACGGTCGAAGCAGTGCCGCGCGTCGATGAGCAGGGACGGCCGCTCGATGCCGAGCGCCGCAAGCTCATGCATATCACGATGCAGACACTCGGTCGAGTCGCCATCATCGGCGGCTCTGTCTTAGTCGCGCTCATCAATCTCTACGTCTTCACGGGCGTCGAGGATATGCCAGAAGCGGCCAAGGCCCGCCTCTATCGCGAGGTCTATCTGATGGCGCTGGCGATCCCGGCGATCTCGTTGATCGGGGTAATGGTCGCCGCGATGCTGCGTTCGCGCGACCGGCGTCGGCTGCTGGCGCAGGGGATGAGCGCAGAACAGGTGCGCTCGGCGCTGGCGGTGCATGGCGGCGCGACGCGCCCCAACTGGTGGATACTCGGCGGTGGCCTGGCATTCGTCGTGTTCACGCTGGCCACCGGTCTCAGTCAGCTGCGCTACGGCCAGGAAATCGTTTTCGCCGGGTCGATGGCCATCGTCGTTTTTCTGATCGCGCGGCTGACGCGCGAGCTCGAACCGGGCGCACGCTCGACGCTGATCGGCACCGCGATCGTCATATTTGTGTTTCGCGCAGTCCCCACGCCGGGGCAGGGGGTTACCTGGTGGATGATCGACGAGCTCAGGTTCGATCAGCAGTTCCTGTCGGTCCTGTCGCTGATCGCGAGCGCGCTGACGCTCGTAGGCATGTTCCTTTTCCGCCGCTTCATGGCCGAGCGTTCGATCGCTTACGTCGTCGGCTTCCTCACGGTATGCGGCACGCTGCTCGCGCTGCCCATCGTCGGCATGTTCTATGGATTACATCACTGGACGGCCGCGCTGACCGGCGGCATCGTCGACGCGCATTTCATCGCGCTCGTGGATACGGCGCTCGAGTCGCCATTGGGGCAGATCGCCATGATACCGATGCTCGCCTGGATTGCCCGCTGCGCCCCCGACAACCTGAAAGCGACCTACTTCGCCATCATGGCCTCGTTCACCAACCTGGCCCTTTCGCTCAGTCAGTTGGGCACGAAGTATCTGAACGAGATCTTCGTCGTTTCGCGCGAAGTGCGTGAACCCGTGACCGGCGCGGTGCGCACGGCGGCGGACTACTCCGAGCTGGGGATGCTGCTGATAGCGACTACGGTATTGAGCGCTGCGCTGCCGCTGGCAGCCATCTTTCTGGTCAAACGCTCGCGCCTGGGCAGCGAGTGAAATCTTGCCAACGCAGGCCTTCTTGACGCGCCTCCGCGCCGTGCTCGCGACGCGCGTCGTGATGCCCTAAACTTTGTGCATTTCCACGCCGCGCAGCGGTGACAGGGGCCGCCCCGGCTCGCATCGGTGTCCCAACGCGCGTGCGCCAACGAAGGAGTCTGCATGAAAATCACAGCCACAGAGTCGCGCATCGTGCGAGTGCCGGGCGATGAGCCGCTCGCCGACGGTCCCGCAACGCCAGGGACGACACGCGATTTCGTCGCGCTGACTATCCGCACCGACGAGGGAGTGGAGGGCATCGGCGTGACGTTTTTCGGCGGTCCACTCACCGGCGCGCTCAAGGCGGCGGTCGACGGGCTCGGGGCGCTGACGATCGGCGAAGACCCGCTGCGCATGGAAGCGATCATCGGCAAGCTGCGCGCCGCCGCCGCAAGCTGCGGACCCGGCGGCATCTTCACCTTGGCGCTGGCGGCGATCGACATCGCGCTGTGGGACATCAAAGGCAAGGCGCTCGATCTCCCCCTGGCAACGCTGCTCGGCGGGTATCGTACCAAAGTGCCGACTTACGCGAGCGGTGCCCTGATGCGCCACTTCCCGCTCGAGCACGTGGTCAAGGCGGCGCCCAGGCTCGTCGAGCGCGGCTTCACGCAGATGAAAACGCAGCTCGCCCTGCCCGGCGACACCAATCCCGAGCGCGAAGTCGAGCGCATCCGCCTGATTCGCGAGAGCATCGGCGAGAGCATCGACTTGATGTGCGATATCAATCAGCGCTGGGACGTGCGTCAGGCCATTTCGATCGGCAAGCGCGTCGACGAGTATCGTCTGTTCTGGCTCGAGGACGTCGTCGCGCACGACGACTATCCGGGCATGGCGCGGGTTACCGCTGCGCTCGCGACGCCGATCGCCGGCGGCGAATATGTGTATGGCGCGGTGCCGTTCCGGCACATGCTCGAAGCACGTTCGGTAGACATCGTCATGATCGACGTCCTGCGCGCGGGGGGCATCACCCAGTGGATGAAAATCGCGGGCATGGCGGAAGCTTTCAATCTGCCGGTCGTCAACCATCTGTATCCTGAGGTCTCGGTCCACCTCGTCGCCGCCATCCCGCATGGTCTCACGGTCGAATACATGCCCTGGTCGGCGCGGTTGTTCGAGGAAGTGCCGCAGCCGGTCAGGGGCGAGCTTCAGGTCCCCGACAAGCCCGGCCTCGGGCTCAAGTTCGATCAGGCCGCGCTCAAGCGCTACGGCGCATAAGGGATGAATGGGCGCTCGTTTGTCGGAGGGCTGGATATCGTGCGAAAAGCTGGCGTACCGGGTGCGCTTCCCCTGAACGCAGCGTTCGCTCAAACCGGCCGAGCTGCTGTCGTTGTTGCGAACCGCAACCGGCACTCGAGCCGCATTAGTCTTTCGCTATACTAGCGGCATGGATCCGCTGCGCACCCTGGACGTTGAAGAAAACATGTTTGATAACGCACCGATGGCTGCGGTGGAGCGCTTCGGTCCGAGCAAGCAGCAGACGCGCGCGCCTCTGGATGCCCTGATCGAGCGCATGGCTGAAGGACGGGAGGACGCGTTGGGCGAGCTCTACGACGCCACCGCCCCGCTGATCTATGGCTTGGCGTTGCGGATCACGCGCAGCCCGCAAACCGCCGAAGAAGTGGCCGGGGCGACGTATTGGCAGGCATGGCAGGAGGCCCGTCGCTTCGACATCAATCGCGGCAGCCCGCGCAGCTGGCTGTTGAGCATCGCGCGCAGTCGGGCACTGGACGCGATCCGCCACGGCGAAGTTGCGAAACGGCATTCACAGCTGGACAGCCAGACTGTAAACGAACTTGCGTGGCTGGCAGATCCACAGGATCTTCTGCTGGCCGTCGAGCGGACCTCTTTGCTTCATGCGGCCCTGGAAAAGCTGGACCCATTGCCCCGACAATTGATTGCGCTGGCCTTTTTCAGGGGGTTGACGCACGCGGAGATCGCTGCACACGCGCGGATTCCACTGGGTACCGTCAAGAGTCACATCCGGCGCGCCATAGTGACCCTGCGCGAGACGCTGCAGCTCAGCGCGAATTGGCGGCTTTGACGTGAGCGACAACGATTCCATGATCGATCCTGACGATCCGCAAGGTTCGGCGGCGCTGCAACGCGTCCTCGCTGAAGGACTCGCCCCGGTCGACCCCCACGGGCCGCGGCGTATAGCGATGCGTGAGCGGCTGCTCGAGCGAGCGCACCTGCATGCGCAGATCGAGCGCAGCTACCTCACGATTCTCGCCGAGCAAGGTGAGTGGCAAAATTTATCTGCCGGCATACGCGCGAAGGCGCTCTGCCGCGACCCTGCCTCGCGTTCCTTTCTGCTCGAACTGAAGCAGGGGGCCATGCTGCCACCGCACCGCCATTTCCGCGACGAAGAATGCGTCGTGCTCAACGGCACCATGCTGCTCGAAAACGTTCGGGCACGCCCGGGTGCCTATCATGTCGCTCCCGCGGGAAGCCGCCACGGCCGCATCCAGGCAGAAACCAACGCGCTTATCTATCTGCGAGGCACGTCGATTGGAGACGATGTCGATGTCTTGAGGGATTTGGTGGGTGCGTGGCTGCCGCGGCGGGGACGGGCGCCCCTCACCGTCCAGCCCGAACAGGGCACGTGGTCCAGTTTCGCGCCGGGGGTAGAGACCAAACTTCTCTGGGAAAGCGGCGAACTGTGTTCGCTGCTGTTGCGCATCGAGCCGGAAACTTACGTGTCCGTTCGCGCCCATCGGCAGGCTGAAGAGTGGGTGATGCTCGAAGGCGAGGCTTTCTTCGGCGACACGTTGCTGCGCAGCGGCGACTACCGGTTTGCCCCCGCAGACTCACCTCATCCCCGGGTGTATTCGGATGTGGGCGCGCTGCTCTTTATGCGCGGCGCATTACGCTGAAGCCGCTTTAGCCAGGGACAGGTCTGCGGGCTGCGCGGGCTCGTTTGTGCTGCGTGAGCAAATCAGCCGTTATGGGCGTGCTGCGCGGGTCTTGAGCAGTTGATCAGCCAGTCGCGCGAGTCTTCCGTCAACAATGTCCTCTCGCCGTATCCAGTCGAGAACCGGCTGCGCCGCGGCGGGATAGTCGACCGCGACGGCTGCTTCGAGCACCGCCCGCGCGTCGCGGTTCTCGCGCTGCAGGGTCCAGTTCGCCAAAGCGAGCGCTAGAGCGCGAGGAGCATCGTTGAGCACGTGCAGGGCGTAGCGCGACTCGTCGCCTTCGTGCACGGCATCTCCTCCACGGCGCGCCGCGGCGAACGCCTCGCCGACCCGGACACGATGGCTGGCGAATTCCGCCGAACCGAGCGCTTTTTCGGCGAGCACCAGGCGCAGCAGCAGGTGCTCGGCTTCCGTGCGATCGCGCAACAATGAAACGACTTCTTGGTGCCGGCCCTGATCGAGCAGCAAGTCTGCAAGTCCGGCCAGCAGATATTGATCGCGCGGATTGAACGACAGCGCGTGGCGGAAATGTCGTTCCGCGACCGCCGCGTAACCGAGCCGCTCCGCCGTTTCGGCGAGCCGTGCCAGCACCCACACG
>JBKJZR010000268.1:0-9050 GCA_046715035.1 Burkholderiales bacterium | reverse complement strand
GGCATTGCACTCAGCCCCTTGGCGCCTGCGCCGCGCAGCAGTTGCAGCAGCAATGTCTCGGCCTGATCGTCCAGATGATGGGCGAGCACGATGAACTCGGCGGGGACGGCGCTGAACAGACGATGGCGGGCCTGGCGTGCAGTGGCTTCCAGCGAATTTCCCCGTAGCAGCGTCACTCGTTCGATGGTGAGCGGCACTGCGCAGGCAGCGCACGTTTGCGCGCAGAATTCAGCCCACAGCGGGGAACTGGCGCTGATCCCATGGTCGACGTGAATCGCCGAGAGCGCGAAATCGAGCGTGGCCGACAGCCGCTGCAGGATATCGAGCAGCACGCGCGAATCGATGCCCCCGCTGAAAGCGACTACCAGCCGGTCACCCTGCCGCAAGTACCGCGTCAGAACCTTGCCGACGTGCGCCGGCAGCGCATCACTTGGCGGCGACTTCCTTGAACTTGCCATAACCCATGAGTCGCGCGAAGCGCTTCTCGAGCAGCATCTCGACCGGCTGATCCTCGAGCGGCCGCAGTGTGTCCTGCAGCGCTTTTTTAAGAGTTTGCATCATCGCATCGTGATCGCGGTGCGCGCCGCCGAGCGGTTCGAGGACGATCTTGTCGATGAGTCCCAGCGTCTTGAGCCGGGTGGCCGTGATGCCGAGCGTTTCCGCGGCCTCCTCGGCGTGGGCCGCGCTTTTCCACAGGATCGAGGCGCAGCCTTCCGGCGAGATCACGGAATACGTGGCGTACTGCAGCATGAGCAGCGCATCGCCCACTGCGATGGCCAGCGCCCCGCCCGAGCCGCCTTCGCCGATCACCGTGCACACGATCGGCACGCGCAGCTCCGCCATGACGTAAAGATTGCGGCCGATCGCCTCCGACTGTCCGCGCTCCTCGGCGCCGACTCCGGGGTACGCCCCCGGCGTATCGACGAACGTAAAGACTGGCACACCGAACTTCTCGGCGAGCCTCATCAGCCGCAGCGCTTTGCGGTAGCCCTCGGGCTTGGGCATACCGAAGTTGCGGTAGATCTTGTCCTTGGTATCGCGGCCTTTCTGGTGGCCGATGACCATCACCGGCTGGTCGTTGAAGCGCGCCATGCCGCCGACGATCGCGGCATCGTCGGCAAACGCGCGATCGCCGTGCAGTTCCTCGAAACCGGTAAACAAATGCTGGATGTAATCGAGCGTGTACGGGCGCTGCGGATGGCGCGCCACCTGCGCGATCTGCCAGGCGGTCAGCTTGCCGTAGATATCTTTCGTGAGCCCCTGGCTCTTCTTCTGCAGGCGCGCGATCTCCGCGGAAATGTCGAGCGCGGAATCGTCCTGGGCGTAGCGCAGCTCGTCGATCTTCGCCTCGAGCACCGCAAGCGGCTGCTCAAAATCAAGAAATGTGTTCTTCATTTCGACGGGGACGGCGACTTTGCGCGCAATGATACCCTCAGTACCACGCGATGTCCGAGCCGCGCGGATCGCTCGCGGCGAGCGCCCCGCCGCCGCGCCGTGCCTTGAATACCGTCTGCATATTTCCCCATTGGCGGCCTGCGGCCTGCAGGCGATGCCCCCTGGCCTCGAGCGCGTTGCGCCATTCCCCTGCAAACGCCCCGGGCTCGAACTCGACCCGGTCGGGCCAGTATTGATGGTGATAACGCGGCGCGGCGACGATCGCCGCGAGGTCGACTTCACTTTGATTCAAATAGTCCAGCACGCCGAGCAGGACCATGCTGATGATGCGGGAGCCGCCGGGCGCGCCGATGATCAGCACGCCTTTATCGTCCTCGACAAATGTCGGCGTCATGCTCGACAACGGACGCTTGCGCGGGGCGATGGCGTTCGCCTCGCTGCCCAGCAGCCGATACGCATTCGGCAACTCGGGCAGGAGCGTAAAGTCGTCCATCTGGTTGTTGAGCAGCACGCCGGTATCACCGGCGACGATGCCCGCTCCGAACAGGAAGTTGATGGTCAGCGTCGCGCCGACGCGGTTGCCTTCCGCGTCGATGATGGAGTAGTGCGTGGTATTGCCGCTTTCCACCCGTGCAGCCGCCCCGACGCGCAGGGCATCGCTGGGGGTGGCCGCTGCGGGGTCGATGCTCGCCGCGCGGCCGCGCGCGTAGCCTTTGTCGGTCAGCCGCGTTGTGGGCGCGGCAACAAAGTCGCTGTCGCCCAGGTGCAGCACGCGATCCTGAAAGCCGCGGCGCAGCGCTTCCACCACCAGATGCGCGCTCGCCGCATCGCGTGCATTGGTGATCGCATAGGGCTCGAGGATGTTCAGCGCCTGGGCCAGAGTTACCCCGCCCGCCGAGGGCAACGCCGCCGTCACGATGGTGGCACCCCGGTACGCGAACCGTATCGGCTCACGTTCGACGACGCGATATTGCTCGAGGTCGTCCAGGTTCCATACGCCGCCTGCATCATTGGCCGCCGCCACCAGCGCCTGCGCGACCGTGCCGCGATAAAACCCGTCACGCCCCGCACGCCCGAGCAGTTCGAGCGTCGCCGCGAGCTGCGGCTGGCGCAGCCGGTATCCCGGCTGCGGCGCCTGCTGATCGTGCAAGAAAATGCGCGCGGTGTTCACCCCGCCGAGGAGGAAGCGTTCGCGCAGCTTGGCAATGCGCGCATAACGCGGATCGACTTCGAAGCCGTCGCGCGCTAGGGCCACCGCCGGCGCAAGCGCGCGCGCGAGCGGCAGGCGCCCGTAGTTCGCCGCGAGCACGACGAGGCCGGCGGGCACCCCCGGTATCCCGGCCGCAGTGCCGCCTTGTACGGTCGCCCCCGCAATCGGCCGGCCCGCAGCGTCGAGATACTGCGCAAGCGCCGCTTTCGCCGGTGCGGTCTCGCGGGCATCGAGCATCACCTGGCGTGCGTCCGCGGCCCGGTGCAGGAGCCAGAATCCGCCGCCGCCGAGACCGGACGAATACGGCTCGACGACCGCCAGCGCGGCGGCCACCGCCACCGCCGCATCGAAGGCATTGCCGCCCTGCCGCAGCATTGCGTAGCCCGCTTCGGTCGCCAGCGGATGCGCAGTCGCGATCGCGGCACCGGGTGGAGCGCCCGCGCACCACGCGCCCGACGCGGCGCAAATCCAGAGCGTCGCCAGTACCGCGCGCATCCCTGCCCGCAGCCGCGCCCGCATCGCCCACGTCCAGGATCCAGGGGTGCTCATGGCCGGAGGTGCCGCGCGAAGAATTCCTCGGCGCGCCGGCGCGCATCCAGGGTGGCCTCCCGGTTTGCCGCGTGCGCCTGCCGGCGGCTGCCGGGATCGTCGAACGCATGCTGCGCGCCGGGATACACGGTCCAGGTCAGATCGCCGCCGCGCGCAACCACCTGCTCAGCCATGTCACGGCATACGACTGGCGAGACTTCCTCGTCTTGCGCAGCGAGCAGCATCAGCAGGGGCGCATAGGGTCGGTAGTCTTGCTGCGCTTGCTCGCGGCAGCCAGGATAGAGCGCGAGCGCCGCGCGAAACCCGGTTTGCGGCGTCGGGCCGGCTATGCCGGGCGGATTCTGCGCCATCGCAGCGAGCAGCGTCATCGCGCCGTTCGACCAACCCTGCACGCCGATGCGCTCCGCGATCACATCATCGCGGCGGCGCAGATAGGCGAGCGCACCATAAGCATCGAGCGGCCGCACCCGCTGCTCGCTGACCTCCGCAGGCCGGTTCCTGTACGAATGAATGGCGAAGCCCTGTGGATAACCGCGCGACCCGAAGCTGTCGACGTGCAGCGCAAGATAACCGCGCTCGGCCCAGAACTCGCCCCATGCGGCGTGGCGCCGGGTCAGTGTCGCGGCGGTGTAAACGCCCTTGGCGGCCGCCGAGTACGCCCCGGCGCGCCCGTGCAGCATCACCACGGCCGGAAAAGGCCCCCTGCCCTGCGGCAGCCACAGGTAACCGATCAGTTCGGCTTTGCCGTCGCTGCTCGCGAAGCCCACCGTGGCCGGAACCTGCGACGCCATCGCCGCGGGGGACGGCGCGAGACCGAGGCATGCCGCGACCCAGCAGGCAATCGCGCACTCGCCGTGCCATCCCGGGGACCGGTATTGGGTGCGTGAGATCAATCGAGCGTCTCCCGGTAGCGCACCAACGCGATCGCTGCCACCACCAGCAGGAACGCCGCCATCGGCCGCGAGGGTCTCACCTGCAGCCACGCAGTCAGCGCGGTTTTTCGAACTTGAGCGTCATGCGGTCGCTCTCGCCGATCGCAAGGAATTTGTCGCGATCGTCCGCGCCGCCCCGCAGCGTCGGCGGCAGCGACCACACTCCGCGCGGATGGTTCCTGGTGTCCTTGGGATTGGCATTGATCTCCGATCTTGCCGCGAGCTTGAAGCCGGCCTTCTCAGCAAGCTGGATCACGTACGACTCGGTCATATAGCCCGTACGCCTCATCGCGCTGATCGACGTGCCTTCCGGGGCACGATGCTCGACGACACCCAGAATGCCGCCAGGCTTGAGCGCGGCGTAGATCGCCCGCAATGTGGGCTCGTCGTTGCCTGCCTCGGTCCAGTTGTGGACGTTGCGAAAGGTCAGCGCCAGATCGACGGATGCACTCGGCGCGATCTCGACATGCGCAGGCGCATCGAGCGACGTCACCGTCACCTTGCCGTACACAGCCGGCTGGCTGGCGAGCTTGTCGAGATACGCCGCGCGCGATTTGCGGTAATAGCCATGCGTCGAGTCGTCGACATGATAGTGCGCCGCGTAGAGCCTGCCCCGGTCGCGCAGCACCGGCGCCAGCACCTCGGTATACCACCCGCCGCCCGGCGCTATTTCGACGACATGCATAGTCGGCTCCAGGCCGAAGAACAACAGCGTTTCTTTGGGATGGCGGTGGACGTCGCGCGCCTTGTTCACCGCTGAACGGTGCGCGCCTTCCAGCGCCTGGTCGATCAGCTGCTCGACGCTTTGCGCGGCGGCCCCGACCGCAGCCAGCAACATGACCGACGCCACCATCAGCCTTCGCAGTATCTTCATTCGATCGACCATCCTGTGCGATTGAGTAAAGCGACGCGATGACGGACGTCGTCGCACCCCACCCTGCCGACATCATGGCGACGCGTCGCCTGCAGTCGCTGCGATTATACTAGACGCTCGCAATGCTGCCGCCGGGCGCGTCCTGCAAGCTGCGCCGGCGCTTGCGTTCGCCGCCGCGCGCCGTTTTCCGAGGAGAGCAAATTCATGAAATCATGGGTAACCGCAATCGCAGCGATCACACTTGCGGCGCATGCGGTGGATACGCTGCCACAGCCGTATCCAAGCAAACCGATCAGGCTCGTCGTCGGCTTCACGCCCGGCGGCGGTGTCGACATCAACGCGCGCCTGCTCGGGCCCAAGCTCACCGAGTATCTCGGCCAGCAGATCATTGTCGACAACGGTCCTGGTGCGGGGACCAACATCGCCAACGAATACGTAGCCAAGTCTCCGCCGGACGGCTATACGCTGTTGATCAACACGGCCGCGGTGGCGATCAATATGGCGCTTTACAAGAAGCTGCCGTTCGACACGCTGCGCGATTTCGCGCCGATATCGGTGTTCTCGCAAAGCCCCAACATTCTCGTCGTGCACTCGTCCGTCCCCGTCAAGAGCGCGAAAGAGCTCGTCGCCTTGGCGAAGGCCAAACCCGGCGCGCTCAACTTTTCCTCCGCAGGCAGCGGCACGACGCAGCATCTCGCGGGGGAGCTGTTCAAGCTGCGCTCCGGCGTGAATATCGTGCACGTGCCGTACAAGGGCAGCGCGCCGTCGCTGACCGCGCTCATCGGCGGCGAAGTCAGCCTCACGTTCGCGAACATTCCCGCGATCTATCAGCACGTCAAATCGGGGCGGCTGCGCCCCCTCGCATCCGCGGGACCGAAGCGTTCCGAGCTGATGCCGGAAGTGCCGACGATGGCGGAGGCCGGCGTGAAAGGCGTGGAGGTCGTCGTTTGGTACGGCGTGCTCGCGCCCGCTGCCACCCCGCGCGACATCGTCAACACCCTGGCGGCCAGCATCAAGAAGGCCGCCGCCGCACCCGACGTCAAGCAGAAGCTCGTGGATCAGGGCGCGGAGCCGGTCGGCAGTACCCCCGACGAGTTCGCCAAACTGCTGCGCGAAGAGGTTGCGAAATGGGCGGAAGTCGTCAAAGCCTCGGGGGCCAAAGCCGACTGAAGGGGCGCGCCGATGCTGCCCTTCGCGCGCTGGCAATGGCTGTGGATAGTGCTCGCCGTGGCGTCGCTGCCGCCGGTGGCGTACCGGGCCTACCAGGCGTTGCAGGATGCGGCGCGCGCCGCACGCGTCCAGCTGATCCAGCGCTACAGCCTGTGGGAGACCGACCCACAGTATCAGGGCACGCCGGGAGCATGGACCCGCTTCGCGTCGATCCTGCTCAACGATGCACAGCTCATGCAGCGGGTCCGCGACAAGCACGGCGAGCTCGCCGATCAGATCGAGCAGGACTTCGATCGCGACACAGCGTTCTCCAACAGCAGGATCGTCGCGCTTCACCTCGTGGCCTGGGCGCTGCCGCTGGCCGCACTCTATGGCCTGGGATGGTACGCCGCGCAGCGCCGGCAGCGCCGGCTCAAGCGCGAGGGACATCGCGCCGGCGCGCGTCCACCCTCATGATCCATGCGCCCGCCGCCAGCAGCAGCGCGTCGAGCCAGAACGCCGCGCCCAGCCCGACGGCAGCGCCCACCGTGCCGAACACGAGGGGCACCATGACCTCGGTGAACTTGGTGACGGTCTGGCGCATCCCCACGGCTTCGCCCGCGCGCCCGTCCGGCGCGCGATTGTAAGTGATGATCAGCGACAGCGGACTGCAACAGCCCAGCCCCAGCCCCAGCACAAACGAAATCGCCACGAGCAGATAGACGTTGGTGACGAACGGAAACAGCACACACGTCGCTGCCGCGAGGCCCAGCGAACCGAACAACACGGTTTCCTCGCTGCTCTTCCTGGCCAGCATTGGCATCAGCGTGCGCATGATGAGCATCGCCGCCGCGAACGTCCCCATGATGATGCCTATCATGGATGCAGACAGGCCAATCGAATGGCCGTACAGGGGCAAGTAGAAATTGAAGAGCTCGAGTCCCGTTTCGATGATGCCCGCCGTGATCAGCACCCGGCGCAACGGCACGTTCCGGATCAGGTCCGTCGCGCGGGCGTGCCCCTTGCGCGTTGCGACGACGGGTTTGGGCAGCATGCGCGCTGCCGATAACAGGAACACGATCGGCACGACCGGGAGCACGCCGAGCAGCAGATACGTCGAGCGGTGCCCGCTCAGGTCGATCGAGAAACCGGTGATGACCGGACCCAGCAATGCGGTCAGGCCGACGCCCAGGCTGTAGATGCTGAAATTGCGCGTGCGCTGCTGGCCGTCGCCGTAAGCGCCGATCAGGTGCTGTGCCGATACCGTGTAGAAAACGTAGAACGCGCCGATCAGCGCGGCCGACACGTACAGCATCGGCAGTCGCGCGAACAGGAATGGCAACAGCAGGCCCGCGCTCAACCCTGCCGAACCGAGCACCATCGGCCAACGCGCACCGAATCGATCGGCGATCCGGCCGGCGTGAAAGGCGAGAAAAAGCGGAAACAGCGAGTAGAGCGAAAACAGCAGGCCCACGCTGAATGGATTGGCGCCCAGTTCGATCGCGTACAGCGCAACGAGGACTTTGCTGCCCTTGAACGCAATGTGATTGAGCACCGTCGTGGCGACGATGAGATAGAAAACCATGGGTGCCGGGGGGCGGGGTCTGGGCCGGACGATTGTAAACTATGAGCGAGCTGCGTCCGCCGCCGGCAGCGGGCGATCCCAAGTTACAATGCGCGCGGCGCGCGATCGATGCGCCTCATTCGAAGCGGAGATGACATCATGAAATTTCATACCATCGGCATAATGAGCCCGGGCGATATGGGCCAGGCAGTGGCCCAGCAGCTCAAGCAGCGCGGCTACGACGTCTGCACGGCGCTCGACAAACGCAGCGCGCGCAGCCGCGCGCTCGCGCAACAGGCGGGCCTCGAGGACGTGGGCTCGCTCACGCGGCTGGCCGGGCGGTGCGAGGTAATCCTGTCCATCATGAATCCCGGTGCAGCGCTCGATTTTGCGGATGAACTCGCCAGCGCGCTGGCCGCTGCGGCGCGCAAGCCGCTGGTCGTCGATTGCAACGCCATCGCGCCGCTGACCATGCAGGCCGTGCACGCGAGGATCGTTGCAGCAGGCGGCCGCTGCCTGGACGCGGGCATCATCGGCCCGCCGCCGCGCGGCGCGAGCGCGATGTCGCTCTATGTCTCGGGGCCGGATGCCGGCGACCTCGAGCAGCTCGCCACTCCCCAAATCGACGTCAAGGTGATGAGTGAGCGCATCGGCGACGCAAGTGCGATCAAGATGTGCTACGGGGCGTTCAACAAGGGGCTGCAGGCGATGGCCCTGGAGCTGCTCATCGCGGCGCGCCGCCTGGGCGTGGACGGCCAGCTCGAAGAACAGCTCCGCGCGAGCCGCCGCGACGTCTATGACTGGGTGATCGGCGCACTACCGGTCATGCCGCCGAAGGCCTACCGCTGGGTCCCGGAGATGAACGAAATCGCGAAGACGTTCGCAGCGGTGGGTTTGACCCCGCGCATGTTCCAGGGCACCGCCGACCTGTACGAATTCGTCGCGGCGACGGCGCTGGGCAGGGAAACGCCCGAAAACCGCGACAAGTCGCGCGGCGGCCGCGACGTGGTCAGGATGCTGGCTGAGGAACCGCAAGCGCGCTGACGGCGCGCGTCATTCGAAGCGGAATATCGAGCGCCGGTCGCGGGCGAAGGTGATGACCTCGGTCGCGCCGTCGCGCACGCTGCGGCCGAGCGAGATGCTCCCCGAGCCATCCAGCAACAGCTCGCCGCGCAGCACGTGCACCTCTTCTCCGCTTTCCAGCGCGACGAACGTGCCGTTGATGCTGTGATCGACGAGATAGAAGTGCGTGCGCAGCAGCCGGATGCTGACGTGTCTGCGCGAGGCGAATTTTTCGTTCACGACGAGATCGCAGTCGTCGCCGCGGCCCACGGTCATGCTCGTGCGCCCGTGGTCCAGCCGCAGCTTGAAATTGCG
>JBKJZR010000267.1:0-16668 GCA_046715035.1 Burkholderiales bacterium | reverse complement strand
CCGCTCTCGATGGCGGACTCCAGCCCCTGCGAGTAGCTGTACGCACCGACCGGCAGGGCCGGACTCGCCAGCTGCAGCAAACGGATGAGACCCAGTGCATCGGACGCGATCACTTGCGCTTGAAATCCCGGAACTCGTGGATGACGCCCGCGTGCTTCGCTTCCATCGAATGATGATGATGGCCCGCCGCGTACGCCCCCGCTTCGGGCTCGAACGGCGCTGACAATGCGTCCACCGTCGCGCCCAGCCCGCGCAGCATCTGCGCCAGCACCTCATCGGCCAGGAAGCGCAGCCAGCCGTCGCCGATCTCCACGGCAACGTGGCGATTGCCCAGATGGTAGGCGGCACGCGCGAGCGCGAATGAGCCATTGCATCCGGCCTGCATCAGGTTTTCGTGCGCGGCAACGACGAGCACGATGCGTCCGTCGCTGCCCCTGAGGTGATCGCCGCCGCGCAACACTGCGCCGCGCTCGAGGAACAGGCCCGCCTCTTCGCCCGATGCGAGCCTGGTGCGCAGGCGGCTCTTCTGCCGCAACTCGAAAGGCAGCACCAGCTCCGCATCGTGATGCGGTGCCGCGGGCGCGCGCGATTCGATGATCAGCATGCAGCGGCGCTAGAACAGAAAATAGCGCTGCGCGAGCGGCAGCTCGCTGGCGGGCTCGCAGGTCAGCAACTGGCCGTCGGCCCTGACCTCGTAGGTCTCGGGATCGACATCGATGGCGGGCACATAGTCGTTGAGTATCATGCTGGCTTTGCCGAGCTTGCGCACGTTTTTCACCGCGACCAGCGGTTTGCTCAAGCCCAGCCGCTGCACCGCCGGATTTTTCAACGCCGCTTTTGAAACGAAGGTGACGGATGTCTTGAGCGCTTTGCCGAACGCGCCGAACATCGGCCGGTAATGCACCGGCTGCGGGGTCGGTATCGACGCGTTGGGGTCGCCCATCGCCGCCGCGGCAATCATGCCGCCTTTGAGGATCAGGAAAGGCTTTACGCCGAAGAAAGCGGGCTTCCACAGCACGAGATCGGCGAGCTTGCCGGTTTCGATCGAACCCACTTCGGTCGCGATTCCGTGGGCGATCGCCGGATTGATCGCGTATTTCGCAATGTAGCGCTTGACGCGAAAATTGTCGTGCTCCGCGCTGTCCTGCGGCAGCGCGCCGCGCTGCACCTTCATCTTGTGCGCGGTCTGCCACGTGCGAATGATGACCTCGCCGACCCGCCCCATCGCCTGCGAATCGCTCGAGAACATCGAGAGCGCGCCGAGATCGTGCAGGATGTCCTCGGCCGCAATCGTCTCGCGGCGGATGCGCGATTCGGCGAACGCGACATCCTCGGCGATTCTGGCATCGAGATGATGGCACACCATCAGCATGTCGAGGTGCTCATCGAGGGTGTTGATCGTGTATGGACGCGTCGGATTGGTCGACGACGGCAGCACGTTGGCCAGGCCGCACACCTTGAGAATGTCGGGAGCGTGCCCGCCTCCCGCGCCTTCGGTGTGAAAGGTGTGGATCGTGCGTCCCTTGAAAGCCGCGATCGTGGTCTCCACGAATCCGGACTCGTTGAGGGTGTCGGTGTGGATCGCCACCTGCACGTCCATCTCGTCGGCTACCGCAAGACACGCATCGATCGCGGCCGGCGTGGTGCCCCAGTCCTCGTGCAGCTTGAGCCCGATGGCACCAAAGCGGACCTGCTCGCGCAAGGGCTCGGGCACGCTCGCGTTGCCTTTGCCGAGGAATCCCAGGTTCATCGGAAACGCTTCGGCGGCTTCCAGCATTCTCAGCATGTGCCAGGGTCCCGGCGTGCAGGTGGTGGCAAAGGTTCCCGTCGCCGGTCCGGTGCCGCCGCCCAGCATCGTGGTCACGCCCGACATCAGCGCTTCGTCGATCTGCTGCGGACAGATAAAATGAATATGGCTGTCGATGCCGCCCGGCGTCACGATCATGCCCTCGCCCGCGATGATCTCGGTCGCGGCGCCGATCACGATGTTTACGCCGGGCTGAATGTCCGGATTGCCCGCCTTGCCGATACCTGCGATGCGCCCGCCCTTGATCGCGATGTCGGCCTTGACGATGCCCCAGTAATCGACGATCAGCGCATTCGTGATCACGGTATCGGCGCAATGCTGCGCCGTGCGCTGGCTTTGTCCCATGCCGTCGCGTATCACCTTGCCGCCGCCGAACTTCACTTCCTCGCCATACACCGTGTGGTCTTGCTCGACCTGAATGACGAGGTCCGTGTCGGCCAGGCGCACCCGGTCGCCTACGGTGGGCCCGAACATCTCGGCATAGGCCTGGCGGCTAAGCTTGAGGCTCATTTCCTGGCCTTGGCGCGGGTGCGCGGCGGCTGCGCTTTCGCTTTGTCGAGCCGGCCCATGATCGCGCCCAGGAATCCATAGACGATGCGATCGCCGGCCAACGCTACCAGCTCGACGGTGCGTTGCTGGCCGGGCTCGAAACGCACTGCGGTGCCCGCGGGGATGTTGAGCCGAAAACCACGTGCCGCCGCACGCTCGAACCTGAGCGCAGCATTGGTTTCAAAAAAATGATAGTGCGAGCCGACCTGGATTGGCCGGTCGCCGGTGTTGGCAACTGTGAGCGTGGTCACCGGCCGGTCTCGGTTCAGCTCGATCTCGCCGTCCACCGTAAAAATTTCCCCCGGAATCATCCGCTCTCCTGGTTCGGCGTCAGCTCAGTCTATCGGATGATGCACGGTGACCAGCTTGGTGCCGTCGGGAAACGTCGCCTCGACCTGAATTTCCGGAATCATTTCCGGCACGCCCGCCATGACATCGCCGCGGGCGAGCAGCGCAGTGCCCTGGCTCATCAATTCCGCAACCGTCCTGCCGTCGCGCGCGCCCTCCATGATCGCCGCGGTCAGGAAGGCGACTGCTTCCGGATAGTTCAGCTTGAGCCCGCGGGCTTTGCGCCTTTCGGCCAGCAATGCCGCCGTGAAAATCAGCAGCTTGTCTTTTTCGCGCGGTGTGAGTTCCACTGTCTCTCGCCTGGGTCAGGTATTCCAGATTCGCGGCATCACTGCGGCGCGGCCGGCCATAAAAGGCCTGAGCACGCGCCAGAGTGCAACAAAATAATTCTTCGCCTGCTCGCCCGAGAGGCCGACGTAGCGCGCGACCAGAAGTCCCGCTATGGCGCTGATCCCGGTTCGCGCCGGCGCGTCCGCAATGATCGAGCGGCACTGCGCCAGCAACGCGGCAGGAACGCTCTTTCCCGCCGCCAGCAACACAGCGCTGACCGGCATTCCCGCCAACCCGACGGGCGAATCGAGCAAAGGCGAGGATCCGCTCAATCGGCAGCGCTCATGCCAGATTAACTCGCCAGCGATCGAGATGGCCGTCGTCTGGTGAATAGCGCCGGTATCGAACGTTTCTCCTGCCGCTGTGCGGCCCAGGCATATTATCTCCCATCCGAAGTAGCGGCCTCCGGGGGCCAGCTCGACTGCAGCACGCAAATTGGCGCGGGCGCCGTTGAACATGATGGTTTCCGGCTCGAGCCATTCGAGCATCGCGTCCTGCGCGACCTGCACGTCCAACCGCTGCGTCGCTACCATCGCCGATCGATACCACTTGCCGGCACCAGGCTTGGTGATCAGCACGTGGCTACCGGCGTTGAGCTTCACTTCAACCGCGATGGTGTCGCCCCCGACGATGCCCCCCGGCGGGTGCAGGATCAGCGTGTGACAGACCCCTGGCCCCTCCGGATACAAAGCCTTTTGCACCGCGAGCGGCCCGCTATGGACGCGCCGCTGCGGCGCAGTGCGTCCCTCGCTCCAGGCGTATTCCAGCTCCAGCCGCGCGTTCCATCCGCGCGGGTACACGGATGCGGAATCGTCCGCTACCGCGCGAGCCTGATTTCCAATCATGGCCGATTCGCGATCAAGCAACCCGTATACCATCGGCTGGAGATCCTGTCGATTCAGAAGGCATGCGTCTCGACGTAGTACCACTACCGAGAAGGCACCTGCAGCGCTCGAATCTGGTGCACGAGCCCAGTCGCACGCACCAAATTTGAACATAACAGCCGCTCACGGCCACCCCCTCCCACAAGAGCAAGCATCGCACGCGTCTGAAACGCGTGTGGATCGACGCGTGCTGGGACCTTTCAGCCTTGCGGGCCCGCGTTCTCAAACGTGGCATGTTCCATGCTCAGTCCCGACCGGGCGTATGTTCAATTCTCAAGGGGGAAAACTCATGCAGTACAGAACTTCCATCACTCGACTCATCGCCGGCGCGACACTATCCGCTGCCGGATTGCTGATGTGCTATGCGGCGTACGCTGCGGATACGATCAAAGTCGGCGTCCTGCATTCGCTGTCCGGCACGATGGCGATCAGCGAAACGGTGCTCAAGGACGTGACGCTGATGGCGATCGAGGAGATCAATGCCAAGGGCGGCGTGCTCGGCAAGAAGCTGGAGGCGGTCGTCGTCGACCCGGCCTCGAACTGGCCGCTGTTCGCCGAGAAAGCGCGGCAGTTGATCAGCCAGGACAAGGTCGCCGTCGTGTTCGGCTGCTGGACGTCGGTTTCGCGCAAATCGGTGCTGCCGGTTTTCGAAGAACTGAACAGCCTGCTGTTCTACCCGGTGCAGTACGAGGGCGAGGAACTCTCGAAGAACGTCTTCTATACGGGCGCCGCGCCCAACCAGCAGGCAATCCCTGCGGTCGAGTATCTGATGAGCAAGGAAGGCGGCGGCGCGAAGCGCTGGGGGCTGCTCGGCACAGATTACGTTTATCCGCGCACGACCAACAAGATTTTGCGCGCCTTCCTCAAATCCAAAGGCGTCGCCGACAAGGATATCGACGAGAAGTACACGCCGTTCGGCCACGGCGATTACCAGACCATCGTGGCAGACATCAAGAAATTCGCGGCGGGCGGCAAGACCGCGGTGGTGTCGACCATCAACGGCGATTCCAACGTGCCGTTCTACAAGGAACTGGGCAACCAGGGCCTGAAAGCGACCGACGTGCCGGTCGTCGCGTTCTCGGTTGGGGAAGAGGAATTGCGCGGCGTGGACACCAAGCCGCTGGTCGGCCATCTGGCGGCGTGGAATTACTTCATGTCGCAGAAAAACCCGGCCAATGACGAGTTCAAGAAGAAATGGTCGGCGTATGCCAAGAAGATGAAGCTCCCCAACGCCGACAAGCCGCTCACCAACGATCCCATGGAAGCGGCGTATATCGGCATCAATATGTGGAAACAGGCCGTCGAGAAAGCGAAGTCGACAGACACCGACAAGGTGATCGCGGCGATGGGCGGCCAGACGTTCAAGGCGCCTTCGGGCATCATGTCGAAGATGGACGAAAAGAACCATCATCTGCACAAGGCGGTGTACATCGGCGAGGTCAAAGCCGACGGCCAGTTCAACGTCGTGTGGAAAACGCCCGGCCCGGTCAAGGCCAAGCCGTGGAGTCCCTATATCTCCGGCAACGATAAAAAGAAAGACGAGCCGGAATTGATCGCCGTCAAGAAGTAAGGCGGCATCAACCGACGGCGGCGCGAAAGCGCCGTCGTCATTTTGGGACTCCCCCGATCAAGTCAGCCCATGCGCGTCTTGTTCCTGCTGATCGTTGCGTTAACGGCGTTCGTGCTTCCGGCCTACGCGCTGAACGCCGACACGGTGCAGAGACTGGCATCCGGCGAGAGCGACGAGCAGGTTGCTGCGATTGCGGCGCTGGTGGCCGAAGGCGACGAGCGGGCAGCGGCGCTGCTGCAGGCGCTCGCCGATGGCGAATTGCAAACGTCAGGCAAACGCGTGCTGATCGTCAAGGGTGAGCGCGCGGTGGACGCGGTCACCGGCGAGAAGCTTGCACCGCTGCCGGCGGAACGCGAGGATGTCAGTGTCAACAACCGGCTGCGGCGCGAGCTCGCCACTGCGCTCGCCGCGCTGAAACTGGTTTCACCCGACCGCGCAATCCGGTATGCGGCGGCGAAGGAGCTTGCCGGCGGCGCCGAGGATGCCATGCTGCCGCTCATCCGCAAAGCGCGCGAGCAGGAATCCGACCCCGAGCTGAAGCCCATGCTCGAGATCCTGCAGGCTACCCTCGAGCTGAAAAGCGGCGACAAGCAGGTGCGCATCGCCGCCATCCGCACGCTGGCAGGCTCCCACAACGCGAATACCAAAACGCTGCTGCTGCCGCTGCTCGAAAAGGACAACGACGGCCATTACGTCGAGGCCGACGAGGAAATCCGCAGCGAGGCTGACAAAAGCCTGCGTGCCGTCGAGGGACGGCTCGCGTGGGGCGAGCGCGCGGGACAGCTGTTCTCCGGGATCAGCCTGGGATCGATATTGCTGCTGGCGGCGCTCGGGCTCGCCATCACCTACGGCCTGATGGGCGTTATCAACATGGCGCACGGCGAAATGATCATGATCGGCGCCTATGCGACCTACGTGGTGCAGAATCTGTTCCGGGCCCACGCGCCAGCCCTGTTCGACTGGTACCTGCTGTGCGCGATGCCGGTCGCGTTCGTCACCGCGGCGCTCGTCGGCGTCGCGCTCGAGCGCAGCGTGATCCGCTTCCTTTACGGACGGCCGCTCGAAACGCTGCTCGCCACCTGGGGCATCAGCCTGTTCCTGATCCAGGCCGTGCGCACCCTGTTCGGCGCCGCTAACGTGCAGGTCGAGAATCCGGCATTCATGTCGGGCGGCATCGAGGTGCTTACCGGTGTCGTGCTGCCGTGGAGCCGCATCGTCATCATCTTCTTCGCGGCTGCGGTGCTCGTCGCGATGTGGCTGCTGCTCACGCGCACGCGTCTCGGGCTGTTCATGCGCGGCGTGACGCAGAACCGTGCGATGGCAAGCTGCACGGGCGTGCCTACGCCGCGCGTCGACATGCTCGCCTTCGGTCTCGGCTCAGGCATCGCGGGCCTCGCCGGCTGCGCGTTGTCGCAGATCGGCAACGTCGGACCCGACCTCGGGCAGTCGCTGATCGTCGACTCGTTCATGGTGGTGGTGCTCGGCGGCGTGGGCCAGCTCGCCGGCACGGTGTATGCCGCGTTTGGCCTGGGCTTCGCCAACAAGCTCCTCGAAGCATGGCAGGGTGCGGTGCTCGCCAAGATCGCAGTGCTGATCTTCATCATCTTCTTCATTCAGAAGCGCCCGCAGGGGTTGTTCGCCCTCAGGGGGCGCGCCCTGGAGAGCTGACATGGGGCCGTTTACCGCGACTGTTACGCGCCTCTACGGCACGCGTGGCTGGCTTGCGCTCGCCGCGTTCGCGTGCGTGCTGCTGGTCGGATTCCCCGTGCTCAACCTCGTGGTAGCGGCCGACAGCCCGTTCCACATTTCCACCTACTGGGTGACGCTCGTCGGCAAGATCATGTGCTATGCGATGGTCGCGCTGGCGATGGATCTGATCTGGGGCTACACCGGCATCCTCTCGCTCGGGCACGGCCTGTTTTTCGCGCTCGGCGGATACGCGTTCGGCATGTACCTGATGCGCCAGATCGGCGCCGATGGCCAGTATCGGGTGAATATGCCCGACTTCATGGTCTTCCTCGACTGGAAGGAATTCCCCTGGCAATGGTGGAACAGCGACCAGTTCTGGTGGGCCGCATTGCTGGTGGTGCTGGTGCCCGGACTGATCGCGTTCGTGTTCGGCTATTTCGCGTTCCGCTCGCGCGTCAAGGGCGTCTACTTCTCGATCATCACCCAGGCGCTGACCTACGCCGCGATGCTGCTGTTTTTCCGCAACGCCACCGGTTTTGGCGGCAACAACGGCTTTACCGATTTCAAGCGCATCCTCGATTACCCGATCACCACGCCCGAGACTCGCATGGCGCTGTTCGCGATCACCGGCGCCGTGCTGATCGGGACACTGCTGCTGGGCCGCTTTATCGTGACGTCCAAGCTGGGGCGGGTGCTGACCGCGATCCGCGACGCGGAAAGCCGGGTGATGTTTTCCGGCTACAACCCGCTGTGGTACAAGCTGTTCATCTGGACGCTGTCCGCCGTCATCTGCGGCATCGCCGGCGCCCTGTACGTGCCGCAGGTGGGCATCATCAACCCGAGCGAAATGTCGCCCGCCAACTCGATCGAGATCGCCATCTGGGTCGCCGTCGGCGGCCGCGGCACGTTGATCGGCCCGCTACTGGGTGCCGGCATCGTCAACGGCGCGAAGAGCTGGTTTACGGTCGCCTTTCCGGAGTACTGGCTGTTCTTCCTCGGCCTGATGTTTATCGGCGTAACGCTGTTCATGCCCAAGGGAGTGATCGGGGTGATCAGCGCGGTGCGCGAAAAAATGCACGTGCGAAAAGCAACCTCGGGTGTGCTCGGCAAAGCGCCATGAATCTCATCGAGACCGGGGAGTCGAGGGACAGCGGCGACCAGACGACGCCGAGCTACAGCCGCATCGCCGCGCCGGGCGTCGACGTTACGCACGGCATCATTCTGTATTTAGAGGACATCACCGTCAGCTTCGACGGGTTCAAGGCGCTGAACAAGCTGAGCCTGCGCATCGAGACCGGCGAGCTGCGCTGCATCATCGGCCCCAACGGCGCCGGCAAGACGACAATGATGGATGTGATCACCGGCAAGACGCGCCCGGACGGCGGCACGGTGTTCTTCGGACAGACGATCGATCTTACCAAGCTCACCGAACCTGAGATCGCGCATGCCGGTATCGGCCGCAAATTCCAGAAACCGACGGTGTTCGAGCACCATACGGTGTTCGAAAATCTCGAGCTCGCGATGAAAACCGACAAGCGCGTGCGGGCGAGCCTGCTCGCCCGGCTGGACTCCGGGCAGCGCGACCGCATCGCGGCGACGCTCGAACTGATTCAGCTTGTCGGGCACGCCGGACGGCCCGCGGGGCTGCTTTCGCATGGCCAGAAGCAATGGCTCGAGATCGGCATGCTGCTCATGCAGGAGCCGCAGCTGCTGCTGCTCGATGAGCCCGTGGCCGGCATGACCGATCAGGAAACCGAACGCACGGCCGAGCTGTGCAATGCGCTGGCGGGAAAGCACTCGCTGGTGGTGGTCGAGCACGACATGGATTTCGTGACCCGCATCGCACGGCAGGTCACGGTGCTGCACGAAGGCAGCGTGCTCGCCGAAGGGTCGATGGATACCGTGCAGAACGACTCCCGCGTAATCGAAGTCTATCTCGGGCGCTGATCAATGCTCTCGATCACGGGCCTCAATCAGTATTACGGCGGCAGCCACATCCTGCGCGACGTGAATTTCGAAGTGCCGCACGGTGCCTGCACGACGATCCTCGGCCGCAACGGCGTGGGCAAAACCACGCTGCTCAAGTGTCTGGTCGGCCTGGTGCCGATGCGCTCGGGCACCCTCTCCCTCAACGGCAAGGACATCACCGCGCTGCCGCCCTACGAGCGCGCCCGCCGCGGCATCGGCTATGTGCCGCAGGGGCGCGAGATCTTCCCGCGCCTGACCGTGGAAGAAAATCTGCTGATGGGCCTGGCGTCGAAATCGGGACACGCCCGAGTGCCCGGCCGCATCTTTGAAATGTTTCCGGTGCTGCGCGACATGCTGCACCGGCGCGGCGGCGATCTCTCCGGCGGCCAGCAACAACAACTGGCGATCGGCCGGGCGCTCGCCGCCGATCCCCAGCTGCTGATCCTCGACGAGCCGACCGAGGGCATACAACCGTCGATCATCAAGGATATCGGCCACGTGATCTCGGCGCTGACCAAGGGCGGCGAGATGGCCATCCTGCTGGTCGAGCAGTATTACGATTTCGCCAAATCGCTCGCCGACCATTACGTGGTCATGTCGCGCGGCGAAATCATCAAGCGCGGCCTGGGCAGCAACATGGACGCCGAAAACGTGCGCGCCTGCCTTGCGCTGTAACCTTCCACCACCAGAAACGCCAGCGAACCGGCCCGCATGGACCCGCAGCTGATCGACGCAGCCTACGTCCGCCAGTCGGCACAGGCGGCCGGCCTCGAGCTGCGGCCCGAGCATGTCCCCGGCGTCGTCACCTACTTTCGTATGATCTGCACGCTCGCGGCTGCCGTGAACGACTTCCCGCTCGACGCAGAAACCGAAAGCGCAGCCGTATTCACGCCATGCCCGCCGCCGACGCCGGAGTAATGGCGATCGCGGCCGCGGTGCGTGGCGGTTCTGCGAGCGCCACCGAAGTCGCGCGTGTCGCGCTCGGGCGCATCGCGGCGCTCGACCCCACGCTCAACTGCTTTACCGCAGTCACGGCGGACCGCGCGCTGGCCGAGGCCGCCGCAGTAGACGAGGTGCGCGCGGCCGGGCGCGATCCCGGGCCGCTCGCCGGCGTGCCGTACGCAGTCAAGAATCTGTACGATGTCGCCGGTCATGCCACGCTTGCCGGCTCGACAATAAACGCCGGGCACGCGCCCGCGGCGCGCGACGCGGCGCTGATTTGCAGACTCAAGGCGGCGGGCGCAGTGCTCGTCGGCACGCTCGATATGGACGAGTACGCATACGGTTTTACGACGGAGAACACGCACTACGGCCCGACGCGCAACCCGCACGACCCGGAACGCATTGCCGGAGGCTCGTCGGGCGGCTCGGCAGCGGCGGTAGCCGGCGGCCTGGTACCGCTCGCGCTCGGCTCGGATACCAATGGCTCGATCCGCGTGCCCTCCTCGCTGTGCGGGGTGTTCGGTCTCAAGCCGACTTTCGGCCGCCTTTCGCGCAGTGGCAGCTTTCCCTTTGTCGCCAGCCTCGACCATCTGGGCCCGTTCGCGCGCTCGGCGGCCGATCTCGCGGCCGCCTACGACGCCATGCAGGGCGCCGATGGCAGCGATCCAGCATGCGCGACACGCGATGCGCAGCCGTGCGCCTGGTTACTCGATCGCGGCAGCGCGGGATTGCGGATTGCCGTTGCGGGAGACTACTTCGAGTCGCGCGCCGCGCACGAAGCGCTGGAAGCGGTTGCGATCGCCGCAGCGGCGCTCGGTGTTACGCGCAGGGTAACGCTGCCGGAAGCGGCCCGCGCACGCGCGGCGGCGTTCGTGATCACGGCATCCGAGGGCGCCAATCTGCATCTCGCCAACCTCAGGTCGCGACCACAGGATTTCGAACCCCTGTCGCGCGACCGTTTCCTCGCGGGTGCGCTGGTGCCTGCGACCTGGTACCTGCAGGCGCAGCGGTTCCGGCGCTGGTTCGCCCTGCGCGTAGCCGAGTTGTTCCGCGAAGTCGACGTCATACTCGCCCCGGCGACGCCGGTGAGCGCCCCGCGCATCGGCGAAGACAAGCTGACGATCGCCGGGGAAACGATGCCGATGCGTCCCAACCTGGGCATTTTCACTCAGCCGATCTCGTTCATCGGACTGCCGGTCGCCGCCGTGCCGATCTACCGCGCAAACCGCATGCCGCTCGGGATCCAGGTCATCGCGGCGCCCTGGCGCGAAGACCTGTGTTTGCGCGTTGCCGCGGCGCTCGAGGCGGCGCAAGTGGCGAAAGCGCCGGTAGCAGTGGTACGCACGTAACGCTCCCCGCCAACCCGCCGTGTCCGGGCCGCCGCGACGCCGAGCCTGCTGTCCTACGCGACAGGCCCGATAAACAGGCGCTGCTTAAGCACTTTGAGCTCGTCGCGCAACTGGGCGGCACGCTCGAACTCCAGGTTCTTCGCAGCATCCAGCATCTCCTTTTCGACGCGCCGGATCTCGCGGGCGAACTCCTTCGCGCTCATGGATTCATAGGTCGCCGCGTTCTGCGCCGCCCTCATCTGCTGGTGCGCCTGCGCGGGGTCGTAGACGCCGTCGATCATGTCGCGCACGCCTTTGACGATGCCTTGCGGGGTGATGCCGAGTCTTTGATTGTGCAGGAGCTGCTTGTTGCGGCGCCGCTCGGTCTCGCCGATCGCGCGCGTCATCGAGTCGGTGACCTTATCCGCGTACATGATCGCCTTGCCGTTGATGTGCCGCGCCGCCCGGCCGATCGTCTGAATGAGGGAGCGCTCGGAGCGCAGAAAGCCTTCCTTGTCGGCGTCGAGGATGGCGACCAGCGACACTTCGGGCAGGTCGAGCCCTTCGCGCAACAGGTTGATGCCAACCACGACGTCGAACTTACCCAGCCGCAAATCGCGGATGATCTCGACGCGCTCGACGGTGTCGATATCCGAATGCAGATAGCGGACCTTGACGCCGTGCTCCGAGAGGTAATCGGTCAGATCCTCGGCCATGCGCTTGGTGAGCGTCGTTACCAGCACGCGCTCGTTGACTGCGACGCGGGCATTGATTTCCGACATCAGATCGTCGACCTGCGTCGTCGCAGGGCGCACCTCGATGCCGGGGTCGACGAGCCCGGTGGGACGCACGACCTGCTCGACGACCTGCGCCTGGTGCTGGCGCTCGTATTCGGACGGGGTCGCCGAAACGAATACGCTGCGCTTCATCATGCCCTCGAACTCGTCGAATCGCAGCGGCCGGTTGTCGAGCGCCGACGGCAGGCGGAAACCGTAGTTCACCAGGTTTTCCTTGCGCGCGCGATCACCGCGGTACATGCCGCCGATCTGCGGAATGGTGACGTGGCTCTCGTCGATGAACATCAGTGAATCCGCGGGCAGGTAGTCGATCAGGGTGGGCGGCGGCTCGCCCTCATGGCGGCCCGACAGATGGCGGGAATAGTTCTCGATGCCCTTGCAGAATCCCATTTCGTTGAGCATCTCGAGATCGAACCGCGTGCGTTGCTCGATGCGCTGCGCCTCCAGGAGCCTGCCCTCGCCCTGGAAAAATTCGATGCGCTCGCGCAGCTCGTCCTTGATCGCCTCGATCGCGCGCAAAGTGGTGGCGCGCGGCGTCACGTAGTGGCTCGACGGATACACCGTGAAGCGCGGCACGCGGTGCAGGATATGCCCGGTCAGCGGATCGAACAGCGACAGCGACTCGACCTCGTCGTCGAACATGGTCAGCCGCAGCGCGGTTTCCGAGTTCTCCGCGGGAAAGATATCGATGACGTCCCCGCGCACGCGAAACGTGCCGCGGCGGAATTCGAGCTCGTTGCGCTCGTACTGCATCTCTACCAGCCGCTGGATGGCTTCGCGCTGCTGGAGCTTGTCGCGCTCCCGCAGGTGCAGAATCATGTCGTGGTAGTCCGCGGGATCGCCGATGCCGTAGATCGCCGATACTGTGGCCACGATGATCGTGTCGCGCCGCTCGAGCAGCGCTTTGGTGGCCGACAGGCGCATTTGCTCGATGTGCTCGTTGATGCTCGAATCCTTCTCGATGAAGAGGTCGCGCGAGGGCACATACGCTTCGGGCTGGTAGTAATCGTAGTAGGAGACGAAATACTCGACCGCATTTTCCGGAAAGAACTCGCGCATCTCCGAATAGAGCTGCGCGGCGAGCGTCTTGTTGGGCGCCATGATGATCGCGGGACAGCCCAGGCGGGCGATGACATTGGCCATCGTGTAGGTCTTGCCCGAGCCGGTGACGCCGAGCAGCGTCTGAAACGCGAGCCCGTCACGTATGCCGTCGGTCAGCTTGGCGATCGCCTCGGGCTGATCGCCCGCCGGCTCGAAATTCTGGTGCAGGCGGTAAAGGCTGTCGGGAAACGTGATCGGTGCGGGCGCGACGCTCGCCTGGACAGCGGTTCTTCGTGCGGGATGGGTCATCGCGGCTCAGGTCTCCGGCAAACCCGATATTGTCCCATGCGCACGTCTGTCGTCGCCAGTTGCGGATACAGATGTCTCGTGCGCCCGCTGCGCAGGCGCGCGGGCGACATGCGCGGGAGCTGGCCCGCCGATCAGCGGCGGATCCACTGCCGCTGCGCCAACGCGGTAAAATGCCTGTTTTTTCGGGCGGCTCAGATGAGTGCATCCCTGCTTGCGACGGTTGAAATGGCGCCGCGCGACCCTATCCTCGGCGTGACGGAAGCCTTCGTCGCCGATACGAATCTCAACAAAGTGAATCTCGGCGTGGGCGTGTATTGCGACGACAACGGCAAAGTGCCGGTGCTCGATTCAGTGCGCCATGCCGAGCTGAAGCTGGCGGAGTCCCCGCTGCCGCGCAACTATCTGCCGATCGACGGGCTACAGTCTTACGATCGCGCGGTTCAGGGATTGCTGTTCGGCGCCGACTGCGCAGCGCTGACGCAGGGACGCATAGTGACCGCCCAGGCGCTCGGAGGAACGGGCGGACTCAAGGTGGGCGCCGACCTGCTGCGCAGAATCAATCCTGCCGGCCAGGTGTGGATCAGCGACCCTACTTGGGAGAACCATCGGGCGCTGTTCGAATACGCCGGATTCACCGTCAATACGTATCCGTATTACGACGCGGCAACGCACGGCGTCAATTTTCCGGCGATGATCGAAGCGCTGGACAAACTGCCGTCGGGCGCGACCATCGTGCTGCATGCGTGCTGCCATAATCCTACCGGCGCGGACCTGTCCGCGGACCAGTGGGAACGCGTCATCGAAGTGGTGAATGCGCGCGGCCTGATCCCGTTCCTGGATCTTGCTTACCAGGGATTCGCCGAAGGTCTGGAGGCCGACGGGGCTGCGCTGCGCAGGTTTACGGCAGCCTGCCCGGTGGTTTTCGTCTCCAGCTCGTTTTCGAAGTCGCTTTCGCTGTATGGCGAGCGCGTAGGCGCTTTGAGCGTGGTGACGGGCAGCGCCGACGAAGCCGCCCGGACGCTGAGCCAGCTCAAACGCGTGATCCGCACCAACTATTCGAATCCTCCGACCCACGGCGGGCAGGCGGTTGTAGCCATCCTGTCGACTCCCGAACTGCGCGCGCTTTGGGAGACGGAGCTCGGACAAATGCGCGAGCGCATCAAATTGATGCGGCACCAGTTGGTCGAAAAGATTCGCGCGCTGCGTGCGGATTTCGACTTCAGCTATGTGATCGAGCAGCGCGGCATGTTCTCATATTCGGGTCTGACCAAAGACCAGGTACATCGGCTGCGCAACGATTATTCTATCTATGCGCTGGACAACGGACGCATCTGCGTCGCTGCGCTCAATTCACGCAATATCGATTACGTAGCCAAAGCGGTCGCGAGCGTGCTGGTGTGACGCAAGCGACTCTTGGCCCAAGACGCTGCGCTTGGTCACGGATTCTGCATTACCGGGTTTTTCCGTCCTTCTTGCCGAACAGTCCCTCGGCCCACCCGCCGACCTTGGCCCCTACCGTAGTGCCTACCCCCGGGCCGAGTATGGCGGTGCCGACCGCGGCGCCGGCAATGCTGGCACCGGTCGGCAGCAGCAGCGGAGAATCGACCGTTCCAGAGACGTTCAGCGGGACCGCAGCGCTCGTGCCCAGGGCTTTGACGTGGGCCGTAACCCGGCCGGCCAGCTCCTTGCGGGGAGAAATGTTGACATTGCCATCGGCGGCCAATACCCCGGATGCGACTTTGAGACCGGTGAAACGGTATGCGCCGCGCTCCATAACGAGGTGCCCGGTTAATTGATCGAAGCGCGTCTCGCCGCCTTTCTGGCCCTGCTTGAATAAATTGGTCGCGGCGCTCTGGATATCGACGCCGTGGAGCACGCCGTTGTGGACACTGAACGGCGTTTCCACCCGCAACGCGTTCGTCAGCAGGCCCGCGTCAGCGGCCGACGCCGAGAACACCGGCTTGGCGCTGAGCCTGCCGGTCACGGGCGTGCCTGGCGAGAACAGCGGAACGAGGCTTTTCAGCTCGATCTGATTCACGTCGAGCGCGCCCTTGAGCCGGACGCCTTTTTCCCAGCCCAGAGTCGCTTTTCCGTTGACGGTCCCGCCATACAACTTGGCAGAGACGTGGCTGAAATCGGCAGCGTTGGCGGTCGCTATACCCTTCACGGCGAGCTCGTCGAACAGTACTGCCGGTCCGAACGGAGGTTTCCACGCCTTCGCGGTAGCCTCGATCTGATAGTTCGACTTTTCGTCCGGCTTGATGACCGCCTTGAGCTTGCCGTCTTGCGTCGTAATCGAGGCGTCCTGCGCGGCGCCTTTCGAGTCGAGGCGCACGCGCGCGTCGAAAGGACCCAAGCTCGTCTTGTCGAGTGTGACCGTGGCGTTATCGAGCCGGATGCTTTCGACGCGGAACGCCGCCGGCTGGTCCGGACGCCTGGGATCGGGCTTCGACCAGGCGAAAATCTTGCCGATGCCGTGCTCCGCCACGTTCAGGGATTCGATTTCAATGCTGCGGATAATCTTCGGAGATCCCAGCAACGACAGCAATTCCGGCGTGACAAGCACTTTGCCGAGCTTGATGTCCTCCGCCTTGCCCACCGTGATGCCATCGATCTTGAGATGCGGCAAAGGCAGCACCACCAGCCTGATGCTCTTGATCGAAACGGGTTCGTTGAGCTTGGCTGAAACTTCCTTCTCGATCTGCGGAATGTAATCGTTGAGCGAAATGAAAAACGGCAACGCGATCAGGGCTACCAGCACCACGCCGAGCACTATGCCTACGCGTTTGATCCATTTCATCGCATGCACGCCGCGTTCTTCGTTGACCGGACATTAGCGAACCATTACTATATGCGCCTTTCGCAGCGCCATCCACCCGGCTTCATTCCCCGATAGCTCAGTTGGTAGAGCGACGGACTGTTAATCCGCAGGTCCCTGGTTCGAGCCCAGGTCGGGGAGCCAATCTACACGCGAGTTCCGGCGATTTCCGCGTTTGCGTTTCGTTCCGCAAAACCGTCTCCCTTATCCATTGGCGGCTCGATGTCGCCGTGCGCACGCACCTTCCGTGAAGCGCTCAAACGGTACAATCGAGACATACCATATTGC
>JBKJZR010000266.1:0-16978 GCA_046715035.1 Burkholderiales bacterium | reverse complement strand
GAGCCTAGAGGTGCCGCAAGTCCAAGGAAAGCGGACATGCGAAGGAACTTCATGATGAGGACAAAGAAAGAGGGCCTCAGCAATGCTTTACGAAAACGAAACCATCGGTCAAGTCCACAGATTGCTGGAAATTCGTGAGCGGGATGCGTTGTAAAACGCATTCGGGCGAATACTCGACTCGCCGCGTGGACTCAGGTCGTCTCCTTTTCGCGAGGATGCGTTTAAACCACGACCGCACTCGGCGCGTCTCACGCTTTCTTGTCCAAGGTGGCGCGGCTTACTTTCTTTACCACCGGCGCCGTGCGCTCGGCATGGCGGCGGTTCAAGTGTTCGCGTAATTGCTCGAGCTGCCTCAATTCGAATTCCGAGATCACGACGCGCCGCCAGGTGTCGCTCGCACGGATGAGCGATGCGTACATGAGCTTTAGCACTGCGCGCTCACCGAATGCGTGCGGAATGATCTTGGTACGCCGGCGCTCTTCGAGAAATAGCCGTTCGAGCAAATTGGTCGTGCGCGTGACGCGTCTGTGCGCAATCGGAAGCTGCAGGTGCGCTACACACGCCTCGAAATCGTCCAGGAAGCACTTGGTGGCGCTCGGATACTCCCGCTCGTATTGCGTGACGAAGTCCTCCTTCGCCATCGCCGCGAGCTTCGGACTGCCGGCATGGTAGGCGGCATAGGCCGCGCCTTTGAGCTCTCGCCACATTTCCAACGGCACCTTCGCTTCGAGATTTCGCATCTTGTGCGCCAGACACCGCTGGCGAAGGCTCTTCGGGAACACCTCCTCTACCGCCCGGATCAGGCCCGGCGCCCCGTCGGTTGAAACGAGCACCGGATCATTGAGGTTCCGCGCCTTCAGCTCGCGCAGGAAATCGCGACAGCTCCCAGTGTCCTCCTTGGTTCCAGGTGACAAGCCCAGCAGCACCTTCGTGCCGCTCTCGACGATGCCCCAAGCCGCGAGCACCGCCTCCCTTGGCTGACCCAGATGCAGCCGCTCGGCAATGCCGTCAACGAATAGATACGACACCTTGAATTCGCTCAGATCGCGTCCGGCAAACCCCTGGTAGTCCGCCCACAGCCGTTCGCTGAGCTCGGAGGCCGCACTCTTCGTCAACACGCAGCGCCCGGTCTCATCGGTAAAGGCCGCTTCAATGTCGCGCACCGAAAGCCCGCGCGCATACATCTCCACCGCCAGCCGCTCGAGCTCCTCAGTGCGACCGCGGATCACCTGCCGGATCTGGCTGCGAAACGGCTCCGCCGTGTCGCTTACCTGCGGCACCGCGAACTCGATCACACCTTCGGCCGTCTTCATCTTGCCGCTCCGATAACCATTGCGGTAACCGCGCGCGCCAGCCCCGTGCTCGTAATAGCCGCGTCCCAGCTCAGCCCCCGCTTCAGCCTCCAGCGCTTCCTCCACAATCAGCCGTGCGGCCTGGCGCACAAGGCCGCTGCGATCGGCGCCGCGCTTGCCAGCAAACATCTCCTTCAATTCGTTGCGCGTCCTCTCGGACATCGGTACTCTTGCCATCGGGATGCTCCTCTTGGTTGTCGATTCGAACGCCCGTCAAAACGTTCAAACCGAAGGATGCATCCCACTTCAAATTTCCAGCAAGTCTAGGACTTCACCTCGCCCGCTGTCGTCGTCCGGTTATGCCCGCCGTTAGGCCTTTCGAATTATTGTCCCTTGCGTAGCGTATATTTTGTTATTACAATTTACTCGTGGCTACCTGGGACGAAGCGAAGCGCCGCAGAAACATCAAAGATCACGGCCTTGATTTCGTCGGGTGCGAGTCTATTTGGGACAACGTCACGATCACGCGCGAAGACATTCGCCACGCTTATGGCGAAAAGCGCTTGGTCACCTTTGGGATATTGGAGGGTGACGCGGTCGTGATGGTGCATACCGAACGTCGCACGGGTCCACACATCATCTCTTTACGCAAGGCGGAAAAACATGAAGCGCGCTATTACTTTAACGTTGCCCAAGACTACTTTAAATAAACGCGTCGACCCGGACAACCCTCCATGGTCCGACGAAATGCTGGGTTCCCCCGTCCTCAAGCGTGGCCGCGGCCCCCAAAAGTCGCCGACGAAGGTGCTAACAACGGTTCGTCTCGACGCCGACGTGATCGCTTTTTTCAAGTCTCAGGGCCGCGGCTACCAAACGCGAATCAACGATGAGTTGCGCAAGATAGTAGCAAAAGGTCTAACCCACGGTTCAAGACGACCGCAAAAGCGCGCCGCTTAACCGAAACGTTGGGCCGCAAGAATGCTCCAGTTTCGCCAACTCCTCGTCCTTTTCCCGCTTACTTTTCTCTCAGGCGCCGCATTGGCGCAGGACTTCTCCGGCACATGGTTCCAGCGCCGCGCCTTCGAGGGCGGACTGAGCACCGCCGAATTCGTGTTACGCCAGCGGGGCGATCGAGTTTACGGAACATGGATGGACAGCCAGAGTCGCATGTGGGCCGGGTGACTGAAGGGCCGGGTCACAGGCCACGATGCCGTATTCACCGTATGCCATGAAGGGGGAACCACCGGCAGCACGGCTGGTCCTGAATGCCCTGCTTACTCCAAACCTGAAGACAGGCTTGTGCTCTCGGGTGACCGTCTCGTCTGGTATAAACTTCATTCCGATACCGGCAAATGGGACCGCTACATCGCGCTCAAGCGGGCAGCCAAGAGTAAGAAGCTTGTCGTTCCGCAGGAGTGCGGCAAGATTGCGCCCTAAGGTCGAGGCGAGGCAAAGGGAAGGATTGGCTTGCGTCGATCAATGCATGAGCCTGACAAGCTGTTCAACCGGAGCGCCGAATAGCTTTGCTGTTCGGTTTTGTCCATCTACGCACGGCAGTCTGGGGGTACCGGGCATAACTGCGGTATCTGGGACAGCGACAATCCACCATTCCTGGGGAGGTGATCGATGAGATTTCTTGTCAAAGTGAACATTCCTGTCGACGCGGGGAACAGGGCGGCGAAGGCCGGAAAGCTCGGCACAACCATCCAGTCCATACTGGCGGATCTGCAGCCCGAGGCCGTGTATTTTACTGACGACGGGGGTCAACGGACGGCGTTTCTTTTCCTCGAAATGCACGACGCCTCACAGATCCCAGCGATTGCCGAGCCGTGGTTCCTCGCGTTCAATGCGAGCATTGAGATCCACCCGGTGATGGTGCCTGAGGATCTCACCCAAGCCGGCAGTGCCATCGAGGCGGCCGTCAAGAAGTACGGCTGACAGCTCGAGCGCCGTCTATAACGCGTTCCGGGGACGGGTCGAGGACCGTGGCATCACCATCCCGGCCGGGATGGTGCGAACCGCACCACGCGTAGGCGTCGACTATGCAGGAACCTACTGGGCAGCGCGGCCGTGGCAGTATCGCGTCGACTGTCGGGCCGCGCTTCAGTTCGAAGCAACGACCACGTGCTGAGACTCGATCGCGACCCAGCGCCCGGCCAAAGCAACGCCAGCGCCGGCATATAGTCCGGCGCGCCCCTGACGCGGCACCGCCATGATCGACCTCTACTGCGAGCGCGTAGGATCCGGCGTGCTCGCCGAGCCCATCAATGCCATCACCAACCTCGCTTTTTTCGTCGCCGCCTACGCCGCGGCATCGCTCGCCCGGCGCAACCGACTCCTGGGACCGGAGGTAGGGGCCCTCATCGGGATCGCCGTCGCGATCGGTATCGGCAGCACGCTCTTTCATACGCTCGCCACCGGCTGGGCACGTGCCCTGGACGAGGTGCCGATACTGCTGTTCCAGCTGTGGTACGCGTGGCTTTACCTGCGCACCGTCATGAAGCTGCACAGGGGTGGTTGCGCGCTGGCGATAGCGGTCTATCTGATCGCGACCGTCTTCAGCCGCCAGTTCCCGCACCTGATGAACGGCTCGCTGATCTACGTGCCCGCCCTCGCGCTGATTGCGTCTCTCGCGCTATATCACTACCGAACGCGGCGAGTCGAACGCGGGCTGCTGCTGGCGACTGCCGGGGTCTTCCTCGTCTCCGTCGCGTTTCGCTCACTCGATCAGGCGGTGTGCACGGTGTTTCCGACCGGCACGCATTTTCTGTGGCACATCCTGAATGGCGTGGTGCTGTATCTGTCGATGCGGGCACTGCTGCTGAACCTGCGCAGCGCGCCCGGTTGAGCACCCGCGCCGGTTTACAATCTGTCCGGCGAACCGACCAGCGCGATTGCCTGGCCGCTCAACGCACACGGAGACGCAAATGGAGATGGCAGGCATACCCTTCGGCACGACCGACTGGTCGACCATCGAGCCCACCCGGCACGCGGGGGAAACCGGCGTAGCGCACTGGCGCACGCGGGAGTTCGGCCGCATTCGCGTGCGTATGGTCGAGTATTCCGCGGGCTATCGCGCCGACCACTGGTGCAGCAAAGGGCACATCCTGCTGTGCCTGGACGGCGAATTGCACACGGAGCTCAAGGACGGGCGCAGCTTCACACTGCGGCCCGGGATGTCCTATCAGGTAGCCGACCAAGCCGAGGCGCACCGCTCTTCGACCGCCAGCGGCGCCCGTCTGTTCATCGTGGACTGACGATGGAGCGGCTCAGGATCGGACTGATTTCCGATACCCACGACCTGGTCCGGCCCGAGGCGAAACAGGCGCTCGCCGGCGTCGATCGCATCATTCACGCCGGCGACATCTGCACTCCCGCAGTGCTGGCAGAGTTGGGCATGATCGCGCAAGTCGACGCCGTACGCGGCAACAACGATCGCGGCGCATGGGCGGATGCGATCCCCTGCACCCGCAACATGACGCTGGCGGGCGTGACGATCCACGTCATCCATAATCTCGACGAGCTCGATTGCGACCCCGCAGCGGCAGGGTTCGACGTCGTCGTCCACGGTCATTCGCATCGTCCCTGCGCCGAACGCCGGGGAGGCGTGCTGTTCGTCAACCCGGGAAGCGCCGGCCCGCGCCGTTTCCGGCTCCCCGTCTCGGTGGGCGTGCTGGAGATCAACGCGGGCCGCGTCGACGCGAAGCTCTACACGCTCGACGACCAAATCGCCGAAGCGCACCGATGAGGCTGCCTTTCTACGGGATCTGGGGAATACTGATCCTCGCCGCCGACATCTGGGCGATCGTCAATATTTCCCAGAGCCGGGTGAGCAACGGCAGCAAGGTGCTCTGGATACTGCTCGTCGTGCTGCTGCCGGTCATTGGGCTGATCGTGTGGATACTGCTCGGCCCGCGTGGGGGAAGCAGCGTTTGAAGTAACCCCAAGCCCGGCGTGCTCGCTGGGCAAACGCTTCTTGTTTAAGTATCAAAAACTGATTTATAATTAGTTTATTATCTCTTATATCCAGAATTTACATTAAACAATGCCGCCAGCCTGGCCACTGCGATCTGCCGAATCAAGTGCTTTACAAGCGCCGCTATGTCCCCTTATAGTCGCGCCGATGAAAATGCTCCCCGCCCTGCTGATAGCCCTCCCGCTCTGCATTCCCGTATCGATCCGCGCAGCCGACGAGCCCGCGACTGCTTCAGGAGGCGCCAAGGCAGCCGCGATAGCCGCTCTGACTGGAAGCGCGGGTTACCTCGAGCGCGCACGCGAGCTCGTGGTGAACGCCCTGGCAATGATCGGCGTTAACTACAAGTTCGGCGGCAACAACCCCGACGACGGCTTCGACTGCAGCGGCCTGGTCGGCCATGTATTCCGCTCGGTGGCCGGGCTCGTGCTCCCCCGCGACTCGCAAGCCATGAGCAAGGTCGGCGACAGGGTCGAGAAGACGGAACTGCAGCCCGGCGATCTGGTGTTCTTCAACACGCGGCACCGGCCTTATTCCCACGTCGGCATTTATATCGGCGAGCAGCGTTTCGTGCATGCGCCGAGCCGCGGCCGAGAGGTCCAGGTCGTCGACATGGGCGAGCGCTACTGGCAGACGCGCTACAACGGCGCACGCCGCGTCAGTTTTTAGGTACTCTCGCCGTTTTCTCGGCGATTTTCTGCTTGATGGCGGCAATCGCCGCAAGTCCCGCTTTCTCTCCTTCAATGATGGCCAGGTGCCGGTTGCCGAAATCGGTGCCGCGCATCGTCCCGGTCTCGGGGCGTATCACCACGTCGGCTTCGGCGAGCTCGTGTGCGGCGAGCCGCTGGGCCATGATCGCGAACGCCTGCAGGACGACGTCGACGCTGTCTTTGGTCTTGCCGAAGCGCGGCACGTTGGAAATGTCCACGGCGATGACCACATCCGCGCCCATGCCGCGCGCGGCACGCACCGGCACCGGGCTCGTCAGGCCGCCGTCGACGTAGTCGCGGCCGCTGATGCTGACGGGCTGAACGACGCCGGGAACCGCGCTCGAAGCGCGCACGGCCATGCCGGTATTGCCCACGCGAAATACCACCTGGTCACCGCTTTGCAGATCGGTTACCACCGCGGCAAAAGGCTTGTTGAGTTTATCGAGCGGCCTGTTTTGGACCGCCTGATTGACGAAACCCTGCAGCGCTTCACCCTTGATGAATCCACGATCGGGGATCGACCAGTCTGTGACCAGCGTGTCCTCGATCTGCAGCGCGACGCGCTGGAGGTCGAACCCTCCGTAGCCTCCAGCATATAAGGCACCGACCAGGCTGCCCGCGCTGGTCCCGACGACGATGTCGGGGGTGATGCCGTGCGCTTCCAGCGCTTTGATGACGCCGATGTGCGCGAAGCCACGTGCGGCACCGCCGCCCAGCGCCAGCGCGATCCTTGGCGCGAGCGCACGGGTTTCGGGCTGCGGCAGCGTCACGATGGCCGGCTTGGGCGGCGGCGGATTGAGCGGCAACACGCTGCATCCCCCCAGGCTCAGCAGAAGCAATATCACGGTGCAACGCAAAGCTTTACCTCCTCGATAACGGTGACTGAGCTGCTTTTAGCCATATTTGACAAATGATAATGGTTCTCATTAGTATGAGATGAGAATCGTTCTCATTATACTCACAGTCACAGGAGCCAAATAATGCGTAAACCGTTGTGGCGCAAACCCTGGTTGCCAGCCCTGACCGGGCGGACCCACCGCTGGAGTCTGGTCGCGGCAGTCTCGGCACTCGTCGCCGGAACCGCTGCGTCTGCGTTTGCGCAGGGCATGGTGCTCAATCTTTACTCGGCGAGACACTATCAGACCGACGAGGCCCTTTACAGCGACTTCACCAAGGCCACCGGCATCAAGGTCAATCGCATCGAAGGTGGTGAAGACGCGCTGATGGAACGCATCCGGAACGAGGGTCAGAACAGCCCGGCCGACGTCCTCATCACGGTCGATGTCGGGCGCCTTTGGCGCGCCCAGGAGATGGGCTTGTTTGCCCCCGTGAAATCGAAAGTTCTCGAGAGCCGCATTCCCGCGCAGTATCGAGATCCCGCAGGCCACTGGTTCGGGTTCTCGATGCGCGCCCGCGTGATCGCCTACAACAAGGCCAAAGTCAGCGCCGCGGAACTGGCGAGTTACGAAGATCTCGCCGCTCCGCGCTACAAGGGCCGCATCTGCACGCGCTCGGCGAGCCACGTCTACAATCTCTCGCTGATGGGATCGATCATCGGTGCGCTCGGCGAGCAGAAAGCCGAGGCATGGGCGAAAGGCGTAGCGGACAATCTCGCGCGCGCCCCCAAAGGCGGCGACACCGACCAGTTGCGGGCCGTCGCTGCGGGCGAATGCGACATCGCGATCGCCAATACCTACTACTACGCGCGTCTGCTGCGCTCCGACAAGCCCGACGAGAAAAAACTGGCGGAGCGCATCGGTGTGATCATGCCGAACCAGAACGGTCGGGGCACGCACGTCAACATTTCCGGCGCCGGGATGCTCAGGCACGCCCCCAACAAGGATGCGGCACTGAGATTCCTCGAGTATCTGGCCAGCGACCAGGCACAGATCTACTTCGCCGACGATAACAACGAATGGCCCGTAGTACCCGGAGTCGCCAGCACCAACCCCGCGCTCAAGCTGCTCGGCAGTTTCAAGGCGGATCCCCTGAACATCGGCGTGATCGGCAGGAATCAGCCCGTCGCGCAGCGCATCTTCGATCGGGTCGGCTATAAATGAACCGGGGCCGCAACGCCTGACATGCTTCAGACCGGCGGGACGGGGACGGGATGCAACTCGCTTGTCTGCCCCGGCTCGGCGCGCGTGCGTGCGATGCGCCGCGACAGCACGATCAGCGGCAGCACGCTGACCGCCACGATCGCCAGCGCGGAAGTCGACGCCTCCGCGAGCCGCTCATCGGCCGCGAGGTTGTAGGCCTGCACGGCGAGCGTATCGAAGTTGAACGGCCGCATGACGAACGTCGCCGGCAGTTCCTTCATCACGTCGACAAACACCAGCAAGCCTGCGGTCAGCAGGCTGCCCCACATCAACGGCGCGTGCACCCTGATGAGCGTGCCGGGCGGGCCTACACCGAGCGAGCGCGCGGCCTCGTCCATGCTCGGGGTGATCTTGGTCAGGCCCGCCTCCACGGTCTGCAGCGCGACGGCGAGAAAGCGCACGAGATAGGCGTACACGAGCGCGGCGATGCTGCCCGTCAGCAACAGTCCCGTGCTGACGTCCAGATGCGCACGCATCCAGGCATCGACCGCGTTATCGAACTGCGCGACGGGCACCAGTATGCCGATGGCGATGACCGCGCCCGGAATCGCGTAGCCGAGACCCGCCAGGCGATTGGCGACGCGCGTGATCGGCCCGGGCCTTATGCGTAACGCGTAAGCCATCACCAGCGCCAGCGCGACGCCGGTCACCGCTGTCACGCCGGCCAGCGTGAAACTATTGAGCGTAAGCGTGACGAAGCGGGCACCGAACTGCGCGTCGCCGTCGGTCAGCGACATATGCAGCAGCACAGCCGTGGGCAATGCGAAACCGAGCACCAGCGGCACGCAGCAGATCACGACGGCGGCGGCGGCGCTAATGCCGCGGAGCGGATAGCGCACTGGGCGCTTGCGGCTGGTGGTGTTATGGAAACGTGCGCCGCCGCGACTCAACCGTTCGATCAGCAGCACCGTCACCACCACGCCCAGCAGCATGGCCGACAGCTGGGCCGCCGCAACGCGGTCACCCAGAGACAACCACGCGCGGTAGATTCCCGTCGTGAAAGTCGGCACCGCGAAGTACGAGACAGTGCCGAAGTCCGCAAGCGTCTCCATCAGCGCGAGCGTCGTGCCCGCGGCGATTGCCGGACGGGCGAGCGGCAGTGCGATGCGGAAGAAACTGCCCCACGGGCCGCGCCCGAGGCTGCGTCCGACCTCGATGATGCCGATCGATTGTTCGAGAAATGCGGCGCGCACCAGCAGGTAGACATAGGGATAAAGGACCAGCCCGAGCATCACGATCGCACCTCCGACCGAGCGGATTTCCGGAAACCAGTACTCGCGGGCACCCCAGCCGGTAACTTCGCGTAGCCACGTTTGCAGCGGACCGGAGAACTGCAGTAAGTCGGTATACGCGTAGGCCATGATGTACGCCGGCATGGCGAGCGGAAGGATCAAAGCCCACTCGAACACACGCCGCCCCGGGAAATGGCACATGGTGACCAGCCACGCCGTGCAGACGCCGCCGAAGATGACCATCAGGCTCACGCCCGCGATAAGCCAGAGCGTATTGGCGATGTATTCGGGAAGCACAGTGCTGGCGAGATGGGCCCACGCGCCCTGCCCCGGCGCGAAAACATTGGCGAGCACTACTGCCATCGGCACTGCGAGCAGTACCGCGATCACGGTCGTGGTCGCGGTCAGAAACCCAGCCCGGGGTAGGCGGCGAGCCCGCTTCGCCCAGCGTTGCAGCGGCATGGCTGACCTCGCACCCATAAGCCCCATGTTATATCTTTCAAATACTTACCTCGATATCTGGAAGTTTAGCAAAGGGGCCGGGCGCGGGCAAAGCAAATGAGAACAATTCTTGATTGAGTTCCGCGTCGATATAATGGAGGCATGCATGTCGCGCATGAGATGAGCGGTGCGAAGCCTGCCCAGGTCGAAGTCGCGGGAATCGAGCACGCATACGGTGGCAATCGCGTCTTGCGCGGACTGTCGTTTGCATTAGAGCGCGGCCAGCTCGGTTGTCTGCTTGGCGCCAGCGGCTGCGGCAAGACCACGGTCTTGCGCTGCATCGCGGGTTTCGAGCCCGTGGCTGAAGGCGAGATACGCCTGAATGGCGTCCTGGTAAGCCGCAGTGACTTCAGCACGCCCCCAGAGAAACGACGCGTCGGCATGGTATTCCAGGACTACGCGCTGTTTCCCCACCTCGACGTCGCCGCGAACATTGCGTTCGGTCTGCATCCATTGGACAGAAAAGCGCGGGCACTGCGCGTTGCGGAACTGCTGAAAGTGGTCGGGCTCGCGCGCGCGAGCAACAAATTTCCACACGAACTCTCGGGCGGACAGCAACAGCGCGTGGCGCTCGCGCGCGCGCTCGCGCCACAGCCCGAACTGCTGCTCCTCGACGAGCCGTTTTCCAACCTCGACGTGGAATTGCGCGAACGCTTGAGCGTCGAAGTGCGTGACATCCTCAAGCAGCAGAACGCAACCGCAATTCTGGTCACCCACGACCAGCACGAAGCGTTCAACATCGCCGACGTCGTCGGGCTGATGTCGCGCGGCACGATCGAACAGTGGGATACGCCTTACAACCTATATCATCAACCGGCGACGCGCTTCGTTGCCGACTTCATTGGGCAGGGTACATTCCTGGAAGGCACGGTGGTCGACGCCGACAAGGTGCAACTCGAGCTGGGCACGTTTCAGACGCGGCCGCCAGGTGCGTTGCAGCGCGGCGCTATGGTCGATGTACTGCTGCGACCCGACGATATCCTGCACGACGATTCGAGCAGTCTGCAGGCGGAAGTCCTGCACAAGGCGTTTCGCGGCGCCGAATTCCTGTATACCTTGCGCCTGCCCGGGGGGGGCCGCGTGATGTCGCTGGTGCCGAGCCATCACAATCACGCCATCGGTGAAAAGATCGGCATCCGGCTGGAGCTCGATCACCTCGTTGCGTTTCCGCGCTGACGCTAGCCGGCGCGGCGCGCCCGCCGCAATTCCTGTGCGAGCTCGTATACCGACAGCGCGTAATTGACGCTGCGGTTGTAGCGCGTGATCACGTAGAAATTATTGAAACCCAGCCAGTAGCGCGGCCCGGCTTCGGTCTCGGCGCTGAAAACGCTCACCAGCGCGTCGTCAGGCACGGGTTCTGCGGGAGTAACGCCGCTTTTCCTGACCGCGGCGACCGTTACGTGAGGCAGCAGCCCGCGCTCGAGGAACTGAGCGAACTCGCCATCGAGCGCTTCCGACTTTCGCTCGACGGCAACGATCACCGGCTGTCCGTTCTTCCAGCCGAAGCTCCGATAATAATTCGCGACGCTGCCGATGGCGTCGGCATGGCTCCACAAATCGCGCCTGCCATCGCCGTCGAAATCGATGGCATAGCGTCGGTAACTGCTCGGCAAAAACTGTGAGATGCCTAACGCACCGGCGTACGAGCCTTTGCTGCGCAGCGGATCGATGTTCAGTTCGCGGGAAAGCAGCAGGAACTGTTGCAGCTCGCCGCGGAAAAATTCCGCTCGCGGCGGGTATGCGAACGCCAGCGTTGCCAACGCGTCGAAAACGCTGCTCGAGCCCGTATGCTGACCGTACGACGTTTCCAGACCGAGCGTGGCGACGATAATTTCTTCCGGCACGCCGTATTCAGCACTCACCCTCGCTAGGATGTCCGCATGCTTCTGCCAATAATGCACTCCGCCGCGGATGCGCGCCTCGGTAAGCTGACTCAGCCGATACTCGTGCCACGGACGCGCGGTAAACGGCCGCGACATCGCGCGCAATACGCCGTTCTGCAGCTTCGCCTGGCGAAAGAGACGCCGCAGTTCGCTGCGCTCGAACTGATGTCCGCTCGCGAGCTGGTCGATGAACAATTCGACGTCGGGATTGTGATCGAACGGCGACGCGCCGGCGCCGGGGGACGCCACCAGCATGCCCAGCCCGGCCGCCAGCGCGAAGCGCGTGATCAGGCGTGGCACGGCGATGCGCGCCATCCGCGACAGGGATACGAATAGAGGGGTCAATGCTGCTCGCCGGGCGTCAATCTATCGTCGCGCCGGTGATTCTGATGAGCTGAGCGTACTTGTCGTAATCGGACCTCAGCCGCACCCCCATTTCCTCTGGGGTGCTGCTCCAGGGATCCAGCCCCTGTCCCGAAAGGCTGTGGGCCACGTCGGGCAATTTGAGCGCCCTGTTGATTTCGGCGTTGAGCTTGTCGACGATGGGCCGCGGCGTGCCTGCCGGCGCGAACACCGCTATCCACGGATTCATCTCATAGCCGGGAACGCCTGCTTCCGCGATGGTCGGCACTTCGGGCAGCGCGCCCGAGCGCTGCGCTGAAGTTACGCCGAGGGCCCGCAGACGCCCGGACTTAACGTGGGCGATCACGGAGGCTATCGTTGCGAGCGACGCCTGAGCCTCACCAGCTACCAAGGCGATCACCGCGGGTCCGCCACCCTTGTAAGGCAGATGGACCAGCTTGGTGCCGGTCATGGTTGCCAGCAACACCATCTGCAGATGCGGGCCACTGCCGTTGCCGGCTGACGAATACAGCACCTCGTTCGGCCGCGCGCCGGCGAGCGCGATGAACTGCTTTACTGAGCGTGCGGGCAGTGAGGGATGCACGGTCAAAGCGCCCGGCTGTGCGGCGATGAGGCCGACGCCGATGAAATCTCTGAGCGCGTCGTACGGCAGCTTCTTGTACATATGCGCGTTGGCGACGTGCGTCACCGAATGCACCATGATCGTGTAGCCGTCGGGCGGAGCCTTGGCGACGATATCCGCACCGATCGTGCCTCCGGCACCGCCTCGATTGTCGACGGAGAACTGCTGGCCGAGCGATTCGGACAGCTTCTGCATCATGATCCGTCCCGAAATATCGTTGCCGCCGCCCGGGGGCCAGGGAATCACGACACGCACCGGTTTCACGGGATAGGTCTGCGCCGCAGCGACGCCCGTCATCATCGCGACCACCGCCCCCGACGCGCATGCATTCCACAACGATCGCATTGATCTTCTCCAGATCCGGAAGATCGGACAGCGTACCACAAGCCCGCCGGGCGCGGCCGGCGCTGAGGCCTCTCCCGCGTGCGCGTCAGGCACGAATCAGACTGGTAAAGCCGTAGATCAGCAAACCAACCAGTCCGCCGACGAGCGTGCCGTTGATGCGTATGAACTGGAGGTCGCGCCCGATGTTGAGCTCGAGCTCACGCACCATGTGAGCTTCGTCCCACGCCTTTACCTGTTCAGCGATAAAATTCCCGGCCTTCGCGCGGTTCTGCTCCACGAGCGGAGCCGCGACTTCCAGAATTCGCTCGTTGATCCACGCCTGCATCGCGTGATCGTCGCGCAGCTTCTGCCCCAGCGCGAGCATTGCGCGCGTAACCTGAGATTTGATTCTAGAGTCTGCGCTTTCCAGGTCCCGGCGCAGCCAGCCGCGCAGCTGCTGCCACAGGCTCTTGAAATACTCTGCGATCTCGGGCTGACGCAGAATCTCGTCGCGAATCTGCTGGCCTTTGCGGCGGAATTCAGGATCGTCCTTCAGCTTCGCTATGAAATCGCCAACGAATTCATCGAAGCGCAGGCGCACGGGGTGGCGCTCGTCCGCCGCAACCTGTTGCAGGAAGCGGGTCGCACCCACCACGACTTTCCGGGCGGCGTACTTGCCGATGAAGTTGTTGTAGTTGATCGCCTTCAGCATCGCGTTGAGGTCGGCTTCGATGAGATCCGCAAGAGATCTTCGCGTGTCCCGCTGAAGAAGCAGATTGGCTACAAGCTTGAGCAGCCTGTCGAGCAGCTGCTGGTGGCGTTTATTCTGGGTCAGGATATCGAGCACGGCCCCGGTAAAAGGCGCCAGTTCGACCGCAGCAAGACGCTGCATTACGGTGTCGTGCAAGAACCGTTGTACCCGCGCATCCTCGGCCGCATCGAGCCAGAAGACCATTCCTTTCGCCGCATACGTTCCGATATTTTCCGCAACGTCCGCACGCGTGAGTGACTCGGCGAGTCTTGCGCCCGGGTCGAACGCACGGATGCGCGAAAGTATCGTTTCGGTGCCGAGGAAGTTGTGAGTGATGAACGCGCCGAGGTTGTGCGCGATGCGGCTTTTGTTCCTGGGGATGATGGCGGTGTGGGGGATCGGCAATCCGAGCGGATGGCGGAACAGCGCGACCACGGCGAACCAGTCTGCCAGCGCACCCACCATCGCCGCCTCTCCGAAAGCGGCGACCACGGCCAGACCCGGATATCGATGCTCGAATACGCGGCTGATGACGAACAGCAAGGTAACGAACGCGAGCAGCCCCGTCGCCAACCACTTCATCCGGCTGAGCGCCTCGTCCTTGTCGGCATGCGCGAATAGGTGAGCGGACATGGGGGTAGTGTCCCTGTGGATGGGCGGAGGCCTCCGTCAGCGAATGGCCCTTCAGGGTCGGTCTGGCCAGTGCTGGCGCGGCGTTGGAGTATGGGTGCCGACGCCGGGCCGTGCAAGACCGGTTGCGGGGTGCGAAGTGGAACCCGACCGCGACGCGATCGAGCTGCGAACCAATGGCGGTGCGTGATGCTGTTGCGGCGGACTTACTTGCGCCCTAACGTGCGCTCGACGGCGGCGCCGAGTTGCTCCAGGTCATCTTTGCAAAGATAGGCCGACGCCCCATGCTCGAGGGCATTCTCGGCATCCTGCGGCCGGATAGAACCCGACACGAAGATGAAGGTCGTGCCTGGTGCATGCGCGCGCGCCAGTGCCAGCGCGCGCAAGCCGTCGAAGGTCGGCATCGTGAAGTCCGACAATATGACGTCCGGGACAAACGAAGTCAGCGCCTCGATGAAGCTCTCCTCGGTAAACACGCACTTGCTTTCGACTCGAAAGCCGTACTTCCGCAGGTGCCGCGCAATCAGCACGGCGTCGGTATCGGCGTCTTCGACCTGAAGCACCTTCAACGGTCCCTTGGGCTGATCGTGCTTTATCATCGCCGATGCTCGCTGACGCTTTTCATTCCATTCGACCGGTTGGTGAAGTTATGAATCCTTGCGCTCACTCGGCGGGTCGCCTTTTCTCGTGTACGAGAGCCGCGCGTTGTGCAGCCCCCATCGGTTGGCTCCCGCTGACGCGCGTTTTTATGGCCAAGCGTTTCGACTCGCGTGATGCTAGTTGGCGGCGAGAGCCGGCTCGGCGGCAGGGCCGAGCAACTCCCGGTACTTCGACCCGCTAGCATGCACTAAAATCTGAACGGGGTGTCAGCGAAATTCCGTTTGTATTGTAGGAAAATGCCTACGAAAGCGCTACTGTCGCCACACCCCGACACTTCGGCTGGCTGGCAGACGCGAGATGCGCTTCAGTCAAGGGTCCAGCAGCGCTGCGCCTTACAGGTTTCAGGAATTGTCAATGAATCCGCCGGCCGAGTGGCGCGACGCCATCGAAAGCCTCGACGGCAACCTACCGAAGCCAGGTCATGCTGCTGCTGCGCCTATTTGCAGTCCCGCATACACGCAGCATTCGCCGTGTCCGGCCGCGCGTCCGGACGGAAACCGCTGCGATTCGGCATCTGCACCTTCGGCAACGTGGATGCATCCATCACCGCGTCCGGTCCGACGATGCCGTTCAGGTACAGAAGATAGCCGGTCACTGCGTAAACCTGATCGGCTGTGAGCGACTGCGGCGCCGTATACGGCATCGCCCGATAGACATAGTCGTAGATGGTCGTCGCGTAGGGCCAAAAGCTGCCGATCGTCTTGATCGGGCGGTCGCTATTGAGCGTGCCGCTTCCGCCGACGAGCCGGTCGGCGGGCTTACCCTCCCCTTTCGCGCCGTGGCATGCCGCGCACGACGACTCGTAGACCTGCTTTCCCTGGCTGACGCTGCCGCTGCCTTTCGGCAGGCCTTTGCCGTCGGGCGCCACGTCGATATCCCAGCCCGCGATCTCTTGCGCGTTCGCGTTCCTGCCGACGTTGTAGCTTTGCCCATGCGACGATGCTGCAAGGATTGCAGCTGCGATCCCGATCGCGAGCCTAAGCGTGCACATTGGACACCTCCCCGCCAGACGTGACCTTCCAGCTCTGAATCGCGTTGTAGTGATACTGCGAATTGTAGCCACGCTGCGCGACCAGCTGCGCGCGGGTCGGCTGCAGGTAGCCGGTTTCGTCCATCGCGCGGCTTTGCAGGAGCGCGTCGCGGCCGTCCCAGTTCCACGGCAGCCGGAAGCGCGTCACTGCGCGATGGAGCACGGGCTCTTGCAGTTGCGCTTCCCGCCAAGTCCTGCCGCCGTCAACCGACACGTCCACGCGGCGGATGCGTCCGTTGCCCGTCCACGCGACACCGGAAATTTCGTGAAATCCGCGCTGTTTCAACCGGTGGTCCGGCGCGGGATACGTGATCACCGACTTGGCGTCCATCATGAACGTGAACTGGCGCGCGCTGCCGACCGGCATCGTGTCGGTGTACTTGGAGGTTTCCTCGCGCGTCATGAACGGTTCGCTGCCGACCTTGAGCCGGCGCAGCCACTTAATGCTCATGTTGCCTTCGAAGCCCGGCAGGAATAGTCGCAGAGGGTAGCCCTGCTGGGGCCTCAGCATCTCGCCGTTCTGTCCATAGACGAGTATCGCGTCCTCCAGACATTTATCCATCGGCACGCTGCGGCTCATTGCCGCCGCGTCCGCGCCTTCTGCAAGCACCCATTTGGCGTCCGGCAGTAGGCCAACTTCATCCAGCAGGGTGGACACCAGGACACCTGTCCATTCACCGCAGGAAAGCAGGCCGTGGCTAATCTGCACGCTCCTGGCGAACGGCGTCTGCCACTCGCGCGAGCCGTTGCCCGAGCATTCGATGAAGTAGATCCGCGACACCGACGGCAGGCGCACGAGATCGTCCATCGAAAAGATCATCGGCCGTTTGACCATGCCATGGATCATCAGCCGGTGCTGCGCCGGGTCGATGTCCGGAATGCCAGCGTGCGAGCGCTCGAACACCAGA
>JBKJZR010000265.1:0-3217 GCA_046715035.1 Burkholderiales bacterium | reverse complement strand
TTATCAACGGGACATCACACTTAGATCTTTTGCAGTTCTTCGAGCCGCTTTTTTTGCCGGCCCTGGGCATCGAAGTTGTCCGGCTCCAGCCACTGCATGAAGGCACTGCGCAGCGCCGGCCATTCGGAGTCGACCATCGCGAACCATGCCGTATCGCGGTTCTCGCCTTTGAACACCATGTGCTGCCGAAATATTCCTTCATGCGAGAAGCCGAAACGGCGGGCGGCGCTTTGTGAAGGCGCGTTGCGCGAATCGCATTTCCACTCGAAACGCCGATAGCCGAGGTGCTCGAAGGTGTGGCAGGCGAACAGGAACAGCGCTTCGGTCGCGACACGGGTGCGCGCTATCGCCGGTCCCCAGAGAATGTTCCCTATTTCGATGACGCCGTGCTCGGGCGTGATGCGCATGAAGGTCTGCCGTCCCTCGCAGCGCTGCGTCGATGCGTCGATCACCGCGTAGTACAGCGGATCGTTGGAGTCTGCTGACCGCTCCAGCCAATCCTGGAACGCGCTGCGGTCGAGCGGCGTGTCGAACAGGTAGCGGAACCGGTCTTCGGCCCCCGGCGCCATCGAAGCAGCGAAAAGCTGGCCGCCGTGGCGCGTCGGGTCGAGCGGCTCGAGCCGGCAATACCGGCCTTCGAACACTACTCTCGCCGGCTGCGGCCGGGGAACCCAGCCCGTCAGGTCAGCCATGCGCTGTTAGACCAGGCTGGTGCGAGGCATGCAAACCGGCAATCCAGCCAGCGCGGCGGCATGAAAAACACGGCTTAGGCGCGCGGAGCGGGCGGCGCCAGCCGCGCGTTGGACGCCTCGAACGCGCGCATCGTGTCTTCCACGCTGTAGGGCTGCTCCTTGAGCGTTTGCGGGTCCCACTCGCTGCGCGGCGTCGCAAAAAAATCGCCCCCGTAGACGTGGATGGCGCCGGTGATCTGATCGAGCGGATTAGTCACGGCGTGGATGATCGTGGCCCCCAAGGGGGTCGTGTCCTTAACATTGAGCTCCTTCGCGCCGTGCTGAGTCAGGCCGTGCTCGTTGCGGCGGAAGAAGATGTTTTGCTCGCGGCCCGTATAGATTCCGATGACCGCCCACATGCGGTGATCGTGCGGCTTGAACTGCATGCACGGTCCCCAGCACAGGTTGAGTATCGTCAGGTCATCGGCGCGGTAGATCGTCTCGACGCCTGCGCGCTGCGGCTCGCCCAGTGTCTGTATCACTCCAGAAGGCTCGCTGACAGCTCTCTCGACAAGCTCGCGGATCGCCGCCTGCGGGTCGGGCTCCCCGAGCGCGGCGCGGCAGGATTCGATGAAGCGTTCCTTGTCAAACATGATCGGTCTCCCTTCGGTGCGTGTGCGGCGTCATGCTAGCCACGGCATTTCCTCGCGATAGCGCTGCTCGAAGCGCTTGATCTCCTCGATATGTTGCATCACGAGGCCGATGTCGTCGAGCCCCTTGAGCAGACGTTCCCTGGGATTGGCGTCGATCTCGAATCGATGCACTGCCCCATCCGGTCCCGTGACGGTCTGCCCCTCGAGGTCGATGGAGACTGTTGCGCCGGGCTCCGCGTGCAGCTGCCGGCGCAGCAGCTGGCATGTCGCATCGGGCAGAATCACCGGCAGCATGCCGTTTTGAAGCTCGTTGCCGTAGTGAATGTCGCCGAAGCTGGGCGCGATGACCGCGCGGATGCCGAAATCGTACATCACATACACCGCCGCTTCGCGCGACGAGCCGCAGCCGAAGTTCGCGCCCGCCACGAGGATCTGCGCCTTGCGGTAAGGCGCCTGGTTGAGCACGAAGCCCGGATTCTCGCTTCCCTCCGCGTTATAGCGAATGTCGTGGAACGCGAGGTCGGCGTAACCGGGGCCGCGTGGCTTGCGCAGGAAGCGCGCCGGAATGATCTTGTCGGTATCGACATTGGCGAGGTCGAGCGGCGCGGCGACGGCCGTGAGTTTCGTAAATGGCTGCATTCAAGTAAGTCCTCGATTAACGGTGAGCTTACGCACGTCGGTGAGCCGGCCCGTGACCGCCGCTGCCGCGGCCATCGCCGGGCTGACCAGATGCGTGCGCGCGCCCTTGCCCTGGCGGCCTTCGAAATTGCGGTTCGACGTCGAAGCGCAGCGCTCGCCCGGCGGCACGATGTCGCCGTTCATCGCGGCGCAGCCGGAGCACCCCGAAGCGCGCCATTCGAAGCCGGCATCGATGAAGATGCGATCGAGCCCTTCGGCTTCCGCCTGACGCTTCACCGCGGTCGAGCCCGGCGACACCCACGCGGGAATGACGATCTTGCGCCCCTGCAGCACCGCCGCGGCGGCGCGCAGGTCTTCGATGCGCCCGTTGGTGCAGGTGCCGATGAACGCGCGGTCGATGCGGATCGATTCGAGCGGCGTGCCCGGCGTCAGTCCCATATAAGCGATCGCCTGCTGCATATGCTCGCGCTTGTCGGCGTCCGCGCCGGTCGCGGGGTCGGGCACAACCGACCCGATCGGCGCCGCTTCCTCGGGACTGGTTCCCCAGGTCACCATCGGCGCGAGCTGGCTCGCGTCGAGCGTCACCTCGCGGTCGAAACGCGCGCCGGCGTCCGTGGGCAGCGAGCGCCAGTGCCTGACGGCCTGGTCCCAATGCGCGCCCTGGGGTGCAAACTTGCGCCCTTCGAGGTAGGCATAGGTCACCTCGTCGGGAGCAATCATGCCCGCCCGCGCACCGGCTTCGATCGACATGTTGCACACCGTCATGCGCCCTTCCATGGTGAGCGCGCGGATGGTGTCGCCCGCGTACTCGATCGTATGACCCGTCGCGCCCGCGGTGCCGATCCTGGCGATGATCGCCAGCACGATGTCCTTCGCCGTCACGCCCGCCGGAATCACGCCCTCGACGGTGATGCGCAGCGACTGGGGCTTCTTCTGCCACAGGCACTGCGTCGCGAGCACCTGCTTCAACTGCGATGCGCCGATGCCGAAAGCGTAAGCGCCGAAGGCGCCGTGCGTCGAGGTGTGCGAATCACCGCAGCTGATCGTGAGGCCGGGCTGCGTGATTCCGAGCTCCGGGCCGATGACGTGGACGATGCCCTGCCGTGGATCGCCCATGTCGAAGTAGTTGTCGATCCCGCTGGCGCGAACATTGCGCGCGAACAGCTCGATCATGTTGCGCATCTCGGGGTTGGTGACGGCCGCGACGCCGCGCTCGCGATCCACGGTCGGCACGTAATGGTCGGCGGTCGCGAA
>JBKJZR010000264.1:0-6376 GCA_046715035.1 Burkholderiales bacterium | reverse complement strand
CCCATCATGCCGACGATGTGCTCGCTGCGATCGATGGTGGCTTCGTTGAACTCCGGTGCGGGGTGCAGCGGCTTGATCCGGCCTTCGCGCAGCTTGCGGCGCAAATACGGTTTCTTTTGCTCGGAGTGGATCAGAGCCAGCTTGAAATCAAGACCATCGGCAGCGGCGATATCCTTGACGAGCTCATGGAAGAGGTCGAGCTGCACATCGGCGCCCGCGGTGCCTGCGGAACCGATCAGCAGTGGTATGCCCAGCCTTCTCGCCCCGAGCAGCATCAAGCGCAGATCGCGGCGGATAGCTTCCCTGGGAAACGCGGTCCGGCCCGATCCCAGGTAAGCGGGCCCCGGGTCGGTGGAACCCGCGTCGCAGCCGATGACGTGCGGCTTTTGGGTCAACGCTTTCTCGAACGAGCTCTCGATGAATCCCGATCCGCAGACTCCGGTGGGTGACAGAATCCTTATCTCGTCTTCCGCTGCAGCCATCGCGCGCTCCAAGTTTTAGGGTATGCGAGAGAGTCCGGCGACTCGCGAGCATCCGCGTTGAGTTTGTTTTGCTGAAGTCATCTGCGATCGGCAGGATTATCTGCTTGTTTGTTGCAGACGCTCTGCCCAACCCCGCGGCAGCTCGACGCGCCGGCTCGAAGGCGGCCCCTGAATATGATTGCCCATGTACGCGCGCGACTGATTGCGTCCGGGATCGCCGGCGACAAGGATGCCGATCATCTCGGGCTTGATGATGACGTTGATAAGCCGTTGCGGATCGCTGGACGCCGCGTATGCGCCGGACGGGTAATTCTGCGCGGTCGCGGCGTGCATTGGGCTGACCGCAGCCAGCATTGCGCAGAGCCACGCGCTGATCGCGATCTTAGGCGGGAACATGGATTCTCCGGCTCGCAACGGGTCGATTGGGTGACCCGCTTGCGAAAAGCGATGGCGGAAGAGAGTGGGAGTCGAACCCACGCAGAACTGTAAACAGCTCCTACCAGGTTTGAAGTCTGGCCGCCCCACCGGGAGCGCTTCCCTTCCCGTAACCTGAACTGACTGCTGCTATGCTCGCTGCCGATTATAAGCGAAGCATAGCTTTTTTTATTTGCCGAGATGCGCACCGACCGCGGACGCCGCGGTCTTGGCATCCGCGATCGCGTCCGTGAGCAGCCCGCCGTAGCCTGCGCGCACGGCACCCACCGCGAACACGCCCGACAGCGACGTTTGCAGGGACTCTATAGTGACGACCTGCCCCTCGGGATTGCGCTTGACCTCGGGGGGCAGGAAATCGCTGTTGGGCTCGAGCCCGGGATAGGCGAAAACGCCTGCACACGCGATCTCGGCGGTCTTGCCGTCGCCGACGTTGCGCACGCGCACCCGGTCCACCATCTTCGTGCCCAGGATCTGCTCCACCACGGTATTCCATACGGGTTCGATATTGGCGCGCGCGGCGACCGCGTCGACGAAATGTTTGCCCGCGCGGAATTTGGGGCCGCGATGGACGAGGTGCACGCGCTTGCAATAATTGGCGAGGACCAATGCTTCCTGCAGCGCCGAGTCGCCGCCGCCGACGACAACCACACTCTCGTCCTTGTACATAGGCCCGTCGCAGTCGGCGCATTGCGCGACGCCGCGGTGTTCGAACTCCGCCTCGCCCGGAATTCCGAGCGGCTTGATGCGGGCCCCCGAGGCGACGATGACCGCCTTGCCGTGGTGTTTGCCCGCATCGGTCGTTACCGCAATCTGATCGCCCTCGCGCGCCACTGCGATCACCGTCTCGGACAGGCTCGCAGCGCCGAGCTCGCTGATCTCCATCATCAGATTGGACGCCAGGTCCGTGCCGGAGACGCTGTCGCCCGGCGCAGGTTCGAGCTCGTTGATGTTGATGACCAAGCCGCCGAACAGCAGCGCTTCGACGCTGGCGGTGGCGAGGCCCGCCTTGGCGGTGTGTTGGGCGGCGGTAAGTCCGGTGATGCCGGCGCCGATGACGATCACTTCGAAATGGGATGCGGCCATGGGTCCTCTCAGCGTTTGTACTGATGCAGGGGCGCCCGCCGTTGCGGTTGCGGGCTCGGTTTTACGGCGGGCTTGGGTGTGGGAGGCGGCGGCGCCGTTGCTGCGCCCAGCAGCGGCACAAAATCCTTGCGCATTTTGCGCGCGTCGCCGATGCGTTGGGTGATGCCGAGCCGGTCCAGGCATTCGAGTATTTCGATCGCCAGGCTGCGGCCCAGGCCGCATCGATCGCGGAACTGTGCCGCCGTGAACTGGCCGCCCGGCGCCGCGCCTGAGGTCGCCTGCGCGATGGCGGCAAGCTGCGCGAGCGTGGCGCGCGGATAAAAGCGCTCGGGCGTGACGCGGATCAGCGCGCCGGTGCGGCTCTTGCGGTGCAGAAAGTCCTTGAGGATCGCTTCCTTGAGTCCCGTCGCAGGCGCGAGCTCACGCAGCGGCGGCACGTTCAGCCCGGCGGCATCCAGCGCAGGCTTGACCGCCTGCCACATGCGCTCATCGGCGGGGTTGGCGGTTGCGACGTGCTGCGGCAGCCGCACGGCCGATCCGGCGATCTCGATTTGGTGCTCGTCCGCCAGCCCGCGCAGCAGCGCGAGGAAGGTCGGCGCCGCCAGCGCCGGCGCAAGCGCCTTGCGCTGAGCTTCGATGTCGGCGCCGAGCGCCTGCGGCGACTCCTCGTGAAAACGCCTGAGCGCTGCGACCACTGCCTCGCGCAGCGCCGCCACCGTCGACTTCGGCAGCGCCGTACGCAGGTCCTTGTCGACGAGGGCCGCGGCTGTCTGCTCCAGCAGTGCGGCGCTGCGCTCCGCAACAAGATTGAAAGCCCGTGCGAACTGCGCCAGGTCGACACCTTGCGGCGTGCAGGCGAGCAATGCAGCGAGCGCCGCTGCCGGCTCCACGTGCTCGAGGGCAGCGAGCTGGGCTTGCCGGAGATTCGTATGACGGCGCGTGGCCGGCGGGAAAGGATCGATGATGCTGCCCCCGCCCATGGTGCGGGTCGCCGACTGGTCGCGGATAATGAAGCGGTCGCCATGCAGCGCGGATACGGGCGCGTCGAGCAACAGCTGCGCGATGGCCGACGTGCCGGGCGCTACGGCAGCGCCGCGGCGGATAGCGATGCGGGCGGTGACATCCGCGGTGCCGAGGTGCAGGTGCACGGGCATCCAGTGCTTGATGGGATGCGGCTCGCTCGCCAGCACCTGAATGCGCGCATCGATGCGCTGCGTGGGTGCGTGGATCGGCGCCGCAACGATCCAGTCGCCGCGCCCCAATGATTCGAGTCCGGTGCCCGCCAGGTTGAGCGCGCAGCGCTCGCCGGCGACCGCCTGTGGCGCAGGACGCCCGTGCTGCTGGATCGCGCGCACCCGGGTTTCCACGCCTGCAGGCGAGACGACGAGCCGGTCGCCGGCGGTCACAGCGCCGCTGAAGACCGTTCCCGTCACCACGGTTCCGCTGCCCGCGACGGAGAACACGCGATCGATGGCGTAGCGGAAGTTACGCCCGGCATGCGCGCGCGTAGCGTGGGCAGCCGCTGCATCGGCAAGACGGGTGCGCAGCGCGTCTATGCCGTCCCCGCGCGTAGCCGACACCACGATGACGTCCGCGTGCGCGAGGGCGGTGTTCGCGAGCAGACTGTGCACGCCGGCGACGACCTCAGCGACGCGCTCGGCGGCGACGCGGTCGCTTTTCGTCACCACGGCGATGCCGCGCGTCACGTGCAGCAGATCGACGATGTGCAGATGCTCGATGGTTTGCGGCATTACACCGTCATCGGCCGCGACCACGAGCATCACATAATCGATACCGCACACGCCGGCAAGCATGTTGCGGATGAAACGTTCGTGGCCCGGCACGTCGACGAAGCCGAGCGTATGGCCGGCGGGCGACTGCCAGTATGCAAAGCCCAGGTCGATCGAAATGCCGCGTGCCTTTTCTTCCGGCAGGCGGTCGGTGTCGACGCCGGTCAGCGCTTTGACCAGCGTCGTCTTGCCATGGTCAATGTGGCCTGCGGTGGCGACGATCACTCGGAGATTTCCGTGGCTGACGAAGCGCGTGCCGTTTTCATCGGGTGAGGTGTGCCGCCTGAGATTGTGCCTGCGGCTCAGCGATTTCGAGCTCGCCGAGCTGCGCGATGAAGCCGCGCTCGTCGTCGAGGCACCGCAAGTCCAGAATAAACGCACCGTCGTGTATGCGGCCGATGACCGGCACCGGCAGCGACCGGAACGCCGCGGCCAGCGTATCGACCGCGGAGCGCCGGCGGCCGCGCGGTGTCAGCGCAATGCCGGCGCTCGGCAGGGCGTCGACCGGCAGCGCACCGCTGCCGATCTGGCTCATGCAGGCAATCACGGTCGCAGCCGCATGATCACGCGCCGCCGTGGCGAGCGCCGGCAGGACGCGGTGTGCGAGCGCCTCGATCTCTGCCTGCGGCCGGGTCAGCAGCCTGAGCGTCGGCAGCGTGGCAGGCAGCCGGTCGGGATCGCCATACAGACGCAAAGTCGCCTCGAGCGCGGCGAGCGTCAGCTTGTCCACGCGCAGGGCACGCTTCATCGGATTCCTGCGTATTTTCGCGATCAGCTCGCTGCGTCCGACGATCAGGCCGCACTGTGGACCGCCCAGCAGCTTGTCGCCGCTGAACGTCACGAGGTCGGCGCCGCCGGCGAGAATCTCGCGCGGGGTCGTCTCGTGCGGCAAACCATAGCGCTCGAGATCGACCAGCGTGCCGCTGCCGAGATCGACCAGCAGCGGCAGCGCGTGCGCGTGCGCGATCTGCGCCAGCCCGGCTTCTGTTACGCTCGCCGTGAAGCCCTGGATCGCATAGTTGCTGGTGTGCACTTTCATGATTGCGGCGGTGCGCGCGTCGATCGCGCCGGTGTAGTCGCCCGCATGCGTGCGATTGGTGGTGCCGACTTCGCGCAAGCGGCAACCGGCGCGCGACATGATGTCGGGTATGCGGAACGCCCCGCCGATCTCGATCAGCTCGCCCCGCGAAACGATGACTTCCCTGCGCTGGGCAAGCGTGTTGAGCGCGAGATAGACGGCCGCTGCGTTGTTGTTGACGACGATAGCGGCCTCACCGCCGGTGAGTCGCTGCAGCCACGTTTCGACGTGTGCATCGCGCTCCCCGCGCGCGCCGCTCTCGACGTCGAACTCGAGATTGACCGGTCGCGTCATCGCAGCGACGACGGCCTCGGCGGCTGCCGGCGCGAACAGGGCACGTCCCAGGTTCGTATGCAGCACCGTGCCGGTCAGGTTGAATAGCGGGCGCAACGAAGCCTGCGCCGCGGCACGCAGACGCGCAGCGCAGGCCGCAACCAATGCGGTTTCGTCGGGGGCGGCGATGGCATCGCGGTCGAGCCGCGCGCGCTGCTCGTCCAGCACGACCCGGATGGTCTCTACGACGAGGGGGTGGCCGTGTTCGGCAACCAGAGCGGCAACGGCAGCGAGCTTGAGCAGCCGGTCGACCGAGGGGATCGCGCGACGCGCGGTTGTGGCGGGATTCAGCATGGCGTCAGAGATAGGGACGCAATGCGGTTGGCGAGCGGTCCAGGCGTACTGCAGCGAGCGGACATCGGATGGCGAAGCTGCGGTCGGAAAGAACAACTAGTTTAGCTTAAATTTACGCAGATCCGAGAATCCATTACACCCCGGACGTATGGAGGAGTTGATGCTGATTTGCGCCGGCAGCTCGAGCGGAGGGTTGTCGATGGTGATGCTGAACTTTGGCTGGTCCCAAAACCGCAGGGAGCAGCCCCGCCCTCCTGATCGCGTAGCTGATGGGTTTCGCGCTGGCTGAGGATAGAACATAAGCTGACATCCAGTTCTCGCCGCTCGGACGGGCCCGGATTGCACCGGGCCCTTGAGTTCCGTAGACTGTCTGACATCTGACTAGTCAGGATATCCTAATGGAGCGAATGAGCGTCTACGACGCAAAAGCACACTTTTCGGAGTTGGTGGAACGCGCCGAGAATGGACGGGCGACCGTCATCACCAAACGCGGTCGCGTGGTTGCCAAGCTGGTGCCGGCGAATGCAGCCAAGTGGGACCGTTCGGCGGTGCTCGATGAGGCAGAAGCATTTCGCAAGAGCGTCAGAATCAAGGGGCGGGTGAGCATCCGCAAGCTGATCGACGAAGGACGCCGTTGATGGCATTCATTCTCGACGCTTCCGTCGCCGTCGCTTGGGTGGTGGGCAAGCAGGCCACGCCGTATAGCCGAGGCGTCCGGCTGCGCGCCAGACGCGAGCCGTACCATGCGCCGGCGCTGTGGCGGCAGGAGGTCGTGAACGTAATTCGATCGCTCATGCGGCGTCGCGCCATGTCCGTCGACGCCGGCCGCACCGCCGTTGATATCCTCGAACGGATGCAGCCGGTGCTCCATGACACCGCGC
>JBKJZR010000263.1:0-13284 GCA_046715035.1 Burkholderiales bacterium | reverse complement strand
CGCGGTCAAGAGCGGCGCAGGCCGGCTCGGTTTCGATACTGTGAAACTGCACGCGCCGATTCCGCGTCCCGCGCGCAACGTGTTGTGCGTCGGCAAGAATTACCATGACCACGCGAAGGAGTTTCACGACAGCGGCTTCGATGCCAGCGCGGGCAAGGACGCGATTCCGGAACTGCCGATCATGTTCACCAAATGGCCCAACTCGGTGATCGCGCAGGGCGAGCCGATACCGAGCTATCTCGATTACACCGAATCGACCGATTATGAGGGCGAGCTCACGGTGGTGATCGGGCCCGGTGGGCGCGGCATCGCCAGGGCCGCTGCCTTCGATCACGTTTACGGCTACACCATCGTCAACGATGTCACCGCGCGCACCCTGCAGAACCAGCACAAGCAATGGTTTCTCGGCAAGAGCCCTGACGGGTACTGTCCGATGGGTCCGTGTATCGTCACCGCCGACGAAGTGCGCGACGTCGGCCAGCTGCATCTGATCACGCGGGTCAACGGCGAAGTGCGCCAGGATGCGCGCGTCAGCCAGCTCATATTCGACATTCCGACGCTGATCGCGACGCTGTCGCGGGTGATGACGTTGGAGCCCGGCGACCTGATCGCCACCGGGACGTGTGCCGGCGTCGGTATCGGCTTCAATCCGCCCAGATTCCTGCAGAAAGGCGATCGCGTCGCGATCACGATCGAGCCGATCGGCACGCTCGAAAACCCCGTCGAGTAGCACGACCGGGCGCTGGCAACCCATGACAGCGATCCTGATTTTTCGGGATTGCCGTGGTACTTCGCATGGATCAGGGTGCCGCAACCGATAGCAAAAGCTCGACCGAAGCTTGCCCGGCCAGCTGTTCAACCAAGGAGGAAACCATGTACAAAAGACAGATGTTGCAAGCGGCGGCGTGGTGCGCGCTGACGCTGGCGACGAGCGCCGGTGCGGTCGACGCCCAGGGCTATCCGAATCGGCCGATCCGGCTGGTCGTGCCGTTCACCGCAGGCAGCACGACCGACATCATTGCGCGCGCGGTGGGTGATCGCCTCGGTGCCAACCTCGGCCAGAATCTGATCGTGGACAACCGCGGCGGCGCGGGCGGAACGATAGGCGCGGCGGTCGTCGCCAAGGCCGAGCCCGACGGCTATACCTTGCTGCTGCATTCCTCGTCGCACACGGTCAATCCGGCGATGTACGCGACGCTGCCTTACGATACCGTGCGTGATTTTTCGGGCATCATGCCGCTCGCGAGTCTGCCGAATGTGCTCGTCATTTCGCCTACCAAGGGAATACGCTCGGTTACAGAGCTGATCGCCGCGGCGAAGGCCAAGCCCGGCAGCATCAACTATGCGTCGGCGGGCGCGGGTTCGGCCACCCACCTGAATGCGGAAAAATTCAGGTTTCGCGCCGGTTTCGACGGCACGCACATTCCGTTCAAGGGTTCGCCCGATGCGTTGGTCGAAGTCATGACGGGGCGGGTCGATTTCTATTTCTGCCCGGTGGCCCCGGCGCTGCCTTTCATCAGGGAAGGCAAGCTGATCGGGCTCGCGGTCGGTTCGCCGAAACGCTCGTCGGTGTTGCCGGACGTGCCGACGACCGCGGAGGCAGGCGTACCCGGATCCGAATATACCTTCTGGATCGGCATGCTCGCACCCGCCAAGACGCCGCGCGCGACCATCACTCGTCTCTACCAGGAAACGCAGAAAGCGCTGGCCTCGGCCGAGGTGAAGAAGCGCTTCGCCGACTTGGGTGCCGATGCGATGACGATGACGCCGGAACAGTTCGATGCGTACATCCGGGAGGAGCTCGCCGCGAACATCACGCTCGTCAAGGCCGCCGGGCTCAAGGCGCAGTAGCTCGCCCGCGCTCACCCACGACAGGGGGATCGACATGGCTGAACAACGCATCGGCGTCATCATGCACGGTGTCACCGGGCGCATGGGCATGAACCAGCATCTGATCCGCTCGATCCTCGAGATCCGCAAGCAGGGGGGGGTGGCGCTGCGCGACGGCACGCGGGTCATGCCCGATCCCATCCTGGTTGGCCGCAACGCCGACAAGGTCGGGCGCCTGGCGCAGCAATTCGGCGTTGCCCGCTGGACGACCGATCTCGCCGGCGCGCTGCGCAATCCCGACGATACCGTGTTCTTCGATGCCGCCTCGACGCAGCTGCGGCCGCGGCTGCTCAAGCAGGCGATTGCGGCCGGCAAGCACGTCTACTGCGAAAAGCCGGTCGCCACCACGCTCGCCGAAGCAATGGACCTCTATCGCGCCGCGAAGAAGGCGGGAATCAAGCACGGCGTCGTGCAGGACAAGCTCTGGCTTCCGGGCATGCTCAAGCTCAAGCGGCTGCGCGACAGCGGATTCTTCGGGCAGATGCTCTCCGTGCGCGGCGAGTTCGGCTACTGGGTATTCGAAGGCGACTGGCAACCCGCGCAGCGTCCGTCGTGGAACTACCGCAAGGAAGACGGCGGCGGGGTGATCCTCGACATGGTGTGCCACTGGCGTTACGTGCTCGACAATCTTTTCGGGGAAGTGCGCGCGGTGTCGTGCCTCGGCGCGACGCATATCCCCGCGCGCTGGGACGAGCAGGGCGGGCGCTACGCGGCGACGGCGGACGACGCGGCGTACGCGACGTTCGAGCTCGACAACGGCGTGATCGCGCACATCAACAGCTCGTGGAGCGTGCGCGTGCGACGCGATGACCTGCTGACGCTCCAGGTCGACGGCACCCACGGCTCGGCGGTGGCGGGACTGCGGCAGTGCTACACGCAGGCGCGCGTGAATACGCCCAAGCCGGTGTGGAATCCCGACATCGCGCAGCCGATCGATTTTTTCGCGAACTGGGAGGAAGTTCCCGACAACGAGACCTACGACAATGCGTTCAAAGTGCAGTGGGAGCTGTTCCTCAAGTACGTCGCGGGCGAGGGAACTTTCCGCTGGGACCTGCTCGAAGCCGCGAAAGGCGTGCAGCTCGTCGACCTTGCTCTGAAAAGCTGGGCGCAGCGCAAATGGCTCGAAGTACCGGGCCTCGATGCGCGGGGAGGGAAAACGCGCGCGACGAAAACACGAACGAGGAGCGGCCGATGAAACGCGATGCCCTGCACATGATCAAGCTGCCCGCGGCGGGCGGCCGCATCGAACCCTACCAGGTGCGTGAACCGCGCCAGTTCGCCAAGCCCACCGGCGCCTTTAACCGCATCGCGCTCGCCGCAGCGCACGTGGTCGCCGACCCGCTGTCGGCACAGGAGCCGTGGCTGGAGCAGGCCATCGATTGGGACGCGACGATCGAATTCCGCCGGCATCTGTGGGCGCATGGATTCGGCGTCGCCGAAGCGATGGACACCGCGCAGCGGGGCATGGGAGTCGATTGGCCGCATTCTCTCGAGCTCATCCGGCGCACGCTCGACGCAGCACGCGACGTGCCGGGCGCCGCAGTCGCCTCCGGCGCCGGCACGGACCAGCTCGCGCCACGTCCCGATCTGACGATACCCGAGGTGATCGCCGCGTACGAGGAGCAGTGCTCCGCTATCGAGCACCTCGGCGGCCGCATCATCCTGATGGCGAGCCGCGCACTCGCGGCATGCGCGCAATCGCCCGACGATTACGCGCGCGTCTACGACCGCGTCCTGGCGCAGGTCAGGGAGCCGGTGATCATCCACTGGCTAGGCGACATGTTCGATCCGGCGCTCGCGGGTTACTGGGGACACCGCGACGATGCGCGTGGCATGGCGGTGTGCCTCGAGGTGATCCGGCGCAATGCGGGCAAAGTCGACGGCATCAAGGTTTCGCTGCTCGACAAGGACAAGGAAATCGCGATGCGCAGACAGCTGCCGGCCGGCGTGCGCATGTACACCGGAGACGATTTCAATTTCGCCGAGCTGATCGCCGGCGACGCGCAGGGCTACTCGCACGCACTGCTCGGCATCCTGGATGCGATCGCGCCGGCCGCCTCGCATGCGCTGTCGGCGCTGGCGGTGAACGATATCGCTGCCTACGAAGATGTCCTTGCCCCCACCGTTGCGCTGTCGCGTCACATCTTCCGCGCGCCGACGCGGTTCTACAAGACCGGCATCGTGTTTCTGGCGTGGCTCAACGGTCACCAGCAGCACTTCGTCATGGTGGGCGGCCAGCAGAGCGCGCGCAACGTCCTGCATCTCGCGGAGCTGTTCCGGCTTGCCGATGCGGCGGGTCTGTTGCGCGATCCGGACCTGGCCGTAGCACGCATGCGGCAGGTCCTTGCGGTGCACGGCATCGAAGCGTGAGCGGAGCACCGGGCACAGCGCTGCTGGCCCTCAACACCGCCACGGTGCGCGAGCAATGGAGCTTGCGCGAGGCCATCGAAGGCTGCGCGCGCCACGGCGTGCGCGGCATCGCACCGTGGCGCGACAAGCTTGCCGAATGCGGCGTGGCCGAAGCCGCGCGTCTGATCCGTGCGCACGGGCTCGATGTCACTGGGCTGTGCCGCGGCGGCATGTTCCCCGCGGTCGACGCCGCCGGACGGCAACGTGCGCTCGACGACAACCGTCGCGCCGTCGATGAGGCAGCGACGCTGCGGGCGCGCTGTCTCGTGCTCGTCGTCGGCGGCCTGCCGCCGGGGTCGAAAGACCTCGCGGGCGCGCGTGCCCAGGTTCGCGACGGCATCGCCGCGTTGCTCGAGCATGCGCGTGCCGTGGGCATGCCGCTCGCGATCGAGCCGCTGCACCCGATGTACGCCGCCGACCGCGCCTGCGTGAACACGATGGCGCAGGCCAACGACCTGTGCGACGAGCTCGGCGCGGGTCTGGGCATCGCGGTGGACGTCTATCACGTCTGGTGGGACCCTGCGCTCGAAGCCGAAATCCGGCGCGCGGGCAAACCGCGCCTGCTCGCTTTTCACGTCTGCGACTGGTTGGTGCCGACGCGCGACCTGCTCACCGACCGCGGCATGATGGGCGACGGCGTCATTGACATTGCGCAGATCCGCGGCTGGGTGGAGGCGGCCGGCTACGACGGTTACTGCGAGGTCGAGATCTTCTCGCGCGACTGGTGGGCGCGTCCGGGCGACGAAGTGCTGCGCGTCTGTTGCGAGCGCCTCCGCTATTGTTAGGCGCGCCCCGCGTGTATATTATCCGGCAAGGAGTGCAGCGATGAAGTTACTGCGATATCAGCGCGGCGGCGAAGCGCGGCTCGCCGTGTTCGACCGCGACCAAGGGGCCGATCTGCGCGATGCCCTCGGGCGCGAAAAGCTGGGCGCAGCCGAACAGGCGGCGCTCGCGGACACCGCCGCGTTCATCGCGGCCGGCGCCAACGCGATGGGGCTCGCGCAGCGCGCGCTCGATCTCGTGCGCGCCGGCGGTCCCGGGCGCATCCAGCGCGCGGGGCTCGAGCTGCTTGCGCCGATCGTGCCGTCGCTGCTGCTGTGCAGCGGTGAAAACTACTGGGATCACCGCGACGAAAAGCCCGCGGTCACGCGCAAGGATCCCGAATTCTTCACCAAGACCGCACTGGGGGTCATTGCCTCGGGCGATGCCATCGAACGCGACGAGCGCGTCACCCGCAAGCTCGATTACGAGACCGAGCTCGCGATCGTGATCGGTGCGCCGGGACGCCATATCCCTGCGGAGCGCGCGCTGGAGCACGTGTTCGGCTATACGATCGTCAATGACGTGACCGCGCGCGACCGTCAGGTGACGCTGCGGCCCGACGGATCGTCCGTCTACAATCTCGGCCCGGGCAAGAACTTCGACACGTGCGCGCCGATCGGCCCGTGGATCGTCACCCGCGACGAAATTCCCGATCCCCAGAACCTGCAGCTGTCGACGCACGTCAACGGCGAGCTGCGCCAGAGCAACACCACGGGCAAGATGATCTGGAGCTGCGCCCAGTTGATCGCGTTCTTTTCAACCTTCGTCACGTTGCGTCCGGGCGTGGTGATCTCGACGGGGTCGCCGGGCGGCACCGCGTGGGGCACCGATCCTGAGCTCGGCGGCAGGAAGCCGATGCGCCGCGACGTCGTTGCGCCGACCGGTTATCTGCAGCCGGGCGACACCGTCGTGTGCGCGATCGAGGGTATCGGCGAGCTCAGAAACCCCGTCGTCGCCGCGCCCTGACTTTACATAGCCGCTCCCGGACATCGCCGGTAGAATCGCCGCTACGTGCGCAGCCGCGATGCTTTCACGGGACACCGTCCTCTCGCGCCGTTGCCACTGGCCTTTCCATGAACCTTCCCTCACCCCCGGTCGGCTTCGCCCCGCTCGCTTCGCTCTCGAGGGAAGGGAAGCGCGACGCTCCCTTCTCCCGCCGGGGTGAGAAGGGTTGGCGATCAGGGAGACGCCATGTCGGGTTCGTGGGCACAATTCGCTGCGTGCACGCCGTGGCGTCCCACCATAACCAATAGCAGGAGCAAACATGAGACGCAGTTCGCTTGCAGCATGGCTGGCGCTCGGCGCCATCGCGCCGGCGGTCGCCCAGGATAGCTTCCCATCGCGCCCGATCACGATGATCGTGCCCTTTCCGCCGGGCGGCGTTGCCGATATCACGGGACGCCCGACGGCCGCGGCGCTGGAAAAAGTGCTGAAGCAGCCGGTGGTCGTGTCCAACCGGCCCGGGGCGGGCGGGGCGATCGGCAATGCAGCCGTTGCCAATGCGAAGCCCGACGGGTACACGATCCTCATGGCGCTTTCGAGCATCACCGTCATTCCCGCAGCCGATGCGCTGTTCGACCGCAAGCCCGCTTATGCGCTCGACCAGTTCGCACCGATCGCGCTGATCTCCGCCGATCCGACAGTGCTGGTCGTGCATCCTTCGCTGCCGGTGAAATCGCTGAAGGAGCTGGTCGCGCTGGCGCGCGCGAAGCCCGGACAGATGTCGTACTCCTCGTCGGGTATCTACGGCGCACTGCACATGCCGATGGAGATGTTCCTGCACGCAACCCAGCTGAAGATGCGCCACGTGCCGACCACCGGCGGCGGCCCGGCGATCACGGCATTGCTCGGTGGGCACGTCGAGCTGACCGCCGGCGGACCCGCCGCCATCAGCAGCCACGTGCAGTCCGGCAAACTGCGCCCCATCGTGAGCTGGGGCGGCAAGCGCCACGCCTCCTATCGCGACGTCCCCACGTTCAAAGAGCTCGGTTACGACATCGAGTATTACATCTGGGCGGGCATGTTTGCGCCGCGCGGCACGCCGGAAGCAGTGCTCAAAGTGCTGCGCGACGCGACGCGCCGGAGCGTCGAGGACGCCGATTTCAAGAGCGTCATGGCGAAAGTGAATTCGCCGATTCAGTACCTGGATGCGCCTGAATTCGGCAAGTACTTCGAAGCCGATGCCAAGCGGCTGGCGGCCCTCGTCAAGATCGTCGGCAAGGTCGAAGAGAAGAAGTAGCGCATGAGCGTGCCCGGCGGCCCGCAACGCGGCCTGCGCAACGACCAGTTGTCGGGCGTGCTGCTGGTGTTGTTCGCGCTGTGGCTCGCCTGGCAGAACCGCGCGTATCCACTGGGCTCGCTGCACGATCCCGGTCCTGGCTACATGCCGCTCGCGCTCGCGGTGTTTCTCGGTGTGATGGGCATCCTGGTGGCAGCGCTCGGCGGCCGGTCGACGCCGCTGGGGGCAGTCGTCTGGCCCGAAGCGCGCCGTGCGGCGCTCATCCTCATCGTGTGCGCGTTCGGGGCGTTCGCCCTCGAGCGCATCGGCTACCGCCTGACGATGATCGCGATGCTGATCGTCCTGCTCGGCGTGGTCGAGCGTAGAAAGCCTCTGGCAGTGGCCACCGTCGCGATCGGTTTTGCGCTGGCGTCCTATTTTCTGTTCGCAACACTGCTCAGAGTGCAATTGCCGCGCAGCCCGTGGGGATTTTGATGAGCACCCGGAACTGCCAGTGCTCATCCCTCACCCCCGCCCCTCTCCCGGAGGGCGAGGGGAGATTCGAGGTGCAAATGGATGTAATCCATTTGCACGAGGGCCATTGATGGAAGGCGTGGTCAGCAATCTGCTGCTCGGCTTCTCGGTTGCGCTCACGCCGTCGGTGCTCGCGTATGCGTTCGCGGGCTGCGTGCTCGGCACCCTCGTCGGCATGCTGCCGGGGCTCGGGCCGCTGGCGGGAATCAGCCTGCTGCTGCCGATCACCTTCGGCTTGAACCCGATTATCGCCATCGTCCTGCTGTCGGGCGTTTACTACGGCGCGATGTACGGCGGTTCGACGACCTCCATCCTGATGCGCATTCCGGGCGAAGCCGCGTCAGTGATGACGTGTATCGACGGCTATGCGATGACGCAGCGCGGCCGGGCCGGTCCCGCGCTCGCGATTGCGGCCATCGGCTCGTTCGTGGCGGGGACGCTGTCGGTCATCGCGCTGATGCTGCTCGCGCCGACGCTCGCGTCGTTCGCGCTGCGCTTCGGGCCGCCTGAATACACGGCTTTGCTGATGATGGGGCTGTTCATTCTTTCGTACATGAGCGGCGGCTCGATGGTGAAAACCCTGGCGATGGCGGGGTTGGGGCTGATCCTGGGAATGATCGGCATCGACGCGATGAGTGGCTACACGCGCTTCAGCTATGGGGTGATCGAGCTCGCCGACGGCATCGGCATCGTGCCGGTCGCGGTCGGGCTGTTCGGGGTTTCCGAGATACTGCTCGCGGCGGGACAGCCGACGCCGCCGGAGGTGCAGAAGCCGACACTGCGCGAGCTGATTCCGTCGCGCGACGAATTCCGGATGTCGGTGGGTCCCATCGCGCGCGGCAGCGTGATCGGCTTCCTGATCGGCATCATCCCTGGCTCCGCGCACATCATTTCGTCCTTCGTGTCGTACGGCATCGAGCGCAGGCTGTCCAAGCACCCCGAGCGCTTCGGCCAGGGCGCGATCGAGGGCGTGGCCGGACCGGAGTCGGCCAATAACGCTGCAGCGACGGGGGCGTTCGTGCCGATGCTCGCGCTCGGCATTCCCACGGGGCCCGTGACCGCGGTCATGCTCGCCGCGATCATGGTGCACGGCATTGCGCCGGGCCCCATGCTGATCACGCAGCAGCCCCACCTGTTCTGGGGTTTTGTCGCGAGCATGTACGTCGGCAACGTCGTCCTGCTGATTCTCAATCTGCCGATGGTCAGCCTGTTCGTCAATCTGCTGCGCATCCCGTACGCTTACCTGTACCCGTGCATCCTGTGCTTCTGCGTGCTCGGCGTGTACTCGGTCAGCAGCAGCGTGCTCGACGTCTGGATCATGCTGGCGATGGGCGCGCTCGGTTATCTGCTACGCAAATTCGGCTACGATCTCGCACCGATCGCGCTGGGGCTGATCCTCGCGCCGATGCTGGAGCTGAGCCTGCGCCAGTCGCTGGCGATGAGCGCAGGAGATTACGGAATTTTTCTGCAGCGGCCGATCGCAGTGACCATGCTCGGCCTGGGCCTGGTGCTGTTCGTGTTCAGCCTCAAGCCCTATTTTTCGAAGAGCAGGGACTGGCGCGCGAACGTCGGCCTCGACGAGAGCGTCTGACCGGCACGGCTCACGCCGGCGGGTGGCGGTCGCCGGCGCCCAGCGCACGCTGCATCAGCACGCTGTCCACCCAGCGGTCGAATTTGTGACCGACGGCGGGCAGCGTTCCGATGTGCTGAAAGCCGAGCTTTGCATGCAGCCGTATCGATGCGGAATTGGCGCTGTCGCCGATGACCGCGATCATCTGCCTACGGCCGGCAGCCTCGCAGCCGGCAATCAGCGCACGCAGCAGTGCGCTGCCCACACCCCTGCCCGTATGCGCGCGGTCGATATAGACCGAGTCCTCGACCGTGTAGCGATAAGCCGGCCGGGCGCGATAGAGCGCGGCATACGCATAGCCCGCAACCGCACCGGCAGTATCCGCCACGATGAACGGCAGCCCGTGGGCGACCACGGCTGCGTGCCGCCGCGCCATTTCGGCAGCGTCGGGTGGCTCGGTCTCGAACGAGGCGAGGCCGTTGAGGACGTGGTGGCAATAGATCCCGGTGATCGCCGCCAGGTCGGAGTCCGCGGCGGGGCGCACGATAAGCCCGGCGGCGGCGCTCATGCGCGCGACGCGGCAGCGGGCAGCGCATCGATGCGCGCTATCTCGTCCGTCGCGAACCACTGCGGTTCGCGCAGGTAGTCGTCCACCATGCCGGTCGCATCGAAGCCCCAGAATACTTCGCCGTCGATCACGAATGCAGGCACGCCGAACACACCCTGCGCGATTGCGTCTTCGCCGTTACGCCGCAGCTCGTTCTTGATCGCTTGCGCGGCGATCCGCTCGTCGGCATCCGCGACGCTCAAGGCCGCGCACAACGCATGCCATTCCGCGGGCGTGTCGAGCGAGCGTCCGTCACGCCAGATGAAGCGGAAGATCGTCTGCACGACATCGCGCGTGGCGCCGAGCGCAAGCGCGAGCCGCAGCGCGCGAATCGGATTGAACGGATGTGCCGGCGGAAAGCGCAGCGGGATGCCGTGATGATGCGCGAGCCATTGGACGTGGCGGTAGGTGAAGCGCCGCTTGCCGGCCATCTCGGCGGGGCCCTTGTGGTTCAGGTGATTGAGTATTCCGGCGAACACGATGGGGCGCAGTGCGATCGCAACCTCCCGCGGGAACCGGTCGAAGACCTCGAGCTGCAGATAGGAAAACGGCGAGATGAAGTCGAAATACCACGTTGCGGTTTTCAAGGCGGACTTTCCTCGTATGCGGGTCGCACCACACGCAGAATGCTGCGCGTGCAGCGGAGGACGGGTTGTTGCGCAGTGGCGGCGGCGGAGTTGCGCGTTGCGGCAGTTAGCCCCGATCATAACGCTTTCGCCAGTCGGGGGAGCGCGCCGGCAATGCGCGTCATGGTTACGGGGGGCGGGGGTTTTCTCGGGCAGATGCTCGCGCACAGCCTGCTCGGGCGCGGCGGCCTCGCGTCACGGCCCGGCGGGGCGACCGCGCTGGCGCGGCTCGTGCTGCTCGATCAGGCATTTCCCGATGTCCGGATCGAGGATCCACGCGTCGAATGCGCGCAGGCGGATCTCGGCGATCCAGCAACGATAGAACGCGTTTTCGCACCGGGTTTCGACGCCGTGTTCCATCTGGCTGCTGTCGTCAGTGCGGGCGCGGAAGCCGATTTCGATCTCGGCATGCGCGTCAACCTCGACGCCCTGCGCGGGGTGCTGGAGGCTTGCAGGCGCAGTGGCGTCGCGCCGCGCTGCGTGTTCACGAGCTCGGTGGCGGCATTCGGCGGCGAATTACCCCGGGTCATCACCGACGCCAGCGCAGCGACGCCGCGCTCGTCCTATGGCACGCAGAAAGTGATCGGCGAGCTGCTCATTGCCGATTACACGCGCAAGGGATATCTCGATGGCCGCACGCTGCGGCTGCCGACCATCGTCGTGCGCCCCGGCAAACCGAACCGCGCCGCCTCGGGCTTCATGAGCAGCATCCTGCGCGAGCCGCTGAGCGGCGCGCCGGCTGTGTGTCCGGTGCCGCCGCAGACGAGCATGTGGATTCTTTCGCCGCGCCGCGCGGTCGACGCGCTGATACGCGCCGCCGAGCTGCCTGCGCACGAGTGGGGCGGCAATCGCACACTCAACGCGCCCGGCATCACGGTGAGCGTGGCGGAAGCGCTGGCGGCCCTCGGCGAGGTGGCCGGCACTGAGACTGTGGCACGCGTGCGCTTCGAGCGAGATCCTGCGATCGAAACGATCGTGCTGGGATGGCCAGCGCGGTTTGCCACGCCGCGCGCCCAGCGCCTCGGTTTTCGCGCTGACCGCGGCATCGGCGAGATCATCCGCGAACATATGGCGACCTTGGGTTAGGGATGGCGGACCCCAGGGGGCCTGGGAAGGGGTGGGCTTCTCTCTTTGGCCTCGTAAATCCCCTAAGTCAGGGGAAGCTGACTGGTAGAGGCTTATCAGAGCTTCCTTGGATGCTGATGCGGCGCGAGCGGGAGTGGATTACCATAGCGCCCACGTCATGCCCACTGCGCGCCTGTGCACGATCGTAGCTCTGGGCTGGTACGCCGCCGGCGCCGGGGCCGCAGTCACGTGCGAGCAGCTCGGCAATATCGCGTACACGACCGTGCAGCTGCGCAACCACGGCCAGTCGCTGGGCGAGGTGCTGGCCGAGGCGGACAAGCTCGAATCGAGCGGCAAGTTCACCCGCGCCGAGCTCGATTTGATCAAGGACGTGGTGGAGCGGGCTTTCAAGAGTGCGCAAACGCCCCTGGAAGTGGTGCAGACGTGCAAACAACAGACGAAACGCTGAGGAGCCCATGAATAAAGCGCTGAAGACCGGAACTTTCCTGATAGCGATCACCGCAGGCTTCCTGACAGGCGGCTGCGCGACCGACGCCGTGCGCTCGCCGGCCGACTACCAACCGCTGTTGGCGAGCGCGGATCGCAGCGAGGGCGATCGCGCCACTGACGTGCGCCGCAAGCCGGCGCAGCTGCTGGCGTTCTACGGCGTGCGTCCCGGCATGACGGTGCTCGACATGGGCGCCAGCGCCGGCTACAACGCCGAGCTCCTCGCGCGCGCGGTGGGTGCACAGGGCAGGGTGTACGCGCAGAATTCGCGCGGTGTCCTTGAGAACATCGTCAAGGGACGCTTCGACGAGCGGCTGCAGAAGCCCGTGATGGGCAACGTCGTGCACCTGGTGCGCGAATTCGACGATCCGGTTCCGCGCGAGGTGCGCAATCTCGATCTCGTCACTTTCAATTTCGCCTATCACGACACCGTGCATCTCGGGGTCGATCGCGCCAGGATGAACCGCGCGATTTTCGATGCGCTCAAGCCCGGCGGCGTGTACGTGGTCGCCGATCACTCGGGACGTCCCGGTACCGGCGTCAGCGAAACCAAGACTCTGCATCGCATCGAGGAAGCGGTACTGCGGCGCGAAATCGAGGCGGCGGGATTCCGGCTCGTCGATGAAGGCCACTTCCTGCGCAATCCCGCCGATCCGCGCGATGCCTCGGTGTTCAAGCCCATGCAGCCGAACGATGAGTTCGTGCTCAAGTTTGTGAAACCGTAGCCAACATCTGCACTCAACATCTTCGCAACGATGATCGCGGTAGTGCTTGCGCCCGGCTGTGCAACTCCGGAAAGACTGAGTTTTAATTGTCGGTGATGACGACCGACAACGTGCACGGAGAATTAACGATATGCGAAGCGTAACAGGACAGAAAGCGCTGTATCGCGTGCTGGCGATAGTTTGTTCGCTAGTGGGCTCGACCGGCCACGCCGCAGACGATTTCAAGAGCGGCGGACCGTATGTGCCGACGCCGCAGGTTGTCGTCGACCAGATGCTGCGTATGGCCAACGTGGCGGCGAATGATTACGTGA
>JBKJZR010000262.1:0-10138 GCA_046715035.1 Burkholderiales bacterium | reverse complement strand
TCTCGTCGGGCGTCGCCGGCCGCAACGCCGCGATCGTGACGATGAACTTGACCGTCTGCCCGGCGAGCGGATGGTTGCCATCGACGGTGAGCCTGCCATCGGCGATACGGGTCACGCGAAGCTGCATTTCTTCGCCGCGCTCATTCGCGAAGAGCACCTCCGCCCCGACGCGGCGATGCTCGGGCGGCACGTTGGCGTTATCGTCGGTATAGGTCAGCTCGGGCTTGTGCGGTCCGAACCCGTCGTCAGGCGCGAGGACGACCTCCACGCGCTCGCCGACCGCCCGGCCCTCGAGCGCCCGTTCGATCTTCGCAAACAACGCCCCATTCACCCCGTGCACGTAGCCGATGGGAAGATCGCACTGCTCGAACAGCGCGCCCTGCTCGTCCCAGATGGTATAGGTGAGGTAAACCACGACGTTACGGGCGACTGACGACATGTGCGGGATTGAAGCGGGCAGAATACGATTATCCCACGGCGCGATTGGCCCTGCGGCGCGGACGAGGTGCGCCTCCAGTCTGCCGTTCATGCCGCGCTGGGGATTGCGGCCCGAGCTCGCCTGCAACGGAGCTGGATCTGCGCTGGACAAGCACCGGCGCCGAGTGGGCTCTGCGGGGCGTCGCGAGTCTCGACACCGCTCGCGCAGGCGCGTAAAATAGCCGTCTTTTCCGGGCGTCGCAGGAAGTCGCGCAAGACTCGCATCAAATCAACTTAATCAGCAAGTTAAGGAGTATTCCATGGCAAATGAACGCGAAGTGGTGGTACTGAGTGGCGTGCGAACCGCGATCGGTGATTATGGTGGCGCCCTCAAAGATGTCGCCCCTTCGGAGCTGGCGGGACAAGTGATACGCGAAGCGGTAAAGCGCGCCCACGTCGACCCCAAGCAAGTCGGCGCGATGGTGCTCGGCAACGTGATCCACACGGAAGCCAAGGACATGTACATTTCGCGCGTCGCCTGTATCAAGGCGGGGTTGCCGCAGGAGGCCACTGCGCTGACAGTCAATCGTCTGTGCGGCAGCGGACTGCAGGCGATTGTCAGCGCGGCGCAGATGATCAAGCTGGGTGACGCCGACGTCGCGGTTGGCGCAGGCGCCGAATCGATGAGCCGCGGCGGCTACTTGATGCCTTCGCTGCGTTGGGGCCAGCGCATGAACGACGGGGGAGCGATCGACATGATGGTCGGCGCCCTCACCGATCCGTTCGACACGGTGCACATGGGCATGACTGCCGAAAACATCGCCGAGCAGTGGAAGCTCACCCGCGAGCAGCAGGACGAGTTTGCGGTCGAAAGCCACCGGCGTGCCGTCAACGCCACCGAGAAAGGATATTTCAAGGACCAGATCATGCCGGTCGAACTGAAGTCGCGCAAAGGCACGGTCGTATTCGACAAGGACGAGCATCCGCGCGCCGATGCGACCGTCGAGGGCATGGCGAAACTGCGCGCCGTTTTCAAGAAAGACGGGTCCGTCACCGCGGGCAATGCTTCCGGCATCAACGATGGCGCCGCGGCGGTCGTGCTGATGGAGAAGGCGGCGGCCGAAAAGCAGGGGCTCAAGCCGATGGCGCGCCTGGTGTCTTACGGAATCGCCGGTGTCGATCCCAAGATCATGGGCATAGGGCCGGTTCCGGCATGCAAGATCGCGCTCGATAAAGCGGGCCTGAAGGTGGAAGACATGGACGTCATCGAATCGAACGAGGCCTTTGCGGTGCAGGCACTCGCGGTTTCATGCGACCTCAAGTTCGACGCGAAGAAGACCAACCCTAACGGTGGGGCGGTCGGGCTCGGCCATCCCATCGGCGCCACCGGCGCGGTGCTCACGGTAAAAGCGCTTTACGAGCTGCAGCGCACCGGGGGCAGGTACGCGCTGGTCACCATGTGCATCGGTGGCGGCCAGGGCATTGCGGCGATTTTCGAGCGTCTGCACTCGTAGGCACGGGATACTGCGGGCCAGGTCAGCTCGAAGCTGCCGGCTCGCGACAGGAGCACCAGAGAGAGAACAAATCACAAAGCCATCGGCCCGTCCTGGGCTTGCCAGAGAGGCGCTCGCGGGAATCGCGGCGCCTTTTTATTGTGCGGCCGGGCGGCGCGCGCGCAGCTCGGCGAGCCGTGCCAGCGCAAAATGGGTATAGGCGAGCCCGCTGAGAATGGGCACCAGCAGATTGAGCAGTGGTATGTAGTAAAGCAGTGCGAGCACGATACCCAGTCCGTACAGCTTCCCCCGGTTGGATGCGACCAGGATCCTGATTTCTTCCGCGCTCGCGTGCTCGGCCCATGCATCATAGCGAAACATGCGCTGATTGAGATATGCCGAGAGCAGCACGGCCAGCAGCGGCGCAAGGAATCCGGTCAGCCACAGCGGCAGTGTGATGATCCACAGGACGGCGAATACCGACACCGCTACGAGTGCGTTGACGACGCTGCCGATCACGGTGCCGCCGCGGCGGCGCTCGAGCTGCGGGTGATCGCGCGCCGCGACGAAGTTCACGATCATCGGCATGGCCACCAGGGCTGCGATCAGCAGCGCCGTAATCAGTGTCATCGGCGCCACGGCGAGCACGATCAGCAGCAGCGCCGAATAATGCGCAACGCGGTCCAGGCTGCGCGCGGACAGCCACTGGCTCGCGAAGGAGCCCGTGATCGCGGCGCTCAGCCATTGCGACCAGTGGTCCCAATAAACCCAGGCGAGCCCGATCCACAGCGCCAGCGCTACCAGCATCGGCCACAGCGCCAGCGCCAGCATCTGGGGATGCATCATGCTCCCGAATGCCCGGGCGAGTGCGCGCGTGATGGTCATCTCATCGCCGCAGCATCGGCAGGAGATTAATGATCAGCGCCAATGCGCCCCGCCTGGTGAACTCGTGGCGGAACGCACCGGCCATGCTCGCAGTTTTCGTGCCGCCATCGTCGTGCCATTCTAGCCGAGAGCGCGCAGGCCGTTTTGAAACGAAGTAGAATAAAGATAAGATCGGCCGCTGCCATCCAGTCCCCCCATGTCCTCCCTTACCCGATCAAGCTCGTGGCAGGCGCTCGCCGCCCATCGCCAAAAGCTAGCGGATGCGCGCATCGAGCAGATGTTCGCGAAGGATGCGAGGCGGTTCGAGCAATTCTCGCTGCGCATCGGCGAGGTCCTGCTGGATTATTCGAAAAATCTTGTCGATGCCGAGACCATGCGGCTCCTGATGGCGCTCGCGCGCGAGCGCGGCGTCGGCGACCAGATGCAGCGCATGTTCAGCGGCGAAGTCATCAATCTCGGGGAGAATCGCGCGGTGTTGCACACGGCACTGCGCGATACGCACTCGCTGATGCTCGATGGACGCGACGTGATGGTGCAGATTCAGGCGACGTTGAAGCGCATGCGCGATTTCACCGAGGAGGTGCGTGCCGGACGGGTCAGAGCGCACGGCGCAAAGCCGTGCACGGATATCGTCCATATCGGCATCGGCGGCTCACACCTGGGGCCGGCGCTGGCCGTGCGGGCGCTTGCGCCCTATGCGCATGCGGCGCTGCGCGTGCATTTCGTGTCGAATGTCGACGGCGATGCTTTGCACCGCACGCTCGCACCGCTCGATGCGGCAGCGACCCTGGTCATCGTCGTTTCGAAGACCTTCACCACCATCGAGACGCTGACCAACGCGCGCTCGGTGCGCGATTGGCTGATCGATGCGCTGGGCGCAGACGCCGTCAGCAGCCACTTCGCGGCGGTGACCGCGAATACCCGGCTGGCGCTCGAATTCGGCGTTCCGAACGAGCGCGTTTTTCCCTTCTGGGACTGGGTCGGCGGTCGCTATTCGCTGTGGTCCGCCGTCGGACTGCCGGTCGCGCTCGCCGTCGGAATCGACCGCTTCCAGGAGCTGCTGCAGGGCGCCCACGACATGGATGCGCACTTTCGGAGCGCACCTTATGAGCAGAGCATGCCCGTCATCCTGGCGATGCTCGGCATCTGGTACAACAACTTCTGCGGCGCCGAATCCCACGCCATCATTCCCTACGACGATTCGCTGGCACTGCTCCCGGCATATCTGCAGCAGCTCGATATGGAATCGAGCGGCAAGAGCGTGACCCGCGACGGCGAAACGGTCGACTACGCGACCGGACCGATCATCTGGGGTGCTCCCGGTACCGATGCGCAGCATTCATTCTTTCAGCTGCTGCACCAGGGCACGCGCCTCATTCCCGCGGATTTCATCGCTGCCTGCCGGCCGCATCACCCGCGGGGGACGCACCATGAAATTCTGCTGGCCAACTTCTTCGCGCAGACGGCAGCCCTCATGAACGGCGCGACGGCGCGAGAGGGCGCGCACGACGCCTATTCCGGAAATCGTCCCACCAACTCGATTCTGGTCGGCCAGCTGTCGCCGCGCACGCTCGGCATGCTGCTGGCGCTCTACGAGCACAAAGTCTTCGTACAGAACGCGGTCTGGGGCATCAACGCGTTCGACCAGCCGGGGGTCGAACTCGGCAAGCGGGTTTCCACTCAGGTTCTTGCAGAGCTCGCAAAAAACGCCACGGTCACCACCCACGACGCGTCGACCAACGGCTTGGTCAATTTCTACAAAACGCACGCTGGCAAGGCCTGAGCGGCCTCTTCCGGGGAAGTCCCGTGCATCAGCACACACCTACGACAAGGAATGACGCTATGAACGAAGAGACTTTCAACATGAGTATCCGCAAGTTCTTGAAGATGGTCGGCGTGCGCTCCCAGACCGAGATCGAGCGCGCCGTCGCGAACGCGATTGCGGACGGCAGACTCAAGGGCCATGAGGCGTTGCCGGCGCACATGGAGCTTACCATCGACGGGATCGCGCTGAAGCTCGCGCTCGACGGCGAAATCAGGCTCGAGTGATGCGCGGCGGCACGTTGCATGCCGTCATACGCCTACCTTGCGCCTCCTCCCGCCGCCTCGAGCGTGCGCAGGATCAGGCGGCCATCGCGCTGCACGAATTCCACCCGTTTCAGAAAGCTCATGCCCAGCAATACGATGTCCTCATCGATGCCGTCGGAGATGAGCGCGGCCACATCGCGCAGCTCGATCGATCCGATCCGCACGCTGGTGAGGCGCGTCTGATAGCCGACCGTCGTGCCGTTGGCGGTGCGCATGGTGACCGCGGCACCGCGCTTTAGGCCGAGCTCACGCCCGAGCCTGGCGGATAGGGCCACCCAGGTAGCCCCGGTATCGAGCAGGAACGTCGCGGGCTTGCCGTTGATCTCGCCTTCGGCGAGATAGTGGCCTGCGCGGCTGCGCTCCAGCGTCACCTCGCCGCGCTGCAGTCGGAGGACAGCAGCCGTATTCGGGTTGTTCTGCTCTGCAACCCAGCCGTGGAACATCCAGTAGAGGCCGCCGAGGATGACCGTCCAAGCCAGCGCCAGCATTGCGATGCCGCTGCGGCGATGCGGGTTCATCGGCTCGTGAAAATCGGCATCTGGCGCGCTGCGCGAGACGAGCGTCCGTGACCCAACCGCGAGCAGCTCCTCTTACAGCCTGAGGAAATGCTGACGGTAATACTTGAGCTCCTCGATCGACTCGTAGATATCGGCCAGCGCCTCGTGCTTGCCGTGCTTGCCGAAGCCTGCGGCAAGCTCCGGTTTCCAGCGCTTCACGAGCTCCTTCAGCGTACTGACATCGAGATTGCGATAGTGAAAAAAAGCTTCGAGACGCGGCAGGTGCAAGTCCATGAAGCGGCGGTCTTGATGCACCGAGTTGCCGCACATCGGCGACGCTCCAGGCGGCACGTGCTGTTGGAGGAATTCGACGAGGCGGTTCTCCACGTCGCTTTCTGAATGAGGCGAGGCTGCGACACGCCCGACGAGCCCGGACTTGGCGTGCGCGGATTTGTTCCAGGAATCCATTGCGTCCAACACCGCGCCGCCGTGATGCACGACGAACACCGGCGCTTCCGCGATGGTGTTGAGGTGGGTGTCGGTGACGACAATCGCAACCTCCAGCACCTTGTCGGTGCGGGGGTTGAGACCGCTCATCTCCATGTCCACCCAGATCAGGCTATTAGGGTCGGCGGGCATAGGTCGGGTCGAACAATTAGCGCGATATTTTGTCATAGTTCCACTTTCAATAGGATAATGTTCGCCCCATGCAGACCTTCTCGGTAGTTTTTCTCGCCGCGCTTGCCGTTGCCACCATCACCAAACTGTGGCTTGCCCGCCGCCACATCGCGCATATCGAACGCCACCGCGATCGCGTTCCCGACGAGTTCGCAAACGACATCAGTATCGACTCGCATCGAAAGGCGGCGGATTACAGCACCAGCAAAGCGAAGTTTGGCATGGTGAGCGTATTGTTCGAGTGCCTGCTCCTTGCGGCACTGACTTTCGGTGGCGTACTGCAGTGGCTTCACGATCTGACGAGCACCTGGTTTGCGCCCGGCGTAATGCGCGGCGTCGCACTTATTGTCGGGCTCGCGGCGCTGATGGTGCTGCTCGACCTGCCGTTCAGCTGGTACCGCACCTTCGTGATCGAACAGCGCTTCGGCTTCAACAAGATGACGCCAGGCCTGTTTCTCGCCGATACCCTGAAGCACTTAGCGCTGGCGGCGGCGCTCGGCATTCCGCTGGTGGCCTGTATTTTGTGGGTCATGGAGCAGGCCGGACAATGGTGGTGGCTCTATGCTTGGTTGATCTGGGTTGCATTCAATCTGCTGATACTCGCGGTGTACCCAACGTGGATCGCCCCGCTGTTCAACAAGTTTTCACCGCTCGAAGACCCACAGTTGAAGGAGCGCATCGAGCGCATGCTTGAAAAATGCGGCTTCAAGGCGCAGGGGTTGATGGTCATGGACGGCTCTCGCCGCTCGAGTCACGGCAATGCCTACTTCACGGGCTTCGGAAAGGCGAAGCGAATCGTGTTCTTCGACACCCTGTTGACACGCCTTGGCCCCGCGGAGATCGAGGCGGTGCTGGCGCACGAGCTGGGGCATTTCAAGCTGAGGCATGTGCTCAAACGCATGGCGTGGATCTTTACGGTCAGCCTGGCGTTCCTCTGGCTACTGGCACAGCTCATGGACCAGAGCTGGTTTTTCGCTGGCCTCAACGTGAAATCGCCGTCGACGGCGATGGCGCTGATACTTTTTTTCATCGCGGTGCCGCAGTTTACTTTCCTGCTGCAGCCCTTGACGAGCCTCTATTCACGCCGGCACGAATTCGAGGCCGATACCTATGCGGCGCAGCACGTGTCTGGCACCGATCTGATTTCGGCTCTGGTCAAGCTATACAAGGACAACGCTGCGACCCTGACGCCCGATCCGCTGCATTCGGCGTTCTACGACTCCCATCCGCCGGCGCCGCTGCGCATTGCGCGCCTCAAGAGCGCATGAGCTCGAGCGTCTGTTTGAGCGGTACCGGCATTTGGCCACGTCGCCGAGTGTCGCCAGGTCCGGTCGGGTGACAGACTACCGCGTCCGGTCCGGTCGTTGGTTCTTATGCGTTCGCATCCGCCCGATGCCGTGGCTATGAGCGGGCGCAAAGCCCAGCCGGTCAGAGAATCCGGTATCGTCGTCGCGAGTTTTGGCCGCCAGTATCAGGTCGAAGCGGTCGCCGGAGACATCGTCGCCTGCGTCACGCGCGGACGGCGCGGCGAGATCGCCTGCGGCGACCGCGTCGACTTTGCGCTGACCGGGCCAGGGCAGGGCGTAATCGAAGGCGTCGAGCCGCGTGTTTCTCTTTTCTACCGGTCCGATGTCCAGCGCGAAAAACTGATCGCGGCCAATGTCACGCAGATCGTCATCGTGCTGGCAGCGCCGGATTTTCACCGCGAGCTGCTCGACCGCTGTCTCGCGGCCGCGGAACACGCTGCAATTCGCGCCTTGATCGTGCTTAACAAGATGGATCTTGCGTCGGGCGCTGCCACGCTCGACTCGTTGGCGCTCTACCGTGACTTAGGCTACCCGACGCTACCCCTGGCGGCGAAGATAGACTTGGCGCCATTGGTAGCACAGCTGGCCGGACGGACGAGCGTTCTGGTTGGCCAATCCGGAGTCGGCAAATCGACCATCATCAACCGCCTGGTACCCGCTGCGGCGGCGCGGGTCGGCGCGCTTTCCTCGGCGCTGGGCGCGGGACGTCACACCACGACCAGCGCGCGGCTTTATCACCGCGACGCGGCATGCGACATCATCGATTCCCCCGGTCTGCAGGAATTCGGGCTGCACCACCTTGTGCCCGCAGATCTCGAGCACGCATTCATCGAGTTCCGGCCGTACATCGGACTCTGCAGATTCAACGATTGCAGACATGTGCACGAGCCGGGCTGTGCGATTTCGGCCGCAGCAGCGGCAGCGCAAATCCACCCTCAGCGCGTCATGTCCTATCGCAAGCTCGTCACCCAGCTGATGCACAAGGCGCGCCACTGGGAGTAGCGAATTGCACTGCCGGCCGCAAGCGCAGCCGCGCGGCCGTGCCGCCGTCTCAGAATCTCCGACAAGGGGTGGAGACGGGCGGGTCCGTTCCCACCTGTCCCTAGTAGATTCCCTGCGTCAGCGAATTGCGCAAACGCTATAACGACCGATCCGCGTTTCGTCAGAACCAGCTGGCAATCGTGGACAGCGCGATCAGGAATAACCACAGCACGAGCGCGCGCCAGATCAGGCCGATTGCGGACTGCATGTAATCCGCGTCGGCCTCGTCGCCGTCGCCAAGCTGCGGCCGGTACTCGATGCCGCTTTCCTGATGCAGGACGCCGCCCAGCCTGACGCCAAGCGCGCCCGCCGCCGCCGCGAGGAGAATACCCTGGCTGCGCGCGCGCCAACTCGCCGACTGCTCGCGCCAGCACTCCACCGCCCCCATGAAATCGCCCGCCACGGCGAAACCGGCGGCGGTCATGCGCACCGGAAGCCAATCGATCAACTCGAACGCCTGCGCAGCGAAAACCCCATGCGCGCTTTTAGGATCGTCGCGCTGCGCGCCCCAGCGATCATGCAGCAGCGCGCCGAGCCGGTAAAGAATCGCGCCGACCGGTCCGAGCACGATGAACCACGCCATTACGCCGAACACATGGCGATGCGAGCGCACAAGTCCCAGCTCGATCGCGACGCGTGCGATTTCAGCGGCCGTAAGCTGCTGCGCGGATTCTCCGCGCCAGTTCGTCAACACCTCGCGCGCGCGCGCCAGATCGTTTGCGCGCAGCGCGGTCATCACTTCCTGATAGTAATGACTGAAATGGCGAAAGCCGAGCGCGACGTACAGCACGGCGACGTTCCACGCCCACGCCAGCATCGCATTGACGTCGCGCAGCACGACATAGACAAGAAGCGTCGCAAGGGCGACCGGAACCACTGCGAGCAACCATGAAACGACGCCGTCTCGGTACTGCCCCGCGTTGAAGTTGAGGGCAATGCCGTTGACGTAACGCGCAAATCCAACGTAGAGCCGATTGCCGCTGCGTAACGGGTGCCATTGCTCCAGCAGCAGGGCCGCTACGAGCGAAATGAACGTCATGCAGCGCAGCGAGGCAGGCGTGAAGCCGCTGGCTCAGCGCCCCGCATTGCCACTATCGTAGCTGATGGCCACGACCTCGACTTCGGTCGCTCCGGCCGGGCGGTGCCACTTCACGGTATCCGCAACCTTGGCGCCGATCAGCGCTTTGCCCAGGGGTGAAGCCCAGCTGATCCGGCTCGCCGCGACATCGGCCTCGTCATCGCCGACGATATGAAATGTGTGCTGTTTGCCCTCTTCGTCGTTGATTTGAACTGATGCGCCGAAACGAACTTCGTCATGGGGCTGGCCAGCGGGGTCGACAACGATTGCGCGTTCTACCTGCGCGCCGAAATAACGCAGGTCGCGCTTTGTTTCCAGCAGTCTCTGCCGCGCAAGCGGTTCGTCCTCTGTTGCCAGTCGATCGCGTTCGGCCTGCAACTCGCGCAGCCGCGCGCGCAGAAGTTCGAGCCCCCGCGGAGTCACGTAGTTGGGCAGATCGCTGAGCGACCGCTCCGGAAGCTCGCTTGCAGCGAGCTCTTCATCGCTTTCCTTGACAAAAGCCCGGCTCATGTCGCCACCATAGGAATGAATAATCTGAAACTATAAGTCAGCCTGTCGATTCGCTCAATCGGCGGCCACACGCGTAACCGGCAACGCTTGCGCGCCCGTGAGCGCGTCACTAATTCACTGCGCAACGCGCTGCTGCAGCGGCGC
>JBKJZR010000261.1:0-13590 GCA_046715035.1 Burkholderiales bacterium | reverse complement strand
GCTTCGTCGGCCTCGCCAAACCGGCCGAGCGGAATGCCTTTCGCTTCCTTCGCATAGTAGTCGTCGGCGCTGATGCCTTCGCGGGCATAGCGTCGTTCGTGCTGACCGGATTTGATCTTGCCGATGCACACGGTATTGACCAGTATCTTGTCTGCCGCGTATTCCTTGGACAGCGCCTTGGTCAGTGCCAGGCCCGCGGCCCTCGACACGGAAGTCGGCATCGACTGGGCGCCCGGCTGCTTGGCGCTCGATATCGTGATGTTGATGATGCGGCCGCCGCCCTGTTTGCGCATGTGTGGCACCACCAGCCGCGTGCAGCGGATGGCACCGAAAACCTTCAGCTCGAGGTCCGCGCTCCAGGTTTCGTCGGTAACTTCGAGAAACTTGCCGCGTGCGGAAGTCCCGGCATTGTTGACGAGGATATCGATACGCCCGTAGTGCCCGGCGACCGCCTCGATGAAACGCTCGATATCGGCGCTCTTGCTGATGTCGGCCGCCATGCCATAGGCATCGCCGCCGGCGCGCCGGATCGCGTCGACAGTCTTGTCGACGACGTCGGCGCGGCGTGAGCAGAGGGCCACTTTCGCGCCTTCCCGCGCCAGCATCGATGCCGTCGCTCGGCCTATGCCCTCCGTGCCGCCGGTAACGATCGCGACCTTGTTTTTCAACCCCAAATCCATTTTCGCTCCCTGTGCCCGCGCCGAACCGGGCGTTCAGGCGTCGAGTGTGAATTCTCGCACGTTTGTGCAATTGCCGAAGTTGAGCGCGAGGAATACTATCCCACCGTAAGCGAGGCAGGGGAACCGCGTCGGATAAACCAGGAGCACACACATGTCGCAGATCTTCACATCACCATGCAGCCCACGTATCCCGCGACCGGCAGGTCTGACCGCCACGTTCATGGGAGTGTTGATGCTGACGCTCGCGGGACTCGCAGTGCCTGCAAGCGCAGCGGAGGAGCCGCGCGCAACGCCGCGCGAGCAACTCACGGTCGACGCGTTTTCGGTCGTGCGCGTTCACGTGAAGGCCGTGCCCGACGCGCGCAGCCGTGCGACGCTGGGTTCGCAGCGCGAAGGCACGGGCATCGTGATCGACTCGAGCGGCCTGATCCTCACCATCGGCTATCTGATTCAGGAAGCCGACACGGTGCAGGTTTCAGCTGCCGACGGCCGGCCAGTGCCGGCAAGCGTAGTGGCTTATGACTACAGCACCGGTTTCGGGTTGTTGCGGGCCGTCAAGGCGCCCGCGATCCGGCCGATCGCATTCGGTGATTCAGCCAAGCTGGCCGATAGCGAGCCCGTGCTGATCGTCGGCTTCGACGGCGTCGCACCCGCTTTCGTCGTCTCGCGCCGGCCCTTCGCAGGCTACTGGGAGTATCTGCTCGACGAGGCCATCTACACCGCGCCCGCCACCGTGAACTGGCAGGGTGCAGCGCTGATCAGCAAGGAGGGCAAGCTGCTCGGCGTCGGCTCCCTCGTCGTCGGCGACGCGATGGGTCCGCGCACGCAGCTGCCGGGCAACTTGTTCGTCCCCATCGACTTGCTGAAGCCGATCCTCGGCGATCTGATTGCCCAAGGGAAAGCCGCGCGCAAGCCGCGGCCCTGGCTGGGCGTAAATACCCAGGATCTCCAGGGCAAGCTCATCGTGACACGTGTTTCACCTGACAGTCCGGCGGAGCGGGCAGGGCTCGTCAGTGGCGACATCATCGTCGGCGTGCGGGGCGAAACGATACAGAATCAGGCGGACTTCTATCGCCGGCTGTGGGCGAGCGGGGACGCCGGCATCGAGGTGATACTCGATGTGCTCAAGGGCACCGAAGTCAAGAAATTGGGCGTACGGTCGGTCGACCGCGATTCTTATCTTCGCCCGCGGCCCGTTTACTGAGGGTGAGTCGATTCACGATATCGCGCGGTGTTTTTGCGCCCACGAACATGCCGAACCACAGGCTGTAATCGCCGTTGGGCACGCCGGCTTCGATGATCGTCGGGACATCCTCGTCGTCTCGAAACACGTAGTCCCACAACTGAGCAAGGGCAGCCCAACCTTGGAATGCGTCCCTCGCGCGAGCGCTCAACTTCTATTCGATTACCCGCTGCTCGCGTAGCCGCTCGATTTCCGCCGCGCTAAACCCAAGCGATTGCAGGACGTCGTCAGTATGTTCCCCAAGCCGCGGGGGCGCACGGCGTGCCCTGGGCAGAAAGTCCGCTGCGAAGAGCGCGCCCGCCAGCGCAACGTTCTCCCCGGCGATGCGCACGTTCTCGAGCACACCCGCTTTCAGGAGCGATGCATCGCTCACGTACTCCCCCACCGTATTGACCGGCGCACAAGGAATGCCTGCGACGTTGAATGCTTCGAGCACGTCCTGCCGCTTGCGACCGGCGACAGCAGCGGCGACCAGATCGTTGACCGGTTTGCGATTGGCGATGCGGGAGGGGAGCGTGGGAAAAGGCAGCGCGCCTGCTTCGCCGGACAGCAAAAGGACTTCACACAACCGCGCCCACAACCGGTCGTTTCCTGCGGCGATCAGGAGCGCACCGTCCGCACATTGGAAATTCTTGTACGGCACCAGCGCTTCGTGGCCACTGCCGAATCTCTGCGGCAGCACGTTCGCAATCGAATAACCTGCGATCTGATAGTTGAGGAAGTTCGTCGCCGTGCGCAGCAACGCAGGCTCGACGTACTGGCCTTGGCCCGTTCGGTCGCGCTCGCGCAACGCCGAGAGTATGGCGATCACGGACGCCATTGCGGTGCCGAGGTCGACGACGCTGACGCCGCAGCGCAGGGGATCGCCGTCGGTTTCGCCCGTTACGCTCATGATTCCGGAATACGCTTGCAGAGACGCTTCGTACCCGGGCAGGCCTTCTCCCGCAGTACCTGCAGGGAAAGCGCGTATCGCGCAGTGAATCAGCCGCGAATTGACGTCGCGCAGCGCGGCGCTGTCCAAGCCCAGCCGCTCGAGCGTGCCCGGACGAAAGTTCTCGATCAGCACGTCGGCAGTCGCCAGCAGGCGGCGGAAGACGCCGAGCCCATCCGGCTGCGACAGGTCGACGACTACACCGCGCTTCGTGTGATTCACGGCAGCGAAAGCGGCCGACACCCCGTGCTCCGCGGGCGCCCACGAGCGGACTTCGTCGTGCTTCGTCGGATGCTCGACGCGAATCACGTCCGCGCCGAGGTCCGCAAGAAGCGCGCCGCAAAACGGGCCCGCCAGCACGCGCGACGCGTCGATGACGCGGATGCCGTGAAGCGGACCGCGCGGGGCGGGAGCCTCTCTTGGTTCAGTCGCTACCACATGACTCCCTTTCTGCCGTTCATGCACCGGCGAATCCGGGAGGCTGTGATCGGTGCGCCGGTCATACGAGCAGCGTCATCAGGGATTCGATATCGGCACAGTCGTCCAGCCGGGTGACAGCGTCCACGATCCGCAACGCCTTGTTTTTCGGGACTGGTGTGGCCGCCGCTGCAGCGCAATCCATAAACTTCCCGATCCGCTGCTCGAGCGTCATCGGGTTGTCGGGGTGGCCGAGCGCGACGCTACATTCCGCCGTGAAGTGCTGCCCGCTCTTGGTGAGAACCTCGACGTGCGCAGGCTCGAAGGTGTGACCGTCAAGGCTTGCATCGTATTTCCATCGCACCTTCGGCATTGCGGTAAGTACGACTTCGTCGGCAAGCTGCGGATCGTGGTAGAGCGACAACGGGATACCCTGATGACGGATCGCTGCAGCGACGGCGAAGTGCATGTTGCCGGCGAGATCGATGTGATTCGCGGGAATACTTCCCAGCGCTACCGGACGGCAGCGGTCGAAATTCATCTGCCCGACGTTAAGCATCACTTCGGCGATATCATCGAAGGTGAGCTTCTGCGCATGCATCACATCCAGGACAGCGGTGAGCGTCGTGTGCAGGTGCCGTATGCACGGCCACGGTTTGAGGGACACGCGTTCGGTCTCGTAGCGCGTGCCGAGTTGAGCCAGCAGCTCGCGGCGATCGTATTCGCCGCGGAAGAACGCGCGATAAAAGCCGTAGGGTCCGTCGAATACTTCGCCATCGCCGCGGATGCCTTGCATCGCGAGCTCTGCGGCGAGCACACCGTTGCGGTATGCGAGTCCGTCGCGTATCGAGCGCACGCTCGAGCCTTTGTGATGAAGGCTCGCCCATGTGCCGCTCACCTGCGGCAGTGTGAGCCCCAGTGCGTGCAGGTGCTGCTCGGCGCTCGCGCCCATGATCTTTGCCGAGGCGGCCGTTGCCCCAAACAGGCCGATCACAGGCGCGCGGAACCAGGGGTGGTCCCACATGCGGCCGCGTGTCGCGAGTCCGACGCGGCTGGAGAAGTCGTTCGCGAGCGCGACGGCCGTGATGACCTGCCTGCCCGAGACACTGCCGATTTCCTCCGCGACCGCGAGCGCAGGCACCAGACTCGCGGAAGAGGGGTGCATTACCGCGCGGTCGTGCGTGTCGTCGAAGTCGAATTGATGGATGGCGGCGCCATTTGCGAGCACCGCGCTTGCGGGGGGGAGTTTCAAACCGGCCTGACCGATGACGGTGCTGCTCGGCCGTCCGCCCCACTTCGCCGTCAGTGTCCTTATCGCGACGACGTCCTCGCAGCCCGTACCGGCAAGGACGCACCCGAGGGTGTCGAGTATCGACGCTTTGGCTGCCTCGACCGCGCGCCGCGGCAGATCCGTGTATTGCGTGCGCGCGAGATGCGCTGCGATGATCTCGGACGCATCCGGCTCGTGCTGCTTCGCGCCTGCCTCGGTCCCGCTCGTGTTGCGAATGTCGTGCAAGCTGGCAGTGCTCATTCTCGCTCCTATTCGCCCTTGATGCCGGCTTCCTTGATCACCTTGGCCCACTTCGTCGTTTCTGATCGGATCAGGCGATCGAACTCTTCCGGCCGGCTGGCGACTACGTCGACGCCCTCTGCAGCAAGACGCAGATCCATCTCGGGCTGCCTGAGAATCCCTGTGATCTCCGCGTGAAGCAGCGAGACGATGTTCTTCGGCGTGCCGCCGGCAACCGAGACGCCGTACCACGTGGTCGCGTCGAAATCCTGGTAGCCCGCCTCGGCGATCGTCGGTATCTCCGGGGCCGTGCGCGTGCGAGTCTTGCTCGTGACGGCCAATGCGCGCAGTCTGCCTGCCTTGACGTGAGGGCCCAGAGATGAATAAGTGCCCAGCGTAAGGTGAATCTGCCCGCCGATCACGTCCGTCATAGCGGGAGCGAGGCCCTTGTAAGGAATATGCACGATGTCGACTTTCGCTGCCGACTTGAACATCTCGACCATCAGCTGTCCGCTGATTGTCGCACCATAGGAGAACTGTCCCGGCTTCAGCTTGGCAAGCGCGACTAGCTCCTTGATCGACATCGCGGCGAATTGCGGGTTACAGACAATCACGAAAGGCAACGCGCCGATTTGCGTGATTCCAGCCAGATCGCGTGCGGCGTCGAATGGCAGCTTCGGGTAAAGGCTCGGATTGATGGCCAGCGGCGCCGACGCGAGCAGCAGCGTGTGCCCATCGGGGCTGGACTTGGCGACGAGGTCGCTGCCGATGATCGTGCCTGCGCCGGGCCGGTTATCCACAATGACGCGCTGCCCCAAGCGGTTCCCCAGCTGCTCGCCGACCAGACGCGCGAGCAGATCGTTGAGCGCGCCCGGGGTAAACGGCACGACGAACCGGATGGGCCGGTTCGGGTAGCCAGGCGTCACGGCCACGCGATCTGCAGCGAGCGAGCTGCTGAACGCGCAGAGTGCGGTCAGTGACACTGCCAAACCGCATCGAAGGCGGCGCGGGACAAGCATCATCGCGGGAAACGTCTAGTCCGCACGGGCGCCGGCACGTCTGACGACGCCCGCCCATTTGCCGATCTCGATCTTGATAAAGCCGGCAAACTGCTCGGGCGTCGCATACATCGGGTAGGCGCCGATTTCGATGAGCGCGGGGGTGAGCTCCCTCATTACCTGTGCCGTTTGCGCATTGAGGCGGGCCACGATCTCGCGCGGCGTTCCCACGGGCGCCAGAATGCCGTTCCACACGATCGCTTCGTAGCCCCTGACGCCGGCTTCCTGCATCGTCGGCAGGTCCGGGATGCTGCTCAAGCGCTGCTCAGAAGTGACAGCCAGTGGACGCAGCTTGCCGATCTTAGCGTTGGACACGACCTGCGCCGCGTTGAAGATGAACTGCATCTGCACGTGTCCGCCCAGCAGATCGATCATTGCGGGCCCGGAACCCTGATAAGGCACGTGCAGGATGTTGATCTCCGCCATGGCTTTGAAAAGTTCCGACGCGAGATGCGTCGCGCTGCCGTTGCCTGCCGATGCGTACGTGATTTCGCCGGGCCGCGCCTTCGCTAGCGCAATGAACTCCTTGACGGTCTTCGCCGGGAGCGAGGGGTGAATGCTCAGAATGCTGGGTATGGCGCACACCGGGCTCACCGCGACAAAATCGTCGACGAGATTGAAAGGCAGGCTCGAGTACAGGCTGACATTGACCGCCGCTGTACTGGTCGTGTACAGCAGCGTGTGCCCATCGGCTGCCGAGCGCGCGACGAGTTGGCCGGCGATGTTGCCCGCTGCCCCGCTGCGGTTCTCCACCACGAACGACTGGCCCAGCTTCTCGGTCAGTTTCTTCGCGAGCAGGCGCGCGACGACGTCGGTACTCCCGCCGGGCGCGAACCCGAGGACCAGCCTCACCGGCTTCGAGGGATACTGCTGCGCGAATCCCGCGCTCGCGGCCATCGCAAGCAGCAATCCGGCGGCTATGCGCCGCGTAAAAGTTCTCACAAGCAGCGCCTCCTTTCGTCGTTTACATGGCGCCTTCGGCCTTGGCCGCCAACTCTTCCTCGGAATAACCGATCACGCCTTCCGCCTTCAATGCCGCCAGCTCCGCCGGGGAATGGCCGAGCCATTCGCCAAACACGGCGTCGTTGCCGGCGCCCAGCGGCAGGCTGGGCTCGAGCGGCCGGCGTTTTGTCCCCTCGAACACGAGCGGTGAATGGGGCAGGGCAACCCGGCCAAGCTCGGGATGATCGATCCATTGCAGGCTGCCGCGCGCATGCATGTTCTCGTCCTGCATCACCTCGACGAGATTACGCACCGGCGCGCAGGGCACCTTCGCCGCCAACATGCGTTGCGCCACGTCGTCCTTGGCGAGCGTCTTGGTCCAGCCCTCGATCAGCTCATCCACGGCGGCGAAATTGACGACTCGCGTCGAGCGAGTAAGGAAGAGCGGATCATCCTTCAGGTCGAGCCGTCCCATGACGTCGAGGATCGCGCGAAAATGATGGTCGCCCGGCGCGTTGAGCACGACATAGCCATCCTCCGTCGCATAGACGTTGTAGGGCACGATGCCGAGGCCGCCATGCCGGTTACCGGTGCGTTCCGGGGCCGCCGCGCCGCGCGCGTGCACCATGCCGTAATTCGAGGCGAGCGAGGCATAGATCGCGTCCTGCATCGCGACTTCCACGACGCGGCCCTTGCCGGTGCGTTCGCGTTCGTAAAGCGCGGTCATGATCGCGGCATAGAGATGAATGCCGGCGCTGAAATCGCATACGGCCGCGCCGGACTTGACCGGCGGCTGATCCGGAAAGCCGGTCGAATTGATGATGCCGCTCATCGCTTGCATCACGAGATCCATGGCGGGATAGTCGCGGTAAGGCCCGGACTTTCCGTAACCCGAGCTCGACCCGTAAATCAGTCGCGGATTGATCTTGTGGAGATCCGCCGCCCCGACGCCGAGGCGATCCATGACGCCCGGAGCGAAGTTCTCCACGAGGATGTCGGCGCGGACCACCGCTTCCCGGAGCAGTTCGCGACCTTTTTCGGTCTTCAGATTGAGCGTTACCGGCTTCTTGTTGGAGTTGAGCATCGCGAACGGAAGCGCCGCCCCTCCGAGGTCGCCTCGGCTGCGCAGGTGCTCGCCGTGATGCGGCTCGATCTTGATCACGTTCGCGCCCGCCATGGCCATGAGAAACGTGGCGTAGGGCCCGTTGTACACGTGCGAAAGATCGAGGACCGTGATGCCCGAAAGCGGCTGCTGGCGGTTCGACTCGCTGTTCGATTTCGGTTCTGCTGCGGACATTCTGCCTCCGGAATTCATGAATCGTGTGCTTTTTGTAATGGGCGCCTCGCGCTCAGCTCTGCGCCTGCTCCGCTCGCGCAAGCACGCGCTGCGCGCCGCGGTAATGCGGGCGATCCAGCATCTTGCCGTCAACGGCTGCAACACCCGCTTCGGGCGATCCATCGAACGCGGCGATGACGCGGTTGGCCCACTCGATGTCGGCGGCCGACGGCGTGAATGCCGCATTGATCGCTTCGATCTGATCCGGATGGATCGCTGCTTTCGCCGAAAAGCCGCTACGCAAACCTTCGAGCGCTTCTGCTTTCAACCCCGCGGGGTCGCGGAAATTGGTATAGACCGCATCTACCGCGATCACTGAAGCCGCCGTTGCCGCGAAAAGGCAAAGCGAGCGTGCCAGCTGATACGGCGCGGTATAACGGCCCGTTTCGTCGCGGTTGGCGGTCGCGCCGATGTCGGCGGCGAGATCCTCGCCGCCCCACAGCATTCCCCACAGACGCGGTATCGACGGGTTGTCGTAGCTGCCCAAGCCAAACATTGCTGCGCCGCTTTCAGTGACGATCGGCAGCACTCGGATCGCGCCGACGGCGACACGTTCTCTTGCCTCGAGCGCGGTGAGGTAGTGCCCTACGAGTCTCACATCATCGCCGCCGCGGCATTTGGGCAGGACAATGCCGAAAGGATGCCCCCCGACGATCGCTGCAAGATCGAGCAGCGCATCGGCAGTGTCGAGCGCGTTGATGCGCACGAACAGCTGGTGTCGTGTATCGGCAGACGCGAGAGTGCGTGCGCAGAGCTCGCGCGCAGCGCTTTTGCGTTGCGGTGCGACCGAGTCCTCGAGATCGAGGATCAATGCATCGGCAGCACAGGCAAGACCTTTCGCGATCTTGCGTTCGTCGTCGCCGGGAACGAAAAGAAGAGAACGCATATCCCCTGACTCCTACCGCTCTCCCGCAGGAAGAGCGGTTCGTTATGTTCCCCCGACGGGAGGTTCGAAAAACCTCCGTTTTCCAACGTTCGTCGGGGCGAGGCAGTCTTACTTTAGAACGTTCCCATGCCGAGAAATCCGTCCGGCGGAAAGTCGTTCATGATTTTCTTGCCGACGAGCTCCTTCAACGTCTCGCTGGTGCCGCCGCCAAGCGACCCATAGCGCGCGCCGCGGTAGAAGCGCGAGACCGGAAATTCGTCGGTGAAACCGTAGCCGCCGTGCACCTGGATCGCCTCGCTCGTTACACGTATCGACATTTCGTTACAGTAGATTTTCGCGTTGGCGGCCTGGTATGGATCAGGGAAAGGATTCGCCGTCGCGCATGCGCGATACAGGATTGAGCGGCCGACCTCGATGTCGCGGTACATGTCCGCAAGCTTGAAGCGCATGCCCTGGAATTCACCGATCGAGCGGCCGAAGGCGGTGCGCTCGCGTGCGTATTTCACGGCTTCCTCGAACGCGCCTTCAGCCAGGCCCAGAGAGATGCTGGGGTTGAGGCAGCGCTGCGTGTTGAAGGCATTCAAGAGCTTGCGAAAGCCGTCCTCTTTGATAATGAGGTTCTCCAGCGGAAGCTCGCAGTTCTCGAAGCGAATCTCCGCGAGATTTTCGCCGCCCATGGTGTGATAGCGGGCTGTGCACTCGAAACCCGGTGTACCTTTCTCGATCAGCACGCAGCCGATCCCTTCGCGGCCAGGCTGCTTGTTGATGCGGCTGAACACGACAAACGCTTGCGCTTCGTCGACCCGGCTGATCAAGGTTTTGACGCCGTTCAGCACCAGTTTGTCGCCGACAATATCGGTGTTGGTCCGATAATTAGCGACGTCCGTGCCCGCATGCGGCTCGGTCATGCACACGGCGAGCAAGACGTCACCCGTGCAAACACCGGGCAACAGCCGCCGCTTGATGCTGTCAGGAGCGAACACGTCGATGATTTTGGCCTGAACACCGAGCTCGCCCATGACCGCCATTGCCGTCACGTAGCAGCCCTTGGCGATCTCTTCGAGCACGAGCGCAGTATCGAGAACCGGCATTTCCAGGCCACCGTATTCCTCCGGCACGGCCATGCCGAGCACGCCGATCTGCGCGAGGTCGCGGATGTTGTCCCAGGGAAAGGACCCGTCCATGTACTTCAGCGCGTTCGGTTTGAATTTTTCCTGCGTAAGCTCCCGCACGGTGCGCACGATGCTGCGCTGTTCTTCGGTCAGATTGAAATCCATTGTGAACTCCTATTGAAGCGCGGGATCGAGCCGAGGGCTTAGCACGATGCCTTGCGATGTGTTAACCAGTGAACGCCCCGGCCTGGCAACGACGCTGGTAGGGTGTGCGAGCAAATGCCGATAGCGCGTGCGCACCAGATTCTCGAGGCCGCTCACGTGCGACTGCATCGCGCTCGCAGCCGCCTCGCCGTCGCGTTTGCGGCACGCGCTAAGGATGCGCTCATGCGCTTTCACCACGTGCGTCCGATTCCCGAAGGAATAGCGCACCCCGTGACGTTCCCCGCTCGCCAATATACTGATGGTCGACCAGAAGATCTCCAGCACTTGGTTGCCGCTCGCGCGGGCGATCACGCTGTGGAAAGTCCGGTTCTCTTCCAGAAACGCCTCCTGCTCGCGATCCGCGGGAAGTGCTTTCATCCTCGCAATCGAGCGCTCCAGCTCGGCGAAATCCTGTTCCGTCCCGTTGAGCGCGGCCTCGTATGCGAGCTTGGGCTCGATCACTTCGCGCGCTTTCAGGACGGTGATGAACGGCACTTCGTGCAGACACAGGAAGACCGACAAGCCGTGCGCAAGCAGATCGACGCTCGGCTGACGCACGATGATGCCGCCGCCGGGGCCCGGCCGCAACTCGAGCACGCCCTGCGATTCGAGAATTCTCAAGCTTTCGCGCAGCGTGGGGCGGCTCACGTTGAACTGCGACAGGAGCTCGACTTCAGTCGCGAAACTGCTGCCGGGCTTGAGCCGGGCCGCGATAATGCGCTCGAGCAGCTGCTGGGCGACGTAATCCGCCTTGCTATTGGGCGCCCTCGCGTTGGCATCGGTCATAGCGGCAGACCCGCGCGCGCAAACTGCGGTTGGCGCTTTTCAGCGAAAGCCGCGAGGCCCTCGGCGTAATCGGCCGACGTCAGGACCTGCTGGAGCGCGGCCCGCTCCAGCGCCAGGCCATCGGCGAGTGTCGCCTCGATGCCGCGATAAACGAGGCGTTTGATGACCTGGGCGCCGCTCGGCGAGCGCGAAGCCAGCAGTGTCGCGACCCGCTGTGCATAGTCGTCGAGCCCGTCTGCGGCGACGGCCGCATTCACGAGACCGATCTGTTCGGCACGCGTGCCGGAAATCGGCTCGCCGAGCAGCATCAACTCGAGCGCTCGCGCCGCGCCGACGAGCCTGGGCATGCGCTGCGTGCCACCCGCCCCCGGAATTGCGCCGATCCGCGTTTCGGTGAGGCCGATCTGACTGTCTGCCGCCGCGATTCTCAGGTCGCACGCAATGGCGATCTCGCAACCGCCGCCCAAAGCCAGGCCATTGATGACCGCGACCGTCGGCATCGGCGCCGCCGCCAGCGCATCTACGGCTGAATTGATCGCGCGGTTGTGTTCGAGACGCGTCGCTTCGTCCATGCTCCTACGCTCTTTCAGGTCCGCGCCGGCGCAGAACGCGCGGCCGGTGCCGCGCACGAGCAAGACGCGGGCGTGAGAAGCGATCGCATCCGCGATCGCTTGTGACAGGGCGGCGACCATGTCCACACCCAGCGCGTTCAGGCGCTCCGGCCGGTTCAGACGGATCTGCACGATCCCGTCGCCGTTGCGCTCGACTGCGATCCCTGAATCGGCCGGTGCATTTTCGGCGGGGTTCATGTCTGACTGCATGGCGTTGCCTTCGATGGGCTGTTGGTCTTGAGGTCGGATCTGAAATCGGGATGCGCGATAGCGGCGAGCCGCGCGGCGCGTTCGCACAGGGAGCGACCGCGCAAATCGGCTACCCCGTACTCGGTGACAACGAGGTCGACATCAGCGCGGCCGGTCGTGACAGGGCGGCCGTTGAGCGACGCGACTATGCGCGAATGCTTACCGTCCGGCGTCGTCGACGGCAGCGCGATGATCGCGCGTCCGCCTCTCGATGCCTGCGAGCCGCGCACGAAATCGACCTGGCCGCCGATTGCGCCGAGATAGCGCTTTCCGGCAACTTCGGAATTGACTTGGCCGGTGATATCGACTTCGACGCCCGAGTTGATCGCATAGAGCTGGTGCACGCCGGACATGACCTGGTGGCTGTGCGTGTAGTCGGCGGAGCGCATCTGCACCTGAGCGTTACCATCGGCAAAATCCATCAGCCGGCGACTGCCGAAAAGCCCGCCGGTGACGATGCTTCCGGCGTCGATACCTTTGCGGGCGTTCGTAACGACACCTTTCTCGACGAGGTCGACAATCACGTCGGAAATCACGCCGCTGTGCACACCGAGGTCGCGGTGGCCTTCGAGCGCGCGGCAGACCGCGACCGGCAAACTGCCGATGCCGATCTGTATCGTCGCGCCGTCGGGAACCAGCGCTGCGACTTGTTTGGCCACGCGCATGTCTATGTCGGAAGGCTCAGGATCCGGCAGCAGGATCTCGTCTGTATCGCAAGCGGTGAAAACGTCGATATCCGTTGCCGCGACCAGCGCGTCGTGCGAGGTCACCGGCAGCCGCTCGTCGATTTCGGCGATGACGCAGCGCGCCGCCGCGGTCAGCGCCGGAATGAAATCGGCCATCACTCCGACGGTAAAGAATCCGGGCTGCGGATGAGGCCGGACACGGAGCAGGACGACATCGACCCGAATCGTGCGCGACCGGATAAGGTCCGGCACGGCCGAGACGTGACACGGAACAATGTCGAGGATGTGCGCGCTGCTGAGCGTGCGGTTGGTGCCTGCGCCGTTGAGAGCCCGAAAGCGGAATCGATCGACATGTTCAGGCGAGAGCGTGTTGCTGGTGGTCATGCCGATGAACAATTCGAGCGGCGGCAACTCGTGGCGTTGCTGCACCAGCCGGCGCGTTAGGCCCAGCGGCTCGCCGGTGCCCTGCGGCCACGTGACCACGTCGTCCGTTTGCAGAAAACGGCCGAAGTCGAGCGCGCTGCTGCCGATTTTCAGCATAAAACGACTTGGAACAGCGCGAGGTGGGAGTGGCAGAAGCGCATAGGAGGCATGTGAAATGCTAATAGCGGTTTCAGCTTCTGTCAAATGATTTAAATGATTTGACAATGGCTAGGAGGCTTGATTAAAGTTGCGATCCGCAACAGGCGAGGCACATATGAAAAATTATCCCCAGCCCCTCCGACTGGTCCGCATCGTGGCTGGCACTGCCATGGGATGCGTCGCTGTGTATGCAGGAAACGCCGCAGCCCAGGCGGGCGACGCTGCCAAGTTTCCGTCCAAGCCGATACGCATGATCGTACCGTTCCCCCCCGGCGGCAGCAACGATATCCTTGGCCGCTTTATCGCGCAGAAGATGAGCGAGCGGCTCGGCCAGCAGACGATCGTCGACAACCGGCC
>JBKJZR010000260.1:0-8848 GCA_046715035.1 Burkholderiales bacterium | reverse complement strand
TCGTAGGGCTGCAGCCGCCGCACGAGCTCGACCCGGTCCGCGATGTTCTCGGCGAACGAATCGACTTCAGTTCCCGCCGGCAGCGAATCCCACGCGGCCGATTGCTTGGCGACTTGCTGGTAATCATCGAGAATGGCGATTTTCACGTGGTCGTCCTCCTTGAGTTTGAAACGCGCACGAACTGCGAGGCTGCACGTGGCGTAGTAATTCATGTATCTGTGCTGATCAGCACCAACGGCCTTAATCAGAAAATACTTAACTAATCTAATCGACCCGAACCCAATTCGCACCGATGACCGCCCCCTCCCCATGCGTGACCGGGGTGCTTCTCGACATCGACGGCACGCTGCTCGACAGCAACGACGCGCACGCGCAGTCGTGGGTCGAGACCTTGCGCCGCCACGGCTATGACGTCCCCTTCGGGCGCGTCAGGTCGCTGATCGGCAAGGGCAGCGACAAGCTGCTTCCCGAGCTCACTGGGCTGGATTCCGAAGCCGGCACAGGCAAGCAGCTGACCGAGGAGCGCGGGCGGCTTTTCCTGCGCGGCTACCTGCCGAAGCTGGCTCCCACGCGCGGGGCGAGAGATCTCGTGCAGCGGCTGCGCGACGACGGCCTGCGCCTCGTGGTGGCGACCTCGGCCGGCGGCAATGAGCTCGACCAGCTCCTGCGCCAGGCGCGGGTCGACGATCTGATAGAGCGCGCGACCACCGCTGACGATGCCGAAAACTCCAAGCCCGACCCGGACATCATTCAGGCGGCGCTGAAGAAGGGAAAGCTCCGTGTGCAGGAGGCGGTCATGCTCGGCGACACGCCTTACGACATCGAGGCGGCACAACGCGCGGGCGTGCCGACGATTGCGCTGCGCTGCGGCGGCTGGTGGGACGATGCGGCGCTGGCGAACGCGGCGTCGATCTATGACGATCCGGCAGCGCTGCTCGCGGATATCGGGCGATCGCTGATCGCGGCAGGGCTTAAGGCGCGCACTTGATCATTTATAATCAGCGGCAACCCCTTGTCATCCCGGGACCCCAGTAGATGCATACGCCTGAATTACGCGCAGAACAGCGGGTCCCGGTGAGCTGCCGGGGAACGTTGACCTTGGGTGATATGTCGGTACCCTGCGTTATCCAGAATATGTGCAGCAGGGGCTTCCTGATCAGGTATACCAAAGAGCTCCCCGTCGGGCAGGTTGTGCGGTTGAGCTGCGAGTTATATCCCGCAAAATCTATCGAATGCACAGTCCAGGTGCGGCATGTCAATGCCGAGTGCTTAGGCGCCCGGGTGATCGACATCAACGACCAGGGGAAAATTCTCTGCCAGCAGTTTCTCCAGGAGCAGCTTGCTGCCAAGCAGAAAAGTGCCACACAACACTAGTATCTATCGCAGCAGTTACGACACCCTGCGGTGATGTGACCGCTGTGCGAAGCACTGTCGGACAAGCTTATTGCTAATGCTTACAGCGTAGCCCTTCCGCCGTATTCAGCGGCTGCGGTATTGCTCCCACAATACCGGACATGGAGTTGAGCACAACTCCTCCTGAGCTGCAGCAGATTACCTGCGCGAATTCAAGGAGACTCCCATGTCTGACCAGCAACGACATTTCGGGGGGAGCACAAAGGCCAACCAGTCCCGCCGGCACAAAACCGGTGACGGAACCAAGCTGCTCGACGCGTGTTTCATGGTTTTGTTCGCGCTGCTGCTGGCGGGCTTTACGTGGTTCTTCAGCGAAGTCACTGCGATGCACGCTTCGAGCAGTGCGGCGTGGTCGAGCGTCGAGATGCCGGCGGTTTTCGACACGTTGCCGGTGAATGTCGAGTCGCGCAGGACGAGGGAGGTCGTCTGATCCCCCGAGCGTGGCTCCCGTGACGGTGCTGGTGTGGAAGCTCAGTCACATGACCAGCAAAGTCATGGAAGTGATGCTCGGCGATCAGCCGTCGTCGCGCCAGTCGTTGTAGCGGACGCAGGGCCGCATTGGCGCTGCGAAAATCTCACCGACGCAGCGGATCGATCCGTTCGATCTTTCGCCATTCCGTCGTGGCGCCGACGTTCGGGTCGTAGCCGGACCGTTCGGACAGGATGTATTCGCCCTTGGGGTTGGCCCAGTATTCCTTGTATCCGGCGGGGAGATAGACGGGCTGGCTTTGGAACGGGTCTTTGTAGTTTTCAACGCCGCCCAGGACTTCGCGGAACGCTTCGTTGCGGGCGTCCATCGATTTAACGCGGTCCTCGTGAATCTGCTGGCTCATCTTCGAGATGTGCGCGCGATATTCCGACAGCTTCTGGCCCATGACCGCCGTGTCTCTCATCATCTGCTTCAAACCTTGCGTGAAGAGCTGCTGCACGACGTTGCGCGCGGCTAACCATTCGGGCGTGAATTGCGTACTGTTCAGCACGGCGCGCGTCACGCTGCCCATCTGATCGAGTAAACCCTTTGGCCCGCGCACGGAAGTGGCGGCGAAGACATCCCAAAAGACAAGCTGGGGATTGCTGGTAAACGCCAGTGTCAGGAAGACGTCTTCTTCCCACGGTCGGCCATCGGGTGCGTTGAATTCGTAGCGCATGCGCACGGTGCGGACATGTTTGTCGCCTTGCGCGGTCATCTGCGCTCTGTAGTACTGCGCCTGATTCGGGAAATCTTCGCTGGCGACGAGCTTGGCAGCGCGCAGGTGCGCAAGGGGCTGCGCGTAAAACCACTGCGCGAACTCGGCCGGATTGGCGATCGGCTGCCTCCACACGCGACCCATGTAGTTCGTGCCGGGTTGCATCGGCATGGGCGCGTTCGCCATGAACGTGAAGCTTTGCGTGGGCAGCCACTGGATCGACATGCCGCTCTGCGGGTCGCGCAGGACCAGCTCGAGGTTCGATGCAACCGAATACTCGGGCAGCCAGACAACGCGCCCCACCATCTGCCAGCCTTGCGGAACCATCACTTGCACGGCGGCGATATTGTTGACACCCGGGTCTTTAATCGTCATCAACGAAAACTTCTGGACACTTGCGGGTTGCGTGCCGACTTGAGCTTGCGGTGGGGGCGCCGGGCGATCTTTGCGTTCGGAAGGGTCGCCTGTGCGCGCCACGGAATTTGGCGGTTGCTGCTGCTGTGCGCGCGGCGGAATGATGTCGCGACGAATCCTCACCTCGCGCGGCTGGCGTTGGCCCGGGCTGAGGACGACGAGCATTACGTCCGTGCCTTTTTGTCCGCGAATCTTCTGCGGGATTTGCTCATCGGTGAGATTGCGCACGTCGACGCCGTCGATCGCAAGTACCAGATCGCCTGCACTGATTCCCGCGCGCTGCGCAGGTCCATCCGGCAACACGCCGCCCACGCGCACCCGATTGTCGGGCGAGCGATCGAAGGCCATTCCAATGCCGGCGGGCAATCCATCGTTGCTCTGCGCCATCGCATGCGGCGCGACGAATACCATCGCAGCGATAAACGCGATCAGGTTGGCGTATGACATGGGAAAGTCCCTCGTCCAGATTTCAGGAGAGCCAAGCCGCGTCGAAGGCTGCTGGCCGGAGCGCGCGGAGCGGTCGGGTCGAATGCGAACCCGCCACGACACGCCAGCCAATCAGAGGGGCCAGCAAATTATTCTCGGCACCTCTACTCACCGACAGGCTGATAGCACCGCTGCGGTCACCCGGGACCAACAACCGCCTTCATTCCGGCCTGATACCGCCTTCGCGGATGAGCACCTGGTAGCGCAGATATTCGCCCTGCATCAACCGCGTGAAGCCGTCCGGCGTGCCCTCGGGCGTCGACTCGGCGCCCTGGCGGACGAACTGCTCGCGCAGCGTTGCCTTGCGAAGCCCGCGCACGATGTCGCCGTGCAACTGCTCGACGATGCGCCGCGGCGTGCCCTTGGGCGCAACGATTCCCGACCAGGTGTCGAACTGCGCCTCGGGCAGGCCCACCTCGGCAATGGCGGGCACGCCCGGCAACGCGGGACTGCGCTCCGGAGTCATGACCGCAAGCGCGCGTACGCGTCCTTCGCGTACCGGCGCCAGCACCGCAGGCAGCGTAAAAATCGCGTAATGCACCCGCCCGAGTCCCATCTCGATGAACGAGTCGGACAGATTTCTGAACGGAATGTGCATCGCATGGATGCCGAGCGCGCGCGTGAACACCTCGCCAGCGAGATGCGACGCGGAGCCGATGCCGAGCGAGGCATAGTTGAGCTCGCCGATGCGTTTGCGCGCGTAAGCCACGAATTCGTTCGCGGTGCGAAGTGGCATCGACGGCGTTACCGCCAGCACGTTGGTGATCGAAGCGACGTGCGTGACGCCGACGATGTCGGCCAGCGCCCGATACGGAGGCTGGTCGCGGATGAGCTCTGTAATGATGCGCGTGACGTCGATCATGCCCAGCGTGTAGCCGTCGCCATTCGCTCTCGACACCAGGGTGTTGCCGATTAGCCCGCCTGCGCCCGGGCGGTTTTCGATGACGATCCGGCGTCCGTAGAAGGCGCCCAGCTCCTCACCGATAGAGCGCGCGAAAAAGTCGCTCGCCGTGCCGGGGGAGGACGCCACGATGATGCGGATGGGCTTGACGGGATAATCGGCGAGCGGCGGCGATTGCTGGGCGAGGCACGGGACCGTGCCCACGAGCAGAGCCGGTGCGCAGATCGCGGCCCGCAACCCGGGGGTCGAAATAAACCGCAGGAGGCTAGCCGCAATCATCCCCGACCAACCCTGTTTGGACTTGCTGCCGGCGCTCCTGATCCCAAACCGCTTCATCCCGGGCCACGATAGCGCGCGCGACAGCGCGCAGCAAGCCCAATCAGCCATCAATTGTGTCGGCGGCCGTTGGCTTCCCATAGGTCGAAGCATGAAGCGTCCGGTAATGCATTGATTGAAAGGGTTTCCAGCAAAGCGCTGGAATAGCGACAACAGTATGGAAGCGTCGCGATGGATCGTCAGCCCAGCGCACGCTGCGATCCAGGACACTTGGCGAAAGCCTTACTGGATTTCAGCTTGGCGCTGGAATGACGACGATACAATGAAAGTAGCGCGCGCCCGCCCTCAATCCCAACACACGGGTTGACGATGGCAGCAAGAAATGCCCGTCATCCCAGCGCACGCTGCGATCCTGGAGATTTTGGCGGCAAAGTTACTGGAGTCCGAACCGACTGCGTCACAGTCAGCGAGCGCGGGTATAACAGACTTTAAGCAGAGCTGTCTTAACTGGACAGGCGGCGGGCGACGCCTTGGGGACACCTTGCCTCATGCTTTTCTGCGTTCTGCCTTCCCTCAATCTCCTGGCTCGATCTCCAACGCCACGAGGAAGCGCGACACGAAGCTGTAGGCCGCGATCGTCCCCGTCAGCTCGACCATCTGCCGGTCGTCGAAGAGTTTGCGCACGGCGGCGAAGATCTCGTCGGCGACCTTGATGTCGTCGGTAATCGCGTCGGTATAAGTAAGTACCGTGCGCTGCTCCGCATCGAACAGGTCCGACTCGCGCCAGTTCGCCAGCGCGTCGAGCTGCGCCGGCGTGAGCCCCGCCTCGAGCGCGTGCTGCCGGTGCGCCTCGAACTCGTAGCGCGCGCCGTTGCGCACCGCAATGCGCGCGATGATGAGCTCGCGGTGCCGTGCCGGAAACGTTGTCTGGTAGCGGATTACCGTGAAGAGGCTCATCCAGCCTTCGGCGAGCGGCGGGCTGTTGAGCAGCATGCGCGCGACCGGCGACAGCGCGCCCGCGCGGCGCGCGCGGATCGACGCGATGAGCTCCCTGAGCTCGGGGTGCTCGCTCTCTTCGACGTACGGAATACGCGCCATGTGTTCTCCTTAGCGGATTGAGCCGCGCCACGTTGGAAACTTTATCACCTGGCCGCGGTCAGGGCGAAACGCCGTAGCTTTACTCGCCGTTGATTCCACGCGGTGTCCATACCGCTGCGCAACGCGGTCGGCCGGGTCATCGCCATCGTGACGCAGACTCGGAGTGCCTTGCCGCCTGCGGCATCTGCGGCGGGTCGACGCGTGACGCTAGCGGAGGATTTCGCGGGGCCTACTGCGTAAACAGCGCTCACCCGGTTGCTGCGTGAGCTAAAGTACCGCATGGCGCTCAACGCGACGATCTGCAAGGCCAGTCTGCAAATCGCGGACATGGACCGCAACTACTACGCCGAGCACGCGCTGACGATCGCGCGCCACCCCTCCGAGACCGACGAGCGCATGATGGTGCGGCTCCTCGCGTTCGCGCTGAACGCCCACGAGCATCTGGCTTTCGGCCGGGGCTTGAGCGACACCGACGAACCCGACCTGTGGCAAAAAGACCTGACCGGCACAATCGTGCACTGGATCGAAGTCGGGCAGCCGGACGAGAAGCGCATGCTCCGCGCCTGCGGCCGCGCGCGGCGCGTAACGGTCTACGCCTACGGCAGCCGTGCGGAGTTGTGGTGGAGGCCCCTCGCGGGCAAGCTCGAGCGGGCGAAAAATCTGGCGGTGTGGCACATCCCGATGGCGGCCGGTCAGGCCCTCGAAAAACTCGCGGCGCGCGCGATGAAGCTACAATGCACGGTGCAGGAAGGGCATCTTTGGTTCAGCGTGGCGGAGGATACGGAGCAGATCGAGCCGACGGTGTTGAAAGCGGGGTAAGGGGGGGATGCACCCCCTTTAAACTTATTCGCTTTTCATTGTGCGTGCTCCTTGATTCGCTCTTCGATGCCACCGCACCCCGCGGCCGATCCCGATGCAGTGATACCGGTAAACTACATCTGCCATTATCTGCCATATAGTCGGGCCCCAACACAAATAAGCTAAACCGCGAGGAGGATACGCATGAATTCCGCTGCCATACCGTCGTCTACCTTGTGTTCTGTCGCCCTATGTGCTGCCTTGGCCGTTACCCCGTGCGCGTGGGCGCAAACCTGGCCCGCCAAGACGGTGCGCATCGTGGTGCCGTTCGCGGTCGGCGGCGGCACGGACATCCAGGCGCGGCTGCTGGCCAAGCAGTTCTACGAGAGCACGCGGCAGACCTTCGTGGTCGACAATCGGGCCAGTGCCAACGGGCTGATCGGGGTGGAAGCCGTCGCCAAGGCGCCGCCCGATGGCTACACGCTGCTGTTCGTCTCGGCATCGCTCTCGGTGAATACCACTCTGTACGCGAAGCGGCTCACGTTCGATCCGGTGAAGGACCTCGTGCCGGTGAGCTGGATTTCATCCCTGCCGCTGGTGCTGGTGCTCCACCCCAGCGTGCCGGCGAAGTCGGTCAAGGAACTGGTCGCGCTGACCCGGCGGCCCGGCAGCCGGATCAATGCCGCTTCCAACAGCAGCGGTTCGACCAGCCACCTGGCGCTCGAAATGCTCAAGCAGATGGCCGGCGCCGAACTGGTGCATGTGCCTTACAAAGGGAGCGGGCCGGCGCTGACGGCGTTGATGAGCGGGGAAGTGGATTTCGTTTTCTCGACCTCGCTCGCCGCGCAGCCGCACATCAAGTCGGGCCGGGTCAAGGCGCTGGCAGTAACCACCGCCAAACCGTCGAGCGCTTTTCCCGATCTCCCGACCATGAGCTCGGTCTATCCGGGTTTCGAGGCGGACAACTGGTATGCGTTCTTCTTCCCCGCGGGCACGCCGCCCGAAATCGTGGCGCGCATGAACGCGGAGGCGCTCAAAGCGCTGAAGTCGCAGGAGGTGATCGGCTTCATGGCCAAGGAGGGCGCCGATCCGGTGGGGAGCACGCCGGCCGAGCTGGGCCTCCAGTTCAAGCGCGAAGTCGAGCGCTACGCGAAGGTCATCAGGGCGGCCAACATTCAGGCGGAATAGCCTGGATGCATGGTTGTGATTCAGCAGGCACTTGGCGCCCTGGGCTCGGCGTAATACAATGAGATATTTTCTGTATTACACCGGAGAGCACGCATGACACTCACCGTTCGCCTGAACGATCGCATCGAGCAGGAACTTGCCGCGTATTGCGTCAAGCGTCGCATCACCAAAAGCGAGGCGGTGAAGCAGGCGCTTGGGGATTTACTCGCTGCGAACGCGGGGAAACCAAGCGCCTATGAGCTTGGCAAGGATCTGTTCGGACCGCACACCGACGCGGATCCCACGGAGGACATTGCGCGCCACAGCCAAAGACTGCTGCGCCAGTATTTTCGCGGGAAGCAATCCGGGAAGCGCAACACGGCGGGCGCAAAGTGACCGGCGTCATCGCCGACACAGGATTTCTGGTCTCGTTGTTCCGCCCTGCCGAGCGGTTACGCGCGCCGGCGCGCGAATTTCTACGGAACAATCGGCGGCCGCTCCTCACCGTGGCACCGGCGATCGTCGAGACCTGTTTCTTTCTCGATCCCGACGGCAAAGTACGGCTGCTCGAATGGATCGAGCGCGGCGCCGTCGCGGTGGCCGAAGTCCCGACAGCGGCATACGCTGAAATCCGTGCCCTGATCCGCAAGTACGCCGACCGCGACATCGACTTCGCCGACGCGGCCATCGTCTGGCTCGCCGAGACGACCGGCTGCCGGTCCGTGCTGACCGTGGATGTCCGCGACTTCAGCACCTTCCGCCTGGCAAGAGGCAAGCGCTTCGAGCTCGTGAAATGGTTCGAACGCTGAATTGCGTCTAGCATCGATCTGCCACAGCCGCGCACCATCACGACACGCAGGCCCCTGTGGCCCTCAGACGCCTCAGAGCACCGCCGCGAACGGACTCGGTACGGCGGACGGGAATTCGACACTGATACTATTTATTCCTTTATGCTATTTGTTCTATTCCGCGATGCGGGTCTCACGGAAAGCAAATGGCACACAACTCGTTGTCAAGTGCTGCTTACGCTGCGCTGTTTGCCGCGGCATCGATATGTCCTCTGTCATCGGTCGCTCAAACCTATCCGTCGAAGCCGGTACGCGTGATC
>JBKJZR010000259.1:0-7593 GCA_046715035.1 Burkholderiales bacterium | reverse complement strand
CGGCGCGCACGGGCGCGCCGGCGCCGCTCGAACTGTCGGTCGGCGAGATTCAGCGCGTCCTCGATGCGTGGCGCATCGCGGCGCTGCGCAGCCTCGACGCCGGATTCGACATCTGCGAGATCCACGGCGCGCACGGCTATCTGATCCACCAGTTTTTGTCGCCGCTCGCGAACACGCGCAGCGACGGCTACGGCGGCGATCTGCAGGGACGCATGCGCTTTGCGCTCGAAGTGGCGCAAGCCGTGCGCGGCGTGTGGCCGCAGGACAGGCCGCTGTTCTTCCGGGTTTCTGCGGTCGACGGTGAAGGCGGCGCGTGGAGCATGGACGATACGGTCGCGCTCGCGCGCGAGCTCAAGGCGCGCGGCATCGACGTCGTCCCCTGCTCGTCGGGCGGGATCAACGGTCCCCTCAACATGGCCGTCGTGCCGCGCACGCCGGGCTACCAGGTCGGCTATGCCGCGCGGGTGAAGCGCGACGCCGGGATCCTGAGCTGCGCCGTCGGTCTCATCACCGAGCCGGCACACGCGGAACAGATCCTGCAAAGCGGACAGGCTGATCTGATCGCGCTGGCGCGCGAGCTCATGTACAACCCGAACTGGCCGGTGCATGCGGCGAAGGAGCTCGGCCTGGGAACCTATCTCGACCTGCTGCCGCCGGCGTATGCGTGGTGGCTCAAGCGCCGCGAGCAAATCCGCGAGCTGACGCCAAACCAGCCGGCGAACGACAGCGGGGACGAGGGCTGAGGCGTCATGTATGGCAGACGGAAGATCGAGCTGATTGAGGCGGTAATCCGCGATGAAAAGCTTTGTGCGGGGGTTTAGTTCGACTCGCCTTCACGCGAGGATGACAAACTTGCGGTGTTGTCGCGTCAAGGTTTCTGCCATTCCGCCACACGCAGTGACTATTTCAGCAGGCCCTGCCGGCGCCTGAAATAAAGATCCTAAAGCATCCTGGATCCCAGCGTGCGCTGGGATGACGAGTCCTGGAAGATCGCGAACGCCACGTCATTCCAGCGCGTGCAAGCCTGCCCCGGCAGGCCGTAAACCGGGGCGGAATCCAGGGGTTTCTCTCTTGCTATGAAATCGCCGTGCGTTTACATATCAGCAAGCCAAAAGAACGGCACCCTGTATGTCGGCGTAACATCGGATTTGATAAAGAGAGTGTGGGAGCACAAGAACGACATGGTCGCGGGCTACACCAAGCGCTACAAAGTTCATTGCCTGGTATGGTATGAGCAACACGGGTCGATGGAGTCGGCAATCGCGCGTGAGAAAGCGCTCAAGGCATGGCAGAGGAAGTGGAAGATCGAATTGATCGAGAGCGGGAATCCGGCGTGGCAAGATTTGTACGACAGTATCGTTTGACTGGATTCCAGTGCCGGCTTCCAACCTGCCGGGACAGGTTTTGCGCGCGGGAACCACGAGGCGCTTAGACGCGTGGTTAAGTGGGTCGTCATCCCAGCGGAAGCTGGGATCCAGGACGCTTCGGGGATCCGCTTGAGACGCAAGCTGCGCATGCTGGACTTGTCTCGCGTCAGTCCCGCGTGCAGAAATGACACTTGATCTTTATTGGGAATCAACTTGACTGCGACCAAAGCTAAGGCCGAACACATCCGCATCGCCGTCGACATCGGCGGCACCTTCACCGACGGGCTGGCCGTCATTGTTCCGGGAGGCCGGATCTGGGTGGGCAAAACGCTGACGACGCCCCACGACCCCGGGGAGGCGGTCACCGCGGTGATCGCCGACCTGCTGCGACAGATCGCCGCGGCGCGCGCTTCCACTCCACGCGTGACCGAGGTCGTGCACGGCACGACGCTCGTCACCAATACGCTGATCGAACGCAAGGGCGCACGCACCGGTCTGGTCGTCACCAAGGGCACGCGCGACGTGTTGACGATAGCTCGCGAAATACGTTACGACCTGTACGACCTCAATCTGGAAATCCCCCAGCCGCTGGTCGCCGAGGACAAGCGCGTCGAGGTCGACGAGCGGCTCGACGTGCACGGCAAGGTCGTCACACCGCTGCGCGCTGCCGCGCTCGAGCAGATGCTCGAAGCGCTGGCCGGGCTCGAGGTTGAGGCGGTCGCGGTTTGCCTGCTCCACAGTTACGTGAACGACGTGCACGAAAAGCAGATCGGCGCCGCGATCCGCAAGCGCTTTCCCAGGCTCGCAGTCTCGATCTCTTCCGGCATCGCGCGTGAAATCAGGGAATACGAGCGCATGTCGACCACCGTCTGCAATGCCTACGTGCAGCCGCTCGTCGCCGATTACCTGAACCGGCTCGACGCACGCGTGCACGAGCTCGCGCCCGGCGCGCCGCTGCGCATCATGGTGTCGAGCGGCGGGTTCACCTCGGGCAAGGCGGCCGCGGAAACACCGATACTGCTGCTCGAGTCCGGTCCCGCGGGCGGCGTGCTGTCGGCACTCAACACGGCGCGCAACAACGGCATCACCGAGCTGCTCGCCTTCGACATGGGCGGCACGACTGCGAAGGCGTGCGTGGCGGTCGGCGGCGAGCCGCTGATCGCCCACAGCTTCGAGTGCGCACGCGTGTCGCGCTTCAAGCGCGGCTCGGGCCTGCCGATTCTGATGCCCAGCATCGATCTGATCGAGATCGGCGCGGGCGGCGGATCGATCGCGCACGTCAACGACCTCGGTCTTCTGAATGTCGGTCCGGAGTCGTCGGGCGCGTTGCCCGGCCCGGCGTGCTACGGGCTGGGCGGCAACGATGCCACGGTCACCGACGCCGACCTCGCGCTCGGTTATCTCAATCCAGACAATTTTCTCGGTGGAGAGATGAAGCTCAGGCGCGACCTCGCGCAGGCCGCGCTCGGCAGGCTGGCCGTCAAGCTCAAGCTGACCACCACCGAAGTGGCCTGGGGCATCTGCAACATCGTCAACGAGAACATGGCGGCTGCTGCGCGCATACACATCGCCGAGAAGGGCCACGACCCGCGCGAGTTCGCGATGGTGGCGACAGGCGGCGCAGGACCGGTGCACGTCGTCGAGGTCGCGCGCAAGCTGCGCATACCACGCGTGCTGGCGACGATCGCGGCCGGCGCGGGCTCGTGCCTTGGCCTGCTGGCTGCGCCCGCGCGGGTCGACCGTTCGTGGTCCAATCCGACGCTCGTCGCCGAGATCGCGTGGAAGAAGGTCGCGCAGGTTTACGAGGAGCTGCGCGCCGATGCCGATGACGAGCTCAAGTCGGCCGGCGCCCGGGGTGCGGCGCTCAAGTGGTGGATCGGCGCGGAGATGCGCTATGCAGGGCAGGGGCACAACGTCGCGGTGACGCTGCCCTGGCGCAAGATCAGCACTGCGCTCGCACCGGCGTTGATCGCCGAATTCGAGCGCAGCTACCGCCAGTTCTACGGTCACCTCGTACCGAACGCCGCGCCGCAGGTCATTACCTGGCGCCTCACGGGCCGCTCGCTCGTCGAAAGCCATCAATTCGCATGGGGCGACGCGCGCGTGAGCAGCGCGCCGGTGCTGCGCGGCAAGCGCGACATCTACCTGCCGGTCAAGCGCAAGTACGGAGCTGCGCCGGTCTACGATCGCTACTCGCTCAGGCCGGGCACGCGCATTGCGGGCCCCGTGATCCTCGAGGAGCGTGAATCGACGCTCGTCGTGCCGATAGCTGCCGAAGTCAGGATCCTGCCCGACTACACCGTCTCGGTGACGATCAAGGAGTTCGAATGAAAAAAACCAAGCTCGACCCGGTATCGCTCGAAATCCAGTGGAAGCGCCTCGTCAGCATGGTCGACGAAGCGTCGGCGGCTTTCGTGCGCACATCTTTTTCGGTGCTGGTGCGTGAAGCGAACGATTTCGCCGTCGTGCTGACCGATGCGCACGGACGCTCGATCGCGCAGTCGGTGCTGTCGATCCCCTCGTTCATCGGCACGCTGCCGGCGACGGTCAAGCATTTCCTCCGCAAATTTCCCGCTCACACCCTGAAGCCGGGCGACGTGATGATCACCAACGATCCGTGGATGGGCACCGGCCACATCCACGACGTCAACATCGCGATGCCGATTTTTCACCAAGGCAAGGTAGCGGCGTTCGCCGCGGTGGTGAGCCATATGCCCGACATCGGGGGCCGCATTCGCAACGCCGGCATCCGCGACATTTTCGAAGAGGGATTGCAGATCCCCCAGCTCAAGCTCATCAATGCGGGCCAGCCCGATCAGAATGTGCTCGACATGATCGGCCAGAACGTGCGCGTGCCCGAGCAGACCCTGGGCGACATCTGGGCTCAGGTCGCCGCGTGCAAAATGCTCGAGGAGCGCCTGCGGCCGCTGCTGCGCGACACCGATCTCGAAGCGCTGGGCGCCGAAATCCGCCGGCGTTCGGAAGCGGCGATGCGCAAAGCGATCCGCGCGGTGCCTGACGGCGTTTACCACGCGCAGACCCAGCACGACGGTTTCGAGGAGCCGATCCTCATCAACTGCACGGTGACGGTGAAGGGCGATAAGCTCGCGATCGACTACACCGGCTCGAGCCCACAGGTACCGCGCGCGGTAAACGTGGTGCCGATCTATACGTTTGCCTACTCCGCTTTCGCGGTGAAGGCGCTGCTCTGCCCCGACGTGCCGAACAACGAAGGCAGCTTTTTGCCGATCACGACTTCGGCGCCGCTGGGTTCGATCTTCAATCCGCGCTACCCCGCGGCCAGCGGCGGCCGCGGCATGATCGGCCACATGATGGTGCCGGCGATCATGATGGCACTCGCGGATGTGCTGCCCGAGCGCGCCATCGCGGAAGGCTCGTCGAATTCGTCGATCACGGTCACGGGCGAGCACCAGGGCAGGCCTTACGCAGCGGTCAATTTCATGAACGCGGGCCAGGGCGCCACCAAGTTTCGCGATGGCTACACGATGTTGTCGTTTCCGTCGAATCTCTCCAACACGCCGATCGAGGTCTTCGAGCAGATGGCGCCCGTGCGCGTCATCGAGCGCAGCATTCGGCGCGGCAGCGGCGGCGAGGGCCTGCATCGGGGCGGCAACGGGCTGCGCTTCGAGGTCGAGGTCGTCGCCGACACGCCGATGATGGCCTCGATGATCATGACGCGCTTCCGCTCGCCTCCCAAAGGCATCTTCGGCGGTGACCGCGGCAAGGTCGGCGCGCTGTTACTGAACGGCGCGCCGATCAATCCCGCCGATCACTGGGTGCTGAAACAGGGCGACCGGGTGGTGATGGAGACTGCGGGCGGTGGCGGCTATGGCAAGCAGCATCGCTAGTGCTGAGAATCAGAAGTTTCGAAACATGAAGCCGTGTCAGGACACTAGCCGTCGCGCGCGAGCACCTGCTCGATTTCCGCCGCCGGCACCTTGATCTCCACGCCGGCGCGCTCTTCCTGCAAGAGCATCGGCACGCGCGAATCGCGGCTGCCCCAGCCGCGGTTCAGCGCCTCGGTCATGTCGGCGTGAGTGAGGTTGGCGATGCGCATCGGCACGCCAATCTCGCGCCCGAGCTCGGTGGCGAGCGTGATGTCCTTGTGAGCGAGCCGCAACGCGAAATCCGGCGGATCGAAAGCGCCCTGCAGGAACTGTCTGCCGAGCCGGTCGAACGTGCGCTGGCGCCCGAGCGAGCCCTGGCGCACGGCCGCCCACAAGGCGAGCGGCTCGACGCCGGCTTTGACGCCCATCGTGAACACTTCGGCAAGCGCGGTTTGTATCGCATAGCCGGCACAGTTGTGGACGAGCTTGGCGACCGACCCCGCGCCGATTTCGCCGATATAAACGATCTGGTCGCCGATCGTGTCGAGCACCGCGCGATAACGGTCGAATACCGCGCGCTCGCCGCCGATCCATAGCGCGAGCTTGCCGCTTTTCGCGCCGCGCGGACCCCCGCTCACCGGCGCATCGAGGAGCGCGACGCCTTGCGCGGCGCAGCGTGCGTGGAGCGCGCGCACAACGGTCGGCGAATTCGTCGAAAGATCGAACCATGCGCTGCCCGGGCGCATGGCCGAGAGCAGTCCCGCGGCCACCGCCTCGACTTCACGCGGTCCCGGCAGCGAGGTGAACACCACCTCGGCAGCGCTGGCCGCTTCCTGCGCACTTTCCGCCCACGTGGCGCCCGCCTGCAGATGCGGTGCGGCCGCCTCGCGGCGCAAGTCGTTGACGGTCAGCTCGTGTCCGGCCTCGCGCACATGGAGCGCCATGTGCGAACCCATCGTTCCCAGCCCTATGAAACCGACGCGCATGTTCGCTGTCCTTTCGTGGTGAGGATTGAGGATCGAGGCTTGAGAAACACAAATCTCAAGCGCGGCAAATACTGTTTCTCAATCCTCGATCCTCAATTCTGGATCTCGAGCACGATCGCGATGCGGCCCGCGGTCTGGTTGCTGCGGATAAGCGCGTGCGCGGTTTCCACGTCTTCCAGCGCGAAGGTCTGCGTCACCACCGGCGTGATGCGCTGCTCGCGCACCAGTTCGAGCGTGAGCGCGATCTCGGCGGCATTGACGTAGCGCGAGGCGTGGATTTCCAGCCCCCGGTGCAGGAAATAGACCGGATCGACCATGAAGCCCGGCACGCTGCCGTACACCGCCTGCGGCTGGGCGCCGATGATCACCAGCCGGCCGCCGACGGCGAGCGAGCGCATCGCCGCTTCGAGCGTCTCGCGGCTGCCCACGATGTCGATCGCGGCGTCGGCACCGCGGCCGCCCGTCAGCGCGTGGACCTGCTTGGCGAGGTCACCGCTGCGCGCATCGATGACTGCGTCGGCTCCCCATCGGGTGGCCAGCGCCAGCTTGTCGTCGCCGATGTCCGCGGCGAGCACCCTCCCGCCGCACAGCCGGGCCATCTGCACCATGTGGATGCCGACGCCGCCGCCGGCGCCGATGACGAGCACCTGGTCGCCGGGGCCGACCCGCGCCTCCTTGTGGCACGCATGGTACGGCGTGGCGATCGCGTCCGAGGCGACGGCGGCGTCGACATCCGCAACGCCGTCGGGAATCGGCACGACATTGCGCTCGGGAAGGACGATGTATTCAGCGTAGCCGCCGTCGCACGCGGCGCCGACGTTGCCGCGCGGATCGAGGCAGAGCGTCTCGCGTCCGCTGCGGCAGTTGCGGCATTGCCCGCACGTCAGATAAAAGTGATTCGTCACCCGCTGTCCGGGGCGCACGGTTGTGACTGCGTTACCCGTGGCGACGATTTCGCCCGCCACCTCGTGCCCTGGGATGCGCGGATAGGACGTCACGCGGCCCGGCGTGGCGAGGAGATTGACGACCGTCAGCCCGACGCCGCACGCATGCACGCGCACCAGCACGTCGGTGGGGCCGGGCTGAGGACGCGCCACGTCTTCGAGCTTCAGCGGCTGTCCCGGCCCGTGCAGAACCATGGCTTTCATCTATGAGGCAGGAGCGAGGATCGAGGGATGAGAGAACCCAATGAGGAATGCGGAATGCAGAATGCCGAATGATGATGAAGGTAGGTCACATCGCTCTCGATCCTCGATCCTCGATCCTCAATCCTCAATCCTCAATCCTCAATCCTCGCTAGTCGAGCTTCACGCCGAGCTTCCTGCCGATCGCGCCCCACTTGTCGGCGTCCTCCCTGATGACCTTCGCAAACGCTTCCGGCGTGTTGGCGAG
>JBKJZR010000258.1:0-4578 GCA_046715035.1 Burkholderiales bacterium | reverse complement strand
CGCGCTTTACGCGCTCGCGATATGTTTTTGATACGCCGGCCGCGCGCAGAGGCGGTCGTACCACGCCTGCAAATGCGGCAGGGATGGACGTTCCACCGGAAACTTGTACCAGCGGTGTATCGCGTTGCCCAGCGCGATATCGCCGACCGTAAGGTCTTTGCCCGCGACAAAAGGGGACGACGCGAGCTGTGTGTCGAGCATCTTCCATACTTCACCGCCCCGCTTGCCTGCCGCCTCGAGTTCCGCGGCCGGGATATCGTCTTTGGGATTTTTCAGATGGGCGCGAAAAAGTGTTCCGACCGGAGCATTCAGCACGGATAGCTGCCAGTCCATCCAGCGGCTCGCGCTCGCCGCTATTTGCGGATCGGCGGGCCACAGCTTGCCCTTGCCGTATTTGGCGGCGAGATAGCGGACGATCGAGTTCGATTCCCACAGCACGAAACCGTCATCGTCGATCGTGGGCACGAGCCCATTCGGGTTGAGGGCGAGGTACTGCGGCGTCTTGTTCTTTCCGAACTCGCCGCCGACGTCCTCGCGTTCGAACGGCAACCCGATTTCCTCGCAGCACCATAAGACTTTCTGTACATTGCTGGACGTTTTGCGTCCCAGAATCTTGAGCATGTTCCCTCCATTGTTTAACCAAACCGGGTGATTGATTCATCGCGCGCAGGGTGCGCTTCGTGCACCACGCAGAAAAGATTGGTTCCAATCATGCGGCACCATCGCATCGGTGCGCGCAGCGCACCCTACGCAGTTGGATTCACGAGATCGCGCTGCAGATCGCGCATCGCACTGCTCCAGTCGCCGTCGCCATTTTGCCGGTAAATGGCAAATCCGGGAAACCAGGGCGAGTATCTCCCACTTGCCATCCAGCGCCAATCGGGGGGGCAGGGCATCAGCACGCGGCCCATGCGTCCCAGACTCGCCAGTAAATGCATGTTCGTATTGCTGACTGCGACATAGTCGTCCAGAACGTCCAGCAATGCGAGCGCGTCGTCGAGGTCGTCGTTGCAGCTGGTGAAGTCATGCACGGGCCGCCCGGCGAGATTCGCAAATGCGTCCAGTTCGCCCGGGTGCGGGTGGCGCTGCAATGCAACCAGGGTTGCGGATACTCCCTGCAGCGCCTGCGCGAGCGTTGGCAGCGGAATCTGTTTGGCGAGCGGCACAGGCAGCTCGGGGGCCTGGAGACCCTGCAGGCCGGCACGCCAGCCGACGCCGAGATACGGAGGCGGTCCGCAGGCCGCCAGTCGCGCGTGCATCGCGTTTCGGCGTGCGTCCAGCGGCGCGAGCGCAAACGCAGGCGGGATCGCGTCGCTGCCGAGCAGCGCAGGCAAATCCCCGATCAGCACCGTGAAATCGCGCGCCGGCATCGGGCCGGCCGGGGCGAGAATCCGGTCGAGCACGGTCGTCCGCGCGTTGAGGACCGCGCCAATCCTGCTTTCTGCCCGGTAGAAAATCGTGGCGCCGCGCTGTTTGAGCACCCGCGCATAGCGCAGGAACAACAGCTCGTCACCGATGCCCTGCTCACCGAGCAGCAGTACGCGCTTGCCATCGAGGTTCTCCGGGAGCGCATCGTCGAGTGCGATACCGGCGTTTTGCCCGACCAGCGCCTCGCGCATGAGCAGCCGATAGCCGCGCCATCCCTGGAGGATTTTGCCGTCGAGCAAATCGAGGCACCCGAGGCGCGCAGCGGCCGTTTTGTGACCGGGCGATATGCCGAGCGCCGCTTGTAAATGAGCTCGGGCAGGACCGGTTTCACCGCGCTGGAAGAGCATTTCCCCGAGGTTACAACGCAGCTCCGCATTCTCGGCAGCGTAGTCCAGCGCGCGCTCCAGACAGTCGATGGCTGCTGCGTGCTGTAGCTGGTGGTGCAACGTCAGCGCGAGGTCCTGGTAAAGCGCTGCTGACGGCGGCCCCGCCGCGAGCGCCTGGCGAAAGCTGGCTTCGGCCTCGGGGTGGCGCTGCTGGGCGGCGAGCGCAATGCCGAGGTTCTGCAGCACGTCTGCGGACGCATGTCCGGCCGCGATCGTTTTTCGCAATAGCGCCTCGGCCTCGTCATTGCGGCCGAGCGTGATCAGCGTCGTCGCAAGATTGAAGCGCGCATCGGTGTGATCCGGATCGAGCTTGAGCGCACGGCAGTAACACGCGGCCGCCTCTTCGAGATGGCCTTGCGCCTGTAGAGCGTTGCCCCGCGCATACAGCGCCGATGTGCTGTGTGGGGCAGGAGGCGCGCCGGATGAACGGCGCAGCATCTGGAGCAGATTCTGGAGGTAGCGCAATCTGGCTGGATAACGGCACGCAGGGCGCGGTCAGGCAAATGGCACGGTGACCGGCGGCTTCAGTGCCAGGCGCTTGGCGCGGCGGGCGAATCGGCGCCCGTCGAAGGTGACCAGATCTTCGCAGCCGTGGCTTGCGGCGAGGTGCAGCCCGTCGGCGAAGTCCATACCGCGTTCGTACCCGCGCAGCGCGTCTATGACTTGTTGTTCGTCTTCAATGATGATGTTCGGCAGATTCAGCAGCGTGGTCAGGCAGCGAGCGATGTCGGTCGGCGCGTGCCGGAAGGCGTGTCGCATCACCCACTCGAACTCAAGCACCACGGTCTGGGGACAGAACACCGCGTGCCCGGCCATTACCCGCAGCGCGGCCGGCGATTGCCGGCGTTCGTCCTGGCGAAAGTAACGCGTGAGGATGTTGGTATCAACGGCGCGCATGTTCGCGTCTCAGTGCCGCTCCGAGCTCGGAGTCCCAGTCTTCCAGCGGCACCTTGCTGCCCCTGCCTTTGACCAGGCCGTAGCCGTCTTCCGGCTTCGCGGTCTTCTTGCGCACGACGAACATCACCGCCTTGTCGCCCTTGAGCTCGAAACCGATGCGCGCGCCGCTGTTCGCCTGTAGCGCTTCGCGCACCCGCTTCGGAACGACCACCTGTCCCTTGCTCGACATCGTCGAGGTTTCGGCCATCAGGATTTCCTAAGTAAAGCACGGTAGGAATTTACCACGGTCGGCTGGTTGTCAGTATTCGCTTTCAACCACGCCGGTGTCTGCCGTACACTTACGCTCCTTGATCGGCATGTGCAGCGGCGCACGCTGCGCAGCGCAAAACCCGGGTGCCACTATGACCTCTGCAACACTCATCAGCGAAGAGTATCGGTCGATGCAGGAGAAGCTGCACGAGAACCCCAACTATGGCGTGGCTTCCGTTCACTATGCACCGCTCGTCGCCAACGTGATCGAAATGCTCGGTGTGTCGGAAATCCTCGATTACGGAGCGGGTAAAGGACGGTTGGCGCAGACGTTGCCACAGCACGTCAAGCGGCCGCTCAAGATACGTCATTACGACCCCGCGGTGCCGCAATGGTCGGCGACGCCCGAGCCGTGCGGCTTTGTCGCATGCATCGATGTGCTCGAGCATATCGAGCCCACGCTGCTCGACAACGTGCTCGATGATCTCAGGCGGGTGACCTTGGGCGCCGGGGTATTCACCGTTCATACGGGCGCTGCAGTCAAGTTTTTGCCCGACGGTCGCAATGCGCATTTGATTCAACAGCCGCCGTCGTGGTGGCTGCCGCGTTTCCTCGAAAGATTCGAGCTCGTCACGTTCAACCGAATGCCACAGGGTTTCTGGATTGGCGTTGAACGCAAAGGGATGTAAAGGAAAGCGGACCCAATCCAGGTCTGATCCGGCGTAGGGTGCCCTTGCGCACCAAGCACAAACGATGTCCGGACCCATGCGATCGGTGCGCAAGCGCACCCTACTGTCCTGGGTAAACTAAACTGATCGTGACACGGCGGTACCTGTAGCGCAGGCGACTCGCCTGCCATCGTCCGTGATCAGCCATTGCGAATGCAGGCGAGTCGCCTGGCTACAATTGGGAATGCGGGGGCGCCTGCGCTACGGCCGCTAATCCTTAAACTCCCACTGCGTAGCGAGGTCTCGCTCGAGCGCGGCGAGTGCGGCGCCCCAGTCGCCCTGATTGCTTTGGCGGTAAATCGTAAAACCCGGGAACCAGGGCGATTCCCGGCCTCGCGCCATCCACCGCCATTCCGCAGGACACGGCACGAGCACGCGCGCCGTCCTGCCGACCCCCGCCCGCAGATGCATGTTCGTGTTACTTACGCCGATGTACTCGTCGAGAAGCGCGAGAACGGCAAGCATGCCTTCGAGGTCCTCATTCAAGTCGGTGAAGTCGTGAACGGGACGCCCGATCGCGGCCCCCAGCGCTTCGATTTCGCCGGGCGCCGGATGACGCTGCAGCGCGACAAACGTTCCTTCGACGCCGCTGATCGCGGCTCCCAGCAGCGCGATGTCGACGCGCTTGTACAACGTCCACGCGACGCCTTGCTGCAGGTGGGGCGGCGTACCCCCTTGCCACGTTATTCCCACGTAGGGCGGCGCACCGGCCTGCGCCAAGCGAGCCCGAGTCGCGGCGACCCGTTCGGGGAGGGGCCCAAGCGGCAGGGGCGCCGGAATGGCCGGCCAAAATACCGATATGCGTTGCGCCGCCGGTGCTTCAGCCGAGCGGTCTGGCGCGCCGTACGGTCGGGGGAGGGCGCTCGCGGGCAGCGCGGTCAGCGCATGCG
>JBKJZR010000257.1:0-4295 GCA_046715035.1 Burkholderiales bacterium | reverse complement strand
TATGCGAGCCTGCTGCGTTACGGCGCAGCGCCAGCCGTCGCTCAATACGTCGAGCGCGCCCTGAAGCGCGGTTACCGGCATATCAAGCTCCACGAGATCACCGTGGCGCCGATCAAGGCGGCGCGCGAGGCAGCCGGCCCGGACATTCCGATCATGGTCGACTGCAACTGCCCGTGGACGACCGGCGAGGCGATCGAGATGGCGCATAAGCTGCGGCCGCTCGGGCTCAAGTGGCTGGAGGAACCCGTGTGGCCGCCCGAAGATCACGCGGGTCTCGCGCGCGTGCAAGTTCAGGGCGGAATTCCGACTGCCGCCGGTGAGAACGCCATGCTGCCGGAATTCCGCAGCATGTTCGAGGCGCACGCGATCACGTACGCGCAGCCGAGCATCACCAAGGTGGGCGGCGTGACGCAAATGCGCAAGGTCATGGCCCTCGCCGAGGCCCATGGCGTGAGCGTCGTGCCTCATTCGGCATACTTCGGCCCGGGTCTGCTGGCATCGATCCACTGCATCGCGGCCATGCCGGAGGAAAGCCTCGTCGAGCGCTACGATGCCGACTTCGCCGTCAATCCGCTGCACGACGCGATAAGTCCCGACAGCGGGGGCTGCATCGCCGTGCCGCAGGGTGCCGGACTGGGCATCGATCCCGATCCCGCGGTCGTCGCGCGGCTGCGGGTCGGATAAGGCGGCGATGCGGAGGGTATCGGCTGCGCCGAGCGCAGATGGCACGCGCTGACCCGGCTGCGGGGCGCATCCGGGCCGGCATCGGCGGCTGGACCTACGCGCCCTGGCGAGACACGTTCTATCCGGGCGATCTGCCGCAGCAGCGCGAGCTCGAGTACGCAAGCCGGCAGATGACGGCGATCGAGATCAACGGCACCTACTACCGCACGCAAAAGCCGTCGAGCTTCGCCAAATGGCGCGATGAGACGCCCGACGACTTCGTTTTTTCCGTGAAGGCGCCGCGCTACGCGACCAACCGCAAGGTGCTGGCCGAAGCAGGGGAGTCGATCGCCTACTTCATGCAAAGCGGCCTCGCGGAGCTCGGCGGCAAGCTGGGCCCTATCCTGTGGCAGTTCGCGCCGACGAAGCAGTTCGACGCCGCGGACTTCGCGGCTTTTCTTCGGCTCGTCCCTACCGAGCTCGCCGGCCGCCGGCTGCGCAACGTGCTCGACGTGCGCCACGCGAGCTTCATGTGCGCGGAGTTCATCGCGCTCGCCCGGCGTTACGCCGCGGCGATCGTCTACGCGGATTCCGCCGACTACCCCTCGTTCGCCGACCTGACCGCCGATTTCGTTTACGCGCGGCTGATGCGCTCCCAGGCGGCGATCGAAACGGGCTATGCCGGCGGCGATCTCGACCGCTGGGCCGGGCGCGCAAAGGCCTGGGCGGAGGGACACGAGCCTGCCGACCTGCCGCGTGTTGGGGAGCCCGGCGCGGCGTGCGCGCCGCGCGACGTATTTCTGTTCTTCATCAGCGGCGCCAAGGAGCGCGCGCCGGCCGCCGCACGCGCGCTGCTGGCACGCACCGAACCCGCAGCGCAGGCGAACCCGGCTGCTGTGCCTTCCGCGCAACCGCAGGCGGTCGCTCGCAAAACGCGCGTCCGCGCAGCCAAGAAATCTCCCGGCCGCAAGTGACGTCTGGTGGATGTCCGACGTCGTGACACCGACGCTGCGCGGGATTGAAATGCGGCGCGCATTCGTATGACTTTGCTGGCCGAGCTCGCCGCAGCGTCTGCGCGTATCGCGGAAACATCCAGCCGGCTCGCAAAAGTACGCGAGATCGCTGACTGCCTGCGCAAGCTCGCGCCAGCGGAGGTAACGATTGCGATTGCCTATTTGAGCGGCGAGACGCGCCAGGGCAAGCTCGGCGTGAGCTACGCTGCATTGCAGCCGGCGCTTCCCGCTGCCGCGCATCCCGCTTTGACCCTGCATGACGTCGACGCGGCATTCGCCGCGCTCGCGGCGACCGCCGGCAAGGGTGCGGCAGCGCGGCGCAGCGCACTGCTCGCAGCGCTGTTTACGCGCGCAACCGCGGCGGAGCGGGACTTTCTCGTCCGGCTCATCGTCGGCGAGCTGCGCCAGGGCGCTCTCGCGGCGCTGGTGCTCGAAGCCATCGCGCAGGCCGCGGAGCTGCCCGTCGATGAAGTGCGCAAGGCCGCGATGTTCGCGGGAGGACTCGGCGAAGTGGGGGCTGCGGCCCTTGCCGAGGGGCAGCCGGGGCTCGCGCAGTTCTCCGTGCAGCTGATGCGGCCCGTATTGCCGATGCTGTCGCAATCGGCCGCCGATACCGACGCTGCGCTGCGCCAGCTCGGCACCGCGGCTTTCGAATGGAAGCTCGACGGCGCGCGCGTCCAGGTGCACAAGTCGGGCGACGAGGTGCGCGTCTATACGCGCAATCTCAACGACGTGACGCAGCGCGTGCCGGAGATCGTTGCATTGGTGCGCGCCACTGCTTCCCAAGCGCTGATACTCGACGGCGAGGCGATCGCATTGCGCCCGGACGGGACGCCGCGCGCTTTTCAGCTCACCATGCGCCGGTTTGGCCGCAAGCTCGACGTCGACGGGCTGCGCGGCGAGCTGCCGTTGTCGGTTTTCTTCTTCGACTGCCTGCTGCGTGACGGCATACCGCTTGCAGACGAGCCTGCAGTGGCGCGCTTTCGCGCGCTCGCAGCGTGCGTTCCGGCCGCCGCGCTGATCCCGCGCGTCGTCACTGCCGATCCCGCCGTTGCGGCGGAATTTTTCGCGACGGCGCTCGCGCGTGGCCACGAAGGCGTCGTCGCGAAAGCCCTCGATGCGCCCTATGAGGCGGGCCGCCGCGGCGCCGGCTGGATCAAGATCAAACGCGCCAACACGCTCGATCTGGTAGTGCTGGCAGCCGAATGGGGCAACGGACGCCGCAGCGGTTTCCTGTCGAACCTGCACCTGGGTGCGCGCGACCCCGCCACCGGGGGATTCGTCATGCTCGGCAAGACGTTCAAAGGACTGACGGATGCGATGCTCGAGTGGCAGACCGCTGAATTTCTGCAGATCGAGACGCATCGCGACGACTGGACCGTGTACCTGCAGCCGCAGATCGTGGCGGAGATCGCCTTCAACGAGGTACAGGCGAGCTCCCAGTATCCGGGCGGGCTCGCCCTGCGTTTCGCGCGCGTCAAGGGCTACCGTCCCGACAAACGACCGGACGAGGCCGATACTATAGACGCCGTGCACGCGATTCATGCGCCGCATAACCCTACCGCCGGACCGGAGTAGCGGTGCGATCGGGGATCGACCGTGGGCCACGGGACTCAGAACCGGTCGTTCGCGAGGTCAATCAGCCCTGATATTCGCTGCTGTGACGACTCTTGTCGCCTTGTCCATCTCGGTCTTTGAGTTTTCACGCACCCAGGTTCGGCAACACGGCGACGATGTTGTCGAACATCATCTGCACGCGCCCCGAGATGATGTCGAGATGAGCGGCGACACTGCCCTTGTAAGGCACATGGACGATGTCGATGCCGGCGGTCACCTTGAACATCTCGCCCTTCTCAACTTCGGCGTGCGGGTAGAGGACCTGCATTTAACGAGGGTGAAGCATCGAGATCTCCGTCTGCCCCTTGTTCTGGTAAACGCCGATGTTGCCGCACGGCAGCAGGGCACTCAGATGGAGCCGATGGGCCAGAGGAATTGAGCGACCTGCGGAATGCACACCTTGACCATGATGACTTCGCCTTGCTTGGCCTTGTTGGCCCCCATGTACAGCCACTTCTTTTTTTCGGAATAAGCTTTGACGGCATCGACTACTTGGTCGGGAGTCTTCGTGGTCGCTCTAGTGAGAACCATGTCCGGCCCTGGCATCGGCCCCTGTGCCAGAGAGGTTAACGGTATCGCCCAATAGCGAGCCGCAAACAAGCATACGTGCGATGGAAGGTTTCAAGCAGATCTCTCCTTTCAAACAGCGCCATCTGTGGTGTAACCCAGGTCGGGAGGGTAGCGGGCTCCCGGCCCGTGTCAGTGTCGTGATTTCAGCTCATGTAAGGGCGCGGTGTCCGCCAGTGACGCCCAAACGCTGCCGCTCAGCCGCCGCCGAGGAGCGGAGCGACGAGGGAACCGCAAGCAAGCGAAGTGCGCTTGCGGCGGTCGGCTGCAGCGGCTGGTTAGGCCGCCTCATCACCTTCGGCGCGTGCGTGGTTCACGACACCACCTTCGCGAACCTCGAAGTTGTAGGTGGCAACGCTCACCGTGCCTCCCGAAAAGCCGGCAAAAACGCTGCATGCAGGACCGCCGGATCCTGTTTTCAAGGAGATATGGTAG
>JBKJZR010000256.1:0-20440 GCA_046715035.1 Burkholderiales bacterium | reverse complement strand
GCCCCAATACTTCGCCCATGCGCGGGGCGAGCAGACGGAACAGTATGTCGCTGTTCCCGCCCGGCTGGTTGGGATTGACGACGCGGATGATCTTCGACGGGTACGGCTGCGCGGCAGGCTGTGCTGCAGCGATGCTCAAGAGCGCGGCGACGACGGCATCCGGCAGGCGCTTACGCATCTTTGCTGCTCCTCGATGTTCTTACCGATGTCCGCATCCCGGCTCGGCCACGGTGATTTTAACCGTGATAGCCGTGATGGACAGCTGCGGTCCTTAGCAGTTCGCGCCGCACGTGCGCCAGCGCGAGTCTCGAACTTGAGCGTATTAAATAGCCCGCGATCAGGCAGGCGGGGCATGTCCTGCTCGGGCGCCCAACGACCGGCTCGCGCGCAGGCTGTCAGCGCATCCCGTTACATCTCGTTACAAACGTTACCAGGGCGAAATAGCATTGGGGGTGCCGGTGGCGTAATCTGCGATCCATGCGGTAACAACGCTGGGCCCCGGATCTATCAGGGGCGCGACCGACCAAGGAGAGAGCCATGAAACGAATATTGAGTATCATCGCAGTGGCAGGATTGCTCGTCACAGCACCCGCCGCCTTCGCGCGCGTTTCGGTCCACATCGATCTGGTGGGCCCGGCACCCGTGTATGTCCCGCCCCCCGTAAGGTACGCGCGGGTGTACGTCGCGCCGTCCGTGCCCTATTATCCAGTGTACAGCGAACCGACGGTCTACTACGAACCCGTCTATGTCGCGCCGCAACCGCGTTACTGGCACGAACCGCGTTGGCGTGGCGGGCACGGCTACCACGAGCCGCGTTGGCGTGGCGGGCACGGCGACCGCCATGAGCATCGTCCGTATCGCGGGTACCGGTACTACTGAGCCGGATCATTGGCGCGCTACCTCGTTGGCCGGAATTAGCTGCCGGACGCGAGCGCAGCAACGCCCGCGTACCGGCGCGGTTCCGCAAATAAGGTAGTGCGGGACTTTCACGGGAATTTTAGGCAACGCGCGCCGGCTCACGTGCTGTCCGGCGAAACGTAGGCCCACTGCCGCTTTTGCGAACCGCACCGCATTCTGCCGGCCGGTGGATTGACGCGCTTTTGCCCCTCATTTCATATCGAGCGCAGAAAACCTCTCGTTCTGATAGATTTTTTCCGGAATTGTTGCGACAGTGACATTACCGGATCGCCCTTTGACGCAGCTCCATTTAGAATGACATCTTTTGGGCATTCTGAAACGCGCACATGTCTGATACTCGAACGCAACCTCGCTATCTGGTGGCCGTAAGCGGCACTATTACCGGGTGGGACAAGCCCCAGGAGAAGCTCGCCAAGGCGTTCAAGGAGAGCCAATTCATCCTCTTCAGCCAGTCGATCGTGAAGCTGGCCGCGAAAGGGGACAAACGCCCGCACTACGAGGTCTTCGTCCGGCTTCAGGAAGAGGAGCAGAACCTCGTGCCTCCCGGCACGTTCCTGCCCTTCCTCCAGCATTTTGACCTGGGGCCACAACTCGATCGTTACGTGGTGCGCAAGCTGCTGACCTGGTACCGGATGGTACAGCCAGAAAAATGGGGAATCGCGCACCTGAACATCTGCAACGAGACATGGGCCGACCCGAATTTCGGCGCGTTCATCAAGGAAGAGCTCAAGAGAAATCAGATCGGCGGCGATTTCCTGTGCTTCGAATTTCCCGGAGAGCAGGCTGCGCAGGCGCCAGGGGCGATTTCGATGGCGCAGGGCCTCATCAAGAGTGGCTGCCAGATATCCGTAGGGGCGATGGATGACGGCGGCATCCCGTTCGGCCCGATCAAGGATCTCGGCGCCACCTTTCTCAAGATCGGCGGCAGGTTGGTGCAGGAGCTGGCTCACGATAAAGTCGTTGCCGCGGAAGTAAAAACCGCGGCGCACGCGTGCCGCTCGTTCGGCGTGCATACCATTGCCCAGCACGTCGAGGACGCGCCGACGCTTAGCCTGCTGAGAAAACTGGAGGTGACGTTCGCACAGGGCTATGGCATTTCCCGACCCGGGCCTCTGGGTAATCCCGCCAAACTGTAGCGCAGCGAGCCTTCGCCCGGGCCCTGCGCGTTCGGAGAGCCTACCGTTCGGCTGCGCGCGCGCCGGGCATTGCCCGCCACCCATTATGAGACAATTGCCCGTCGCGGCAGTAACCGCGGTTGGAATTGCCAACTGATGCGCCCGAATGGAGCCGACCATGTTTAGAAGAAACACCGTCGTCGCTGCGGGAGTTACCACGCTGCTGTACTGCCTGCCGTCAGCGGCAGCGGAGTCGCCCGTGATCATCCGCGAGGGCGAAAGAACGATAATTCTGCAGGCCGATCCCTTGGCAGAGCCGCCGATTTCCCCGGCTCGCAGGCGCGCGGGTCCGGGACGCGATGCGCGCCATTGTCTTAACTTGCCGACGACGACAGCCGTCATCAAGTGCGCCGAGAAATACCTGTGAGGAAACTTCCAGTCAGCGCGTTCGCCCTACGCATGGTCCTGTCGGATAACGCCAGCTTGCCTAACCGCTGACAGGAAATCCGTGCAGCTCGAAATCTTTTCCGATTACGTCTGACCGTTCTGCTGGCTGGCGGCGCCGGCCGTGGAGGAATTCGCGCGCGCGGAGCCGGACGTTGAAGTCGTGTGGCGCGCATTCGAGTTGCGGCCTGAGCCCGTGCCGACGCTTGATCCCGCAGGAGAATATCTGCGCCGCGTGTGGAGCAGCTCCGTCTATCCGCTCGCCGAGCGGGCGGGTATTCCGATCAAACTTCCTCCCGTTCAGCCCCGCTCGAGGGGGGCTCACGAAGCCGCTCAATGGGCACGCGCGGCGGGGCGCTTCGACGATTACAACGCCGCGGTTTTTCGCGCATTTTTCGAGCGCGGGGAGAACATAGGCGAGATCGAGGTGCTGACCGCACTTGCAGCGCAGTTGACGATGGACGGCGCTGCGCTGCGCGCTGCACTGGAGAGCGGCCTCTACACGTCTCTTGTCCTGGAGGACGAGCGCGGCGCGCAGCGGCTGCGCATCAGCGGCGTTCCGGCATTCGTGGTGGACCGCGGGGTTGCGCTGAGCGGAATGCAGCCCGTCGAAAATCTCCAGGACCTCGTTGCCCATGCGCGCACGCGCGCATGAGGATGCGCGTCGCCCGTCGAATCGTGGGCCGTGCGTCGCGCAGAGTTAGACTGCGTTCGAATAGTCAGGCGACAAGCGCGAGCAGCTCGCGAATGTCCATGGTTTTCTCGAGAGCCCATACCCGGTCGCACACCTCGCGCGCGCGCACCGCGCCGATTACCGGCGCCGCGTTGGCGACAAACTTGGCTTCGATGGCGGCGTCGCTCATGGGGTTGGCCGCGGTGCCGCTGGCATGGGGAATGTGAACTTCGCTGCATACGCCGCCGGCTGCCAGCGTCGCATACGCTTCGTCTTTGCGCAGCGATTCATCGCTGAGCGGCTTGACCTTGCGGCGCAGCGCGACGAGCTGCGGGTCGGTGGCTTTGGCATCGGTGTACTGGGGGATGCCCGCAGCGCCGTCGGCATAGGCGACGGCAGCCGAGTGATAAACGCTGAACTTCGACTGCAAACCGGTGGACGGCTCGACGACGCCGGTGATCGACAGTACCAGCGGATGCAGGCGCAGGTCGATCGATTCCACCGCTGACGGGTCGAGTGGCGTCTGCCCGCGCAACGCGACGACGGCGTCGATGAGCGGGTGCAGGACCACGCCGCACGCGTAAGGCTTGTGACCGTTGGTTTCGATCAGCCAGGGCCCTCCCAAGTCTGCTGTCAGCTGCCCGGGCTCGGCGGTATCGCTATAGATTCTGCAAAAGCCCTTCCTGCCTTCGATGATTTCCTGCGTGCTGTCGAAGCCGCGTTCGGCAAGCAATGCTGCTAGCACGCCATTGGCGGCGGCCTTGCCGGCATGAAACGATTTGCACATCGTGCCGCGATTCTGCTGCATGCCGCCGGCTTGCGTGGCGGCGATGCCCATCGCGTAGGTGAGACGCTGCCCGTCGAGCCCGAGCAGTTTGCCTGCCGCCACACCCGCTGCCATGCTGCCCAGCGTTCCCGTCAGGTGCCAGCCGCCGCGGTGGTGGCCCGGTGCGGTATGGCCCGCGCGCACGCCGGCTTCGAAGCCGACCGCATACGCCAGCATGAAATCGCTGCCGCTCACGGGTGTGCGCTCGGCCAACGCGAACAGCGCGGCGAGCACGGGCGAGCTCGTGTGCAGCACGACGCCGCCCATGTGCGTGTCGTCGTAGTCGAGCAGATGGCCCGCCTGCCCGTTGGCGAGCGGCGCGTCGAGCAAACCCAGCTTGAGATTGCGGCCGAGCACGGTAGCCTGCGGCCTGCCGCCCGCGGCCTCCAGCACGCCGACAAGCTTGTCGAGCGTCGGATGGCGGCTGCCGGCAAGCGCGCATCCGAGCCAGTCGAGCACGCCGCGGCGCGCTTCGCTGAGCGCGCGTGGCGTAAGGTCGCTGTAGCGGGTGCCGGCGAGATGAGCGCACAGGGTCTTGGTGAGCGTGACTGCGGCGGTATCGAGCGATTGATCCATTCTGCTGCTCCAGATTCGCTATTCGCTCTTGATGCCGGCTTCGCGTATCAGCTTCGACCAGCGCGCGACGTCGGTCCTGATCAATGCGGCGGCCTTCTCGGGCGTGCCGCCGACGGGTTCCAGGCCCTGACCGCGCAAGCGCTCGATCACATCCGGTGCCTGCAGCGCCCGGTTGGTGTCGGCGTTCAACCTGGCGACGATGGCCTTCGGCGTGAGCGCCGGGGCAGCCAGCCCATACCACCCGACGACCTCGTAGCCGGGCAAGCCGCTTTCTGCAACCGTCGGCAGTTCAGGAAACAGCGCCGAGCGCCGCGGCGATGTCACCGCAAGCGCGCGCAGCCTGGCTGACCGCGCCAACGGCAGCACGTTGAGCGCGGTGCCGAACATCATCGGCACCTGTCCTGAGATGACGTCGGTCAGCGCAGGACCTGCGCCTTTGTACGGAACGTGGACGATTTCGATGCCGGCGGTGCGCTGGAAGAGTTCGCCGGCGAGATGGATTGTCGATCCGGTGCCCGCCGACGCGAATGTGAGCCGGCCGGGATGGGCTTTGGCGTGCGCGATCAATTCCTGCACCGACCTGACCGGCAGGCTGTTGGTGACGACCAGTGCGTACAGCCCGGACACCGCGACGATCACCGCTTCATAATCGCGCACGGGATCGAACGGCAGCTTTTTGTGCAGACCGGGCATCGCGGTCAACCCGACGTGCGACATCAGCAGTGTGTAGCCATCGGGGGCCGCGCGTGCGGCGAGCTCCATGCCGATGATGCCGCCGGCCCCGCCGCGATTATCGATCACAATCTGCTGGCCCAGTCGTTCCGACAGGCCCTGGGCAACGAGTCTTGCGGCGCCGTCCAGCCCGCCGCCGGCGGCAAAGGGGACGATCAGTCGCACCGGCTTGTCCGGATAAGCCGCACCCTGTGCCACGCCGGCAATCAGGGACGCCGTCCACACCGCAGCGCGCCAGAAGTGGAGCGCCATCCACCGCGGCGTCTCCTTGCGGACCTGTCCCGGCATAACCCCTCGTCGATTTTTACCTGTGATCCATGATAACCGACTCCCGGCGGGGCGCAACGCGCGGTTGCCGGGAAATCGCGCGCAACTTGCGCGAGTGTCCCATGCGATGTGCGCTTTGCATGCGCGTGCAGTGCCTGTATTCTCGGCGGCTGAAAATTCCCGGGACCCCGTCATGCATCTCCTCGAACAAGCGGCCATTTTCCTACTCGTCGCCGTCCTGATCGTGCCCATTTTCCAGCGACTCAAGCTGGGTGCGGTGCTCGGTTATCTCGTCGCGGGCATGCTCATCGGCCCATGGGGTCTGGGCGTTGTCGGCGAAGTCCACGCCACTCTGCAATTCGCAGAGATCGGCGTGGTGCTGCTGCTGTTCCTGATCGGCCTCGAGCTCGATCCGGCGCGGTTGTGGACGCTGCGGCGCACGGTATTCGGCCTGGGTGGCGCGCAGGTTGTGCTCACCGGCGGCGCGCTCGCAGTGACCGCGTTCGCGTTCGGCCTGACGTGGCAGGGGGCGCTGATCGCGGGCGTCGGTTGCGCGCTGTCGTCCACGGCGCTCGTCATGTCGTCGCTCGCCGAGCGCGGCCAGTTGCCGGCGCGCCACGGCCGCGAAGCCTTCGCAGTGCTCCTGTTTCAGGACCTCGCAGTGATTCCGCTGCTCGCATTGCTGCCACTGCTTACTGCCGCTTCCGCTCACAGCGATAACAGTTGGCTGGCGGCGGCCAAGGGCCTGGCGGTCATCGCCATCGTGATCGCCGGCAGCCGTCTCGTCGTCAGACCTGCGCTGCGATTCATCGCGGCGCACAGCAGCCGCGAAGTCTTCACCGCGGCCGCGCTGCTGCTCGTCGTCGGCGCTGCGCTGACCATGGAGAAGATCGGACTGTCGATGTCGCTCGGCGCTTTCCTCGCCGGAGTGCTGCTCGCCGACTCGGAGTTTCGCCATGAGCTCGAAGCCGACATCGAGCCGTTCAAGGGGCTGCTGCTTGGACTGTTCTTCATGGCGGTGGGCATGAGCGCGAACCTGACGCTCGTCTGGAGTGCGCCGCTCACCGTGTTCGGGCTCGCGCTGGGGCTGATGCTCGCCAAATTCGTCGTGATGTATGCGATCGCACGCGCTTCCGGCGCGCCCGACGAGACCGCGCAGCGCGTCGCCGTCCTGATCGCACAGGGCGGCGAATTCGCCTTCGTGCTGTTCGCCGCCGCCGCGGGCCTGGGCGTGTTCGACGTTGCAACGTCGCAGCTGCTGGTGATGGTGGTGACGGTGTCGATGCTGCTCGCGCCCCTCGTGTTCACGGGGCACGAGCGGCTACTCGCACGCTGGCTCGAGCAGCGCAGCCCGCCTGAATACGATGTGATCGACGCGCCGGGCAACCCGGTGATCATCGCCGGTTACGGACGCTTCGGCCAGATCGTCTCGCGCATCCTGCGCATGTGCGGCATCGCGTTCACCGCGCTCGAGGCAAATTACCAGCAGGTCGATTTCGTGCGTCGTTTCGGCAGCAAAATCTATTTCGGCGACGCTTCACGCCTGGAATTGCTGCAGGCTGCGAAAGCGGGCGAGGCCAGGCTATTCGTGCTCGGGATCGACAACGTCGAGGCATCGGTAAAGACTGCCGAGCTGGTCAGGCGGCATTTTCCCAACCTGCCGATCCTCGCCCGGGCGCGCAATCGCGTGCATCATTTCAAGCTGCGCGATCTCGGCGTGAAGCTGATTTACCGTGAAACCTTCCCGGCCAGTCTCGATGTCGCGCACCAGGCGTTGCTGCGGCTCGGCATGGGAGTAGCCGCCGCGGAGCGCGCGATTACGCTCTTCAAGCAGCACGACGAAGCGCAGCTCGAATTGCAGCACGCCATGTGGCATGACGAAGCCCAGCTCATTCAGACCGCTCAGCAGGCCGCCGTGCAGCTCAGGGAATTGTTCGAGGCGGATCCGGTCAATGTGCTGCCGAAAGTGCGCAGCGCATGACGAATGTCGTGCCGCGGCACGCTAGGCGGCTGCTGCGGGCGCGACCGCGCCATGCCGCGCGAGAAACCTGAGCAGTTCGTCGACACAACGATCGGCGTAACCGTCGCAGATGTTGTGCCCGGCCGTATCGAAGTAGACGACCTCGGAATCCTCGATGCGCCTGCGCATTTCCTCGTAGGCGCTGGCGTGGCCGATCGACTCCTTGCCCGCCGCGACGATCAGCGTCGGGCACGTAATGCGCCGCAAATCCTCCATGAAGTCGTGCGTGCACATGTGCGTTACGAAACGGGCGATGAGGTCGGGATCGTTCGAGCCCGCCTGTTCGATGAACCAGGCGACGAGCCGCGGATCCGCGGTCTTGTCGAACCGCTCGTCGATGGTGTCGGCGAGAAATTTCCTGAGGCCGTGCTGCCTGATCTTGGGGATCCAGGTCGGTGCGTGGCTGTGCTTGAGCCCCGGCGTCGAGCCGTACAGGGCGAGCGTCTTGACTCGCTGCGGGTGGTGAATCGCCAGTTGCTGCGCTACATAGCCGCCCGCAGAATTGCCGACCACGTGTGCCACATCGATTTCCAGCCGGTCGAGGAGCGCAACTGCATCCCCGACCATCTGCGCCAGCGTGAACTCGGCGTCGGGCGGAGTCATCTGCGACGCGCCGTGGCCACGCAGGTCCATGCGCACCACGCGGAACTGCCGCGCCAGGCGTGGCACCCAGCGGAAGAAACGCTGCGAATTGCCCATCGCGGCGTGCAGCAGCAGCAGCGTATCGGGTGTGGTCCACGGATCGGTGTAGTCGTCGACGTAGTAGGCGATGTCCAGTCCGTCGTTACTCTTGAATGTCTGCATTGACTGTCCAGTGAAGGGGAGTGCACGACGCGAGTGAACGCGTGAATCGCGGCTCCGCGATTCTAATCCGGCTCTGCGGCCGGACGCCAGAAAGCGCGCTTGCAGCCTCTGCGGGCGGCCGCCGCGCACGCGCGCTCGATCTCGCCTATGTTGCGATGGCGTCGGGATAAACGACCCGCGTCCTTCGAGACAACTCACACGCTAACGGCGTCGGGGCGCCGGCCACCGTCAACTCAATCAAGAAAAGTTGCATAATCGTCGAGCCCGATGCGCGGTGGCTGAAAGGTATTGATCGTCGCGTCGGGATCGGCGTAACCCATCGCCATCCCGCAGATCACGATCCATTGGCGCGCGATCTCGAGCTCGCGCCGCACGATGTCGGGATAGTTCGCGATCGACGCTTCCGGGCACGTGTGCAGGCCGCGCGCACGGGCCGCGAGCATGAGCGTCTGCAGGAACATGCCGTAGTCGAGCCAGCTGCCCTTCTCGAGATTGCGGTTGATGGTGAAGACCAGCCCCGCCGGAGCCCCGAAGAAGTTGAAGTTCGTCGCGCGATACGCGCGCGATTTCTCGCGGTCGCCGCGCGCGATGCCGAGCGTTCCGTAGAGGCCCCATCCGCATTCGCGCCTGCGGCCCAGATACGGTTCCACGATCGGATCGGTGTAATAGTGGTAATCGCGGCTATGGCCCGGTTCGGCGTTCAGAAACGCATTCTGCATCGCCGCGCCGACGCGTGCCAACGTCGCGCCGGTGAGCACATGCACGCGCCACGGCTGAATGTTCGAGCCGCTCGGCGCGTGCCGGCCGAGCGCGACGATTTCGCGCAGTACGGCCGGGGGCACCTCATCCGGCTTGTAGGCGCGCGTCGAGCGTCGCGTGCGCGCAGCATCGAACACATCGGGGGCCGGTTGATCATGCCGCATGGATACCTCGACAATTCTGGAATCTGGAGCGGGCGATAACCCCACGCCTTTCAGGCTGGCCTCACGCACGAACGCGTGGTGTCGCGAGGTGAGGATCAGCCGCGTTTGCCGCGCTCCATAACGATGCCGAGGCGCCTGACATTGCGCAGTGCGCCCAGCTTGGCGATGCTGACTTTGACCCACGGCGCGCCGAACTCGCGCAGCGCGATGTCGGCGATCGCCTCGCCGGCTTTCTCGAGCAGCAGAAAATGCTGTTCCCTGAAGAGTTGCTCGACCCGGCCGACGACTTTGCTGTAATCGATCGTGTCCACGATCCTGCCGCTTTTCGCGGCGTGCTCCCCGGGCAGGCCCACCTCCAGATCGAGCTGTATCGTTTGCGGGATTTTCTGTTCCCAGTCGTAGATGCCGATCAGCGTTTCGATCTTGAGCTCGGCGATGAAAATCGTGTCCATGGAGGTAGCGTGAGGCGAGCGGCGGGAATGCTCAAGCACATTTATTTTCGTTAGAATCGGCGCTCATTCTATGTGAATTCAGGATATGGCAATAGTTGCGGCGCTGCTCGCGTATCTGTTGGGCTCGATCTCGTTTGCGGTGGTGGTGAGCCGGGCGATGGGTTTGCCGGATCCGCGCACGTTCGGCTCGAAGAATCCGGGCGCGACCAATGTACTGCGCACGGGGAGGAAAGTCGCCGCGGCGTTGACGCTGCTCGGCGACACCGCCAAGGGATGGCTCGCGGTATTCCTGACCGATATCATCTTCGCGACCGAGGTTCCGCCGGTCTACAAGATGTCGCTCGTGGCGGTCGCCGTCGTGATCGGACACATGTACCCGGTGTTTCACCGGTTCCAGGGCGGCAAAGGCGTGTCGACAGCGCTCGGCGTGTTGATCGCATTAAATGGATGGCTCGCGCTGGGCACTGTGGCGACGTGGATGATCATCGCTTTTTTCTTCCGCATGTCGTCGCTCGCTGCGCTGGTGGCGGCCGTCTTCGCGCCGCTTTTCTGCCTCATGCTCTACGGCATCCATCCATACACCGCGGCAGTCGGCGTGATCGGTCTGCTGCTGATCTGGCGCCACAGGACCAATATCCGCAATCTGCTCGCCGATAAGGAAAGCAAGTTCGGCGGGAAGAAACAGGATTGAGGATTGAGGATTCGGGGAACTCTTAAACCGCCGGACTCTAAGGCTTCACCAGCTCAAGGTCCCAGCGTGGCCTGACCGAGAACATCCTCGTTCCTCGCTCCTCGCTGCTCACGCCGGGTTTCGTGAGCCGCAGCGCGGCGGCGAACGCGATCATTGCGCCGTTATCAGTGCAGAATTCAGGCGCGGGGAAGAAAACGCGCACGCCCGCGCGCTGCGCATCAGCGGTGAGCCGCGCGCGCAACGCGCGGTTGGCGCCGACGCCGCCCGCAACCACGAGCTGATCGAGGCCGGTCAGCGCCACGGCCGCGAGCGATTTGGCGCTGAGCACTTCGACGATCGCGGCCTGAAACTCGGCCGCAATGTCCGCCGTTGCCTGCGCATCGAGCTGCTGTCCCTTAATGCGCAACATCACTGCCGTTTTCAGCCCGCTGAAGCTGAACTCGAGATCGCCGCTGTTGAGCATCGGTCGCGGCAGCGGATTGCGTCCCGGCCGGCCCTGCTCGGCAAGCTCGGCCAGCGCAGGACCGCCGGGATAGCCGAGGCCGAGCAGCTGCGCAGTCTTGTCGAACGCCTCGCCCGCAGCATCGTCGAGGGTTTCGCCGAGCAGCACGTAGTCGCCGACGCCATTAACGCGCATGAGCTGGCTATGCCCGCCCGACACCAATAATGCGACGAACGGGAAACGCAATGCGCTCTCGCCCAGGAGCGGCGCGAGCAGATGGCCTTCGAGGTGGTGGATGCCAAGCGCTGGCAGGCCCAAGGCATAGGCCAAGCCGTGGGCGACGCTCGCCCCCACCAGCAGCGCACCCGCCAAGCCGGGCCCTTCCGTATATGCGACAGCGTCGATGTCGTCGAGCGTGCAGCCCGTTTTCGCGAGCGCCTGATGGATGAGCGGCAGCACGCGCCGGATATGGTCGCGCGAGGCGAGCTCGGGCACGACACCGCCGTACTCGGCGTGCAGCGCGACCTGCGAGTACAGTGTATGCGCGAGCAGTCCGCGCGCTGCGTCATACAGCGCCACCCCCGTCTCGTCACACGAAGTTTCGATTCCCAGAACCAGCATAAGGAATGAAGAAAAACAGCCTGAATCAGTGCTTTGACAATGCACTGGCCGCTGCTATAATACGCGCCTTTCGAAATCTCCGACTGGACATTTGTTTTTATGCCGACAGTACGCGTGAAGGAAAACGAGCCGTTCGAAGTGGCGATGCGCCGCTTCAAGCGCACCATCGAAAAAACCGGCCTGCTGACCGAGTTGCGAGCACGCGAGTTCTACGAAAAGCCCACTTCGGAACGCAAGCGCAAGCACGCTGCGGCGGTCAAGCGCCATTACAAGCGCCTGCGCTCGCACATGCTGCCGCCCAAGCTGTTTTAACAGGATTGAGATCGAGGATGGAGGATGGGGGATCGAGTCGCTCGGTCCCCTTTTCATTTCTCCTCGACCCTCGACCCCGGTCCCGCGATTCTCAATCCTGAATTTCGCATGTCGCTCAAAGAGCGCATCACCGAAGACATGAAGGCCGCCATGCGTGCCAAGGAAACGGCGCGCCTTGCCGCAATCCGGCTGCTGCTCGCGGCGCTGAAGCAGCGCGAAGTCGACGAGCGCGTGCAGCTGAGCGACGCGGACGTCGTGTCGATCATCGACAAAATGATCAAGCAGCGACGCGATTCGATCACCCAGTATGAAGCCGGCAAGCGCCAGGATCTGGCCGACGCGGAGAAATTCGAAATTTCCGTACTTCAGGGATATATGCCGCAGGCACTATCGGAGGCCGAGGTCGCGGCGGAGGTCGCCGCGGCGGTGGCGGCGAGCGGAGCCGCCACTATGGCCGACATGGGCAGGGTGATGGCCGTGCTGAAGCCGAAACTCGCGGGTCGCACCGACATGAGCAAGGTCTCCGCACTGGTCAAATCCAGGCTCGGCAGCTGACAGGTTCGTGAACCAGGGGCTGGGCGTGTCCCTCGCCCTGTCTCCAACTAGGTCACGTCATCTCGAGCGGCGAGTCAGGATCAACGGCCCGTACCGGGTTCGGCGCACCACGCGCATGGAAACGCGCGTCGGGAATCGACTATCATGCAAGGGGGCAGACCGCGGAGGGCGGCGCGAGCCCCATCCCTGCGCGTCGATTTGAAACGTGATTCCTCAGTCGTTCATCCAGGATCTGCTCAACCGCGTCGATATCGTCGGCGTGATCGAGCATTATGTGCCGCTCAAGCGCGCGGGCAGCAACTACGTCGCGTGCTGCCCTTTCCACAGTGAAAAATCCCCGTCGTTCACGGTCAGCCCCACCAAGCAGTTTTATCACTGCTTCGGCTGCGGCGCGCACGGCACGGCGGTGGGCTTCGTCATGGAATACACGGGTGCGGGGTTCGTCGATGCCGTGAAGGATCTGGCGCAAAGCGCGGGTATGACGGTACCCGAGATCACGGGCGAGCGCCCGCGCGGCAGGACCGACGGGGACGAAGACCTCCATGCCGTAATGCTCAAGGCCGCTCAGTATTATCGGCAGCAGCTGAAGCGCGCGCCGCGCGCGATCGAATACCTCAAGCAGCGTGGCCTCTCCGGGGATATCGCCAAGCGCTTCGGGATCGGCTACGCACCGGAGGGCTGGCAAAACCTGCAGGCAGCTTTCCCCGATTATGGCAGCCAAGCCCTCGTCGCCGCGGGTCTGATCGTCCAGGGCGATGAAGGCAAACGTTACGACCGATTCCGCGATCGCATCGTGTTTCCGATCGTCGATCCGCGCGGCCATATCATCGGCTTCGGCGGACGAGTCCTCGATCGCGGCGAACCCAAGTATCTGAACTCGCCCGAGACCGCACTCTTCGAAAAGGGCCGCGAGCTTTACGGTCTTTATCAGGGGCGCCGCGCCATCCGCGATGCCGGCCGGGTGGTGGTCGTCGAGGGCTATATGGACGTCGTCGCATTGGCGCAGAACGGCATCGGTTACGCGGTAGCCACGCTGGGCACGGCGACGACACCTACGCACGTGCAGACGCTGCTGCGCCAGGTGGGCGACATCGTGTTTTGCTTCGACGGCGACGCCGCGGGAAGGCGAGCCGCATGGCGCGCGCTCGAAAACAGCCTCGAGCACCTCGTCGACGGCAAGCAGCTGTCATTCCTGTTTCTGCCGCAGGACGAGGATCCTGACAGCTATGTGCGCAAGCTCGGCAAGGACACTTTCGAAAGGCTGTTGAACGAAGCGCAGCCGCTGTCCCAGTTCATGCTGCACGAGCTTTCATCGCGAGTCGACTTGCGGACCAGCGAAGGCCGCGCGCGCGTGCTGCAGGAGGCGCGCCCGCTCCTCAAACGCCTAGCGGCACCGCTGCTCGCGCTGATGCTGCGCAAGCAGCTCGCCGTCCTCGGCGGCATCAGTCAGGGCGAGCTCGAGCAACTATACGAAATCAAGCCAGCCGGCCGCTCCGCGCGCCCGCCCCAGCGGGTAACGCGCGCCCACACCAGCCTTCTGCGCAAGCTCATGGTTCGCGTGATGGCCGATTCCGCGCTCGCCCACGCCGTCGACGTTGCGGTGCTGGACGGTGCCGAACCCGTCAGGGATGTCGCGCCCCTGGAGCTCAAGGCATTCAGGCAGCAGCTCGAAGTGCTGCGCAGCGGGCAGGTCATCGCGAGCTGGGGCGAGTATTTTCGCGACACCGAGTTTGCGGGGCTGTTCGCGGAACTAGAAAAAGACCTGATTGACTTACAGTTACTGGAAGTGAGCGAGCTCGAACCCGAATTTCACGACTTCTGGCACGGATTGCTGCGCCAAATCCACCAGGCGCAGGCGACGCTGATCTCGGAAAAATCGCGGATTCAACCACTTACGGTTGAAGAGGGCGCGCGGCTGCTCGAGCATCAGCAGGCCTGGGCTGGCGGCGGCCCAAAAAGCGATAAGGCAGATATTTAGGGTATAATTTCCGGTTTTTCGGCAAAACCAGCGGACGGGCGATAATGGCTATGGCGAAACACAAGAAAGCAGCGAAATCGAAGGTGTCGGCGAAGAAAAAACCGGCGCCCCGCAAAAAGGCCGCGGCCAAGTCCAAACCCAGATCGAAACCCAAGAAAGCGGCGCCGCGTAAAACGTCAGCGCGCAAACCCCTACCGGTCGCGGTCAAGAAAGAGCCCAAGAAGCTCACCCCCAAGCAGTTCGCAGCCAAGCTCAAGGCCGAGCAGCGCGACGTCAAAGCGCGGGACAAAGCCGCGCTGAAAGCACCCAGGCAGGATCAGCCGCAGGCCCCTGTAGCCGCCGAAGCCAAACCCAAGACTCGCCAGCGCCTCAGCGCCAAGGAGAAAGCGCTCGTACGCGAGTTCGAGCGCAAGGAGCTATCGCCTGCGGAGGCCGAAGCGCGCCGCCTACGCCTCAAGAACCTGATCGTGCTCGGCAAGGAGCGCGGCTATCTCACGTACTCGGAGGTGAACGACCACCTGCCCGACGACATGATGGATGCCGAGCAGATCGAGAACATCATCGGCATGATCAACGACATGGGCATCAACGTCTACGACGAGGCGCCCGACGCCGAGACGTTGCTGATGTCCGATGCCACGCCGACGGTCGCGGACGAAGACGTGGTCGAGCAGGCCGAAGCCGCGCTCTCGACCGTGGACTCGGAATTCGGCCGTACCACCGATCCGGTGCGCATGTACATGCGCGAAATGGGCTCGGTCGAGCTGCTGACGCGTGAAGGCGAGATCGAGATTGCCAAGCGCATCGAAGACGGTCTCAAGCACATGATCCAGGCGATCTCGGCGTGTCCGACCACGATCGCCGAGATTCTCGCGCTTGCTGATCGCATCGAAAAGGACGAAATCCGTGTCGATGATGTCGTCGACGGCCTGGTCGATCCGACCGCCGACGAACTCGCCGCCGAGGCTGCCGACGAAGAGGACGAGGACGAGGAGGACGAGGGCGAAGAAGAAGAACTGAGCGAGGAGGAAGAGGCTGCGGTGCAGACTGCGGACCTGCTGCGCCTCAAGGGCGACGCGCTCAAGCGATTTGCGGTGATCCGCAACCTGTTCGGCAAGATGCTGCGCGCGCTGGCGCGCAACGGCCCGCGCAGCCGCGCCTACCTGCAGGCGCGCGACCAGATTTCCAACGAACTGATGAACATTCGCTTCGGGGCGAAGCAGGTCGAGTCGCTGTGCGACGGCCTGCGCCGGCTGGTCGACCAGGTGCGCGGCCACGAGCGCGAGATCATGGAGCTGTGCGTGAACAAGGCGAAAATGCCGCGCCAGCACTTCATCAAGGAGTTTCCGGGCAAGGAAAGCAACCTGCGCTGGGTTGCCATCGAGATCGCTGCGCACAAGCTGTGGAGCGATGCGCTCGAGCGTTTCGAGCCGGCCATCGTCGAGCAGCAGCAGAAGCTGCTCGACCTGCAGAAGCGCGTCGGCATACCGATCAAGGATCTGAAGGAGATCAATCGCCAGATGTCGACCGGCGAGGCGAAAGCGCGCCGCGCGAAGCGCGAGATGACCGAAGCCAACCTGCGGCTGGTGATTTCGATCGCCAAGAAATATACCAACCGCGGCCTGCAGTTTCTCGACCTGATCCAGGAAGGCAACATCGGGCTCATGAAGGCGGTCGACAAGTTCGAATACCGCCGCGGCTACAAGTTCTCCACGTATGCGACGTGGTGGATACGCCAGGCGATCACGCGCTCTATCGCCGATCAGGCGCGCACGATCCGCATTCCCGTGCACATGATCGAGACCATCAACAAGATGAATCGCATCTCGCGCCAGATACTGCAGGAGACCGGACAGGAGCCCGATCCGGCGCTGCTCGCAGAAAAGATGGAGATGCCCGAGGAAAAGATCCGCAAGATCCTCAAGATTTCCAAAGAGCCGATTTCGATGGAGACGCCGATCGGCGACGACGACGATTCGCATCTTGGCGACTTCATCGAGGATCAGGCGACCATGGCACCCTCGGATTCGGCGATCTACGCGAGCCTGCGCGACGCCACCAAGGACGTGCTCGATACGCTGACGCCGCGCGAGGCTAAAGTGCTGCGCATGCGCTTCGGCATCGAGATGAACACCGACCATACGCTCGAAGAGGTCGGCAAGCAGTTCGATGTGACGCGCGAGCGCATCCGCCAGATCGAGGCAAAAGCGCTGCGCAAGCTGCGCCACCCGTCGCGCTCCGAGCGCCTGCGTAGTTTTCTCGATACCGAAGGCTGACCCGCCCGCAACTGCTGGTGACGACAGTGACTGCCGGCCGGCGTGCGCGGACATGTGCGCGCATGGTCTTGCTGGTGCGCGCCTGATGCTGTGGCAACTGCTGCGCGCGGCGTTGCGTCCCACCGCCGACGCCCTGGTCGAGCGCGGACTCGCACTGCGCCGGCAGGGCCGCCTTCCCGAGGCTGAGCGCGAACTGCGGCTGGCCGTCGCAAGAGCTCCGCGGGATGCGATCGCCGCGACCAATCTCGGCATCGTTCTGCTCGAGCAGGACCAGGCGCAGGCGGGCATAGACAGTCTGCAGCACGCGCTGGCCTGCGATTCACAGTGCGCGGCTGCGCATTACAACCTCGCCAACGTGCTGCGCGCACTGGGTCGGCTCGGCGAAGCGGTGGCGCATTATCGTGCCGCCAAGCGCTGTGACCCCGAACTCACGTCCGTGCGCGAGGAGCTGATGCACACACTGCTCGAAGTGTGCGACTGGGAAGGCGCGCAAATCGAAGCGGACGAGCTGCGCGGCCAGATACGCGAGCGGCCCGCCACGGCGTGGGTGCCCAGCATTTCACCGCTGACCGCGGCGTATCTTGAGCTCGACGCGGCGCACCGCAAGCAGGTGGCTGCCTACCATGCCGCGGCGCGCGCGCTGGGGGTCACGGAGACGCGTCGCACCGGCGCAGCCGAACTCAGCGCGGGGCGCCTGCGCATAGGCTACCTGTCGCGCGATTTTCGCGACCATCCCGTGGGTCACCAGCTGCGCAACGCGTTCGCCCTGCATGACCGCCAGCGCTTCGGAATATATGCGTTCTCGTTCGGTCCCGACGATGGCAGCCAGTACCGTCGTTCGATTGCCGCAGGGGTCGATCATTTCATCGATGTCGCCCGCAAGACCGACGCGGAGATCGCGGAAGCGATCGTGGCCGCCGGCATCCATGTCCTGGTTGACCTCATGGGACACACCACGGGCAACCGTCTGGGCATCCTCGCGCGGCGTCCGGCGCCGGTGCAGGTGCATTATCTCGGCTATCCGGGGACGACTGGCGCGCACTATATAGACTATTTCATCACTGACCGCGTCGCCACCCCGCCGGCGCTGACCGGGGAATTCACCGAGCACCTCGTGTTCGTGCCGCGCTGCTTCATGGTGAGCGATGGCGCTGACGCGCAGAACCCCCGGCAGGCAGTCCGTGAGGAACAGGGCCTGCCCGCAGCGGCTTTCGTGTTCTGCAACTTCGCCAATGCATCGCGCATTACGCGCGATGTCTATCGTTTGTGGATGGAGATACTGAACGCTGTGCCGGGGAGCGTGTTGTGGCTCAGGCAGTCGCACGAGACGGCCGCTGAAAACCTGCGCCGCGAAGCTCGCGGCTTGGGCGTCGACCCGGGCCGGCTAATTTTCGCGCGGCGCGTGCCGGACAAGCGCGCACACATGGCGCGCCTCGGGCTCGGCGACCTGGCGCTCGACACGATCGGCTGGTACAACGGGCATAGCACGACGAGCGATGCGCTGTGGGCGGGCCTGCCAGTGCTCACGTCGCCGGGATCCACCTTTGCAAGCCGGGTCGCGGCGAGCCTGATCACTGCAGCGGGACTGGGCGAGCTCGCCGTCGGCAACGCTCGCGACTATGTTTCGGCCGCCGCGCGACTTGGCAACACGCCTGCCGCCGCACGCGCGCTCAAAGGCAGGCTGGCCGAGCGGGCCGCGGGCTCATTCTTCGATCAGCATCAGCTCGTGCGCGATCTCGAAGCCGCCTACCTCGCCATGTGGTCCGCTTCGGGAGCGCCGCAGAGCAGCCGGCAGGATATCGCGGTAGCTTGAGCGGGCGCGGGCTGGCGCGGCGTTGCCATCGGGCGTTCAACAGAATTGGAGGGAAAAAATGCACACGCGATGTTTCGTGTTTCTGGCATTGAGCATGTTGATTGCCTCGCCGGCCGCCGCCCAGCACTATCCCCATAAACCCATACGTTTGATCGTACCCTATGCGGCGGGCGGCAGCTCCGACATCATTGCGCGCCTGTTGGGCCAGCGGCTCGGAGAAACGCTCGGCCAGACGTTCGTCGTGGACAACCGTCCGGGCGCGGGCGGCACGATCGGCACCGACATACTCGCCAAGTCGCCCGCCGATGGCTACTCGCTGATCCTGCAGGACATGCCGCACACGATCAACCCTGCGGTATACGGCAAGTTGCCCTACGACCCGCTGCGTGATTTCACGCCGGTCACGCTGGTCGCGCGTGCACCGCAGTGGCTGTTCCTGCATCCCGCGGTACCCGCTAAAACGGTCGGTGAGCTCGTCGCGCTCGCCAGGGCGCAGCCCGGCGTGGTTAAGATCGGCTCCGCCGGCAACGGCAGCGGCACGCATCTTATGGCCGAGCTGCTGATGCGCGGCGCGGGCGTCAGTCTGACGCATGTGCCCTATAAGGGCGCAGGGCCTGCGGTGACGGCGACGGTCGGGGGCGAGATGAATGCCGTTTTCACCTCGATGCCCGCGGCGATTGCGTTTGTGCAGTCGGGCAGGCTGCGTCCCGTCGGCGTGACTACCGCCCGGCGACAGCCTTCTCATCCTGAAGTGCCGACGTTCGACGAGAGCGGCGTGCCCAACATGGTGCTGCACCATTGGTTCGGCGTGCTTGCGCCCGCAGGATTGCCCAGACCGATACTGGCGAAGCTCCACCGCGAATTGACGGCAGCGGTGGGGCATCCTGCCATCGCCGAGCGCTACCGCGTGCTGTTACTCGATGCGGCGACGACTACGCCTGACGAATTCCGCGCGCTCATCGAGAAGGATCTCCGGCGCTGGGGCAACGTCGTAAAAGAGGCGGGAATCAAAGCCCAGTGAGGCGCGCGGGCGTTACGCGGATTGCACAGCGACCCGTGCGGCCCGTAGCCCCGTACCCCGCGCGTATAATGGCGCGCTTCGCGCGGCCCCCGCACAGGGGTTTTGCCTCACCTCCCTGATCCCTCGCGCAGGATCGACGCAGGATCAAAAGAAGACACAGCCACCGTGGGCAATACTCCAGCTATGCCTATCACCCGCTCACGCGGAGAAAGCAGCGTGCGCAGCCACCTCCTGCACGTGCTCTTCATCGGCATGCTGCCGCTGACGATCTTTGCCGCGCTGCTGATGTACTTCCTGTGGCAAACGCAGGAGAACGAGCGGGCCAAGATCCAGATCGAGACGGTGCGCACGCTCGCGGTGGCGGTCGACAACGCGCTCGACAGCAGCGTCAAGCGGCTCGACTTTCTTGCGACACTCCCGGCGAAGGAAGCGGCCGAGATCGAATACATGTACCAAAGGGCACGCCAGAATTTGCGCCTCAGCTCGGATTGGTCCGACGTGATGTTGATCACGACCGATGCCGACAAGGTGTTCAGCCTCGCTGCACCCTATGGATCGTCGTTACCCCGAGTCGAGATTTATCCGCATTTACGAGAGGCGCTTACGACGGGCCGCCCCGCGGTTTCCGATTTGTTTCTCGGGCGCGACCCGATCCAGCCTGTGGTCCAGATCGCGGTACCAGTGCGCAACGCAGGAATCACGACGCACCTCCTTGTGACGCGGCTCAACCTGGCGTGGTTCGACACGCTGCTCACGAAGCAGGGGCTGCCCCAAGGCGGCATCGCCGCGATTTTCGACCGCAAGTTTCACTTTGTGTCGCGCAGTCACGCAGGCGACGAGCGGCGCGGCGGCGCTCCCGCGCCGGGACTGCTGGCCCGGATGCAGCAGACGCCGCAGGGTATCGGCAGGTTTTCTTCGCTGGACCGCGAGACCGTGTATACAAGCTGGACGACGCTGCCCTCGGGATGGTCGGTCGCGCTC
>JBKJZR010000255.1:0-11021 GCA_046715035.1 Burkholderiales bacterium | reverse complement strand
GCGCACCATCGGCCAGAGGCTGACCGAGCGCTGGGGGCAGCCCGTGGTGATCGACAACCGCGGTGGCGCGGGTGGCATCGTCGGCACCGAGATCGTGGCGCGCGCCGTTCCCGACGGCTATACGCTGCTTGTCGGCACGGCTGGGGGCATGACCATCAACCCGGCGCTGCATCCCAGGCTGACCTACGACCCGTTTCGCGACTTCGCCCCTGTGGGCATGCTCGTCGTCAATCCGCAGATCCTCGTCGTGCATCCCGCGGTCGCCGCGAAGGACATCAGGGAACTGGTCGCGCTCGCCAAATCAAAACCGAACCAGTTCAACTTCGCTTCCGCCGGCACTGGCACGGCAACCCACCTCGGGCTCGAGCTGCTAAAAATGGCCGCCGGCATCGAAGTCGTGCACGTACCCTACAAAGGCGGCGCCCCCGCCGTCACCGATTTGATCGGCGGACAGGTGCACCTGTTGTTCGTGAGCATCCCGTCGGTGCTTCCGCATGTGCGCGCGGGCCGCCTCAAGGCGATCGCGGTGAGCAGCAGCCGGCGCTCGGCGTCAGCGCCGGAAGTGCCGACCGTCGCGGAATCGGGCTATCCGCGCTTCGAGTATTCGAACTGGAACGCGTTGTTCGCACCGGCAGCGACGCCGCAGCCTATCGTCACCCGGCTCAACGCCGAGATCCAGCGCATCCTCAACGATCCGGAAGTCGGCCAGCGCCTGACGGCGCAGGGTGCGGACCCGGCACCCGGCACGGCGGACGCGCTCGCGAAGTACATGCGCGAAGACCACCAGCGCTGGAAAAAGGTGATCGAAACCGCGCGCATCAAGGCGGAGTAAGGCGGCCGCCCCGCGGCGTCAACCGCCGCCGCGATCGAGGCGGGCGGCGTGGCCCTGCGCCGCGAGCGCCGCGATGATTTCCTCGGCATGCGCGTGGTTGCGGGTCTGCAGCACCAACTGCACTTCGGCAACCTGCACCGGCAGGTGCGTGAACTTGCGCTGATGGTGCACTTCCTCGATATTCGCGCTGGCGGCCGCGACACATGCCGTGACCTGCGCGAGCGCACCGGGCAAGTCGGTCAATTCGACGGTCAGCCGTGTCAGCCTGCCCGAGCGCACCAGTCCGCGCTCGATGATCTCTGCCAGAATGAGCGGATCGATATTGCCGCCGCACAGCACCAGCCCTACTTTCTTTCCCCGGAAGTGCTGCGGATGCGAGAGCAGCGCGGCCAGTCCCGCGGCGCCCGCGCCCTCCGCGACGGTTTTCTCGATTTCGATCAGCATCACGATCGCCTGCTCGAGCGCGCCCTCTTCGACGAGCAGGATGTCGCTCACCAGATTGCGCACGACCGGCAGCGTCAGCCGGCCGGGCTCCTGCACGGCGATGCCTTCAGCGATCGTGGTGCGCCCGAACGTCGCGGGCTGGCCTTTGATAGCGCAGTGCATCGAAGGGTAACGACTGGTTTGCACGCCGACGATCTCGATCTGCGGGCGCACGGCCTTCGCGGCGATCGCCATGCCTGCGATCAGGCCTCCGCCGCCGATGGGGACGACGAGCATGTCGAGATCGGGATACACCGCCAGCATTTCCAGCGCCAGCGTGCCCTGCCCCGCGATCACGAGCTCGTCGTCATAGGGATGGATGAATGTCAGGCCGCGTTGCGCGCCGAGGGTTGCGGCGTGCGCTTTGGCCGCATCGAAATGGTCACCGTGCAGCACGATCTCCGCGCCGAGGTCGGCGGTACGCGCGACCTTGATCTGGGGCGTGTGGCGCGGCATGACGATCACCGCTGCCATGCCGAGCCTGCGCGCGTGATAGGCGACGCCCTGGGCGTGGTTGCCCGCGGACGCTGCGATGACGCCATGCGCACGCTGCGCCGGCGTGAGCGACAGCAGCTTGTTGAGCGCGCCGCGCTCCTTGAAAGCGGCGGTGAACTGCAGATTCTCGAATTTCAGGTAGACCTGAGCGCCCGTCACATCCGACAGCGTGCGCGAATGCAGGCACGGCGTAGCGACGATGTGTCCCTCCAGCACGCGCGCGGCGGCGCGTATGTCGTCGAGCGTGACCATCAGGGGCTCAACGCCGTGAATTTAAGGCTGCGCACGAAGGTCTCGCCCTCGGCACGCAACACGGTGCTGCTTTCCTCAGCCGTGGCGCGCTCGCTATAGCTGACGCTCACGGCCAGCGACGGGTCGGCCGGATGCAGACAGCTCACGCCAAAGGTTTCGATGACGAGGGGATCACCCCGCGCATAGACCGCGTCGCGATCTAAAGATTTGATGTACAGCCTGACGCAATACACGCCGAGGCTGTCATCGAGCTCGACCCGACTTTCGAGCACTCTGCTGCGCTGGTCTTCGGGCTCGAGTGGGGTCTTGCCGATAAAGTCACGGAACTGCTCGGGGCGTTCGAATGTTTCCGCGACCGGCGCGGCGATCGCGGTGGCGATGAACGCGTGGGTGCGCGATGCTATCCGCTTGCCGAACAGCACTTCATTGCGGTCGCGTTTCAGCTCGAACCAGTCGCCGCCCCGGGGGGCGTCCACGCTGTAGCCGGCCAGCTCGTACGTCGTAGTCGCCATAGTGATGGGCGTCGCATACAGCTGCGCCCCCGCCTCGCCTGCGAGCAACGCCAGCACAGCCGCGAGCGAGCGCCAGCGTGGATTGCCGCCCGCGGCAGCGCGTTTATGACGCCGTACCATGCACAGGCTCATTCACTCTCAGGCGCACGATCGAGCACCATCAACCAGTCCGCGGCGACGGCGCCGCGCGGGCCGACCCGCACCGGATTGAGGTCCAGCTCGGCGAGTCGCTCCCCCGCCGCCGCGCCGAACAGCGATATCGCGCTGATCAGCTTAACGAGCGCTGCGCGGTCTGCGGCCGGTTTTCCACGCACGCCGTCGAGCAGCGCACGTCCCTGCAGCTCGTCGAGCATACGCCCGGCTTCCGTCTCGGTCACCGGCGCCGCGCGCAATGCCACGTCGTTCAGCACTTCGATGAAAACTCCGCCGAGACCCGCCATGACGATGGCGCCGAACACCGGGTCGCGTTTAAGTCCGATCACGAACTCGATCTCGCCCCTGACCATCGCCTGCACGATTACGCCGGTGATCCGCGCCGACGGTGCATGCCTTTTAGCGTTCTCGATGACCTGCAAAAATGCGCTGCGTACCGCAGCGGGGTCGGACAGCTCGAGCCGAACCCCGCCGACGTCCGTCTTGTGCAGGATGTCGGGCGATTCGATCTTGAGCGCGACGGGATAGCCGAGTTGCGACGCGCACGCGACCGCTGCGTCGGCGGTCGTGGCGAGCGCCGTCGCAGCGAGCGGTACGCCACACGCCTGCAGCAGCCGCGCCCCGTCGAGCGTCGCGAGCGGCCCCGGCTGCGGCGGCAGCTGAACCTCCGGCAGGCGCAGGGCGGCACGCACCGCGTGATCGGCCTGCCAGCGCCGGCGCGCCGCGGCATAGTCCACGAGCGCAGCCACCGCATCGACCGCGGGTTCGGCGCCGCGCAATACCGCGATGCCGGCGCCCCGTAATTCCTGCAGGGCCTGCTCCGGCGCGGCGACCCAGCAGACGACGAATGGCTTGCTGACCTCGGCCTGCAATTCCCGGAAAAGCGCAACCAGCACGTCGGCGTACGCATCCATCAGCTGCAGCCACACGATGCCGATGTGCACCTGGGGGTCGGCGAGCACGAGCTTCACGCTTTCCCGCAGCAGCGCCGGCTCGGCAAGGAACTGCCCGGTCACGTCGACCGGATTATGCGTAGCGCCGAAGGCGGGAATCACGGCGCGCAGAGCCCGCTGCGTACCTTCGCCGAGTATGGGGACGGCCAGTTTCAGCTCCTCCGCGCGGTCGGCCATCAGCACGCCGGCACCGCCGGATTGGGTGATGATGCCCACGCCGCTGCCGGTCGGATGCCGGCAGCACGCGAACGCCTCGACCATGTCGAGCATGTGCTCCTCGTTGCGGGCGCGGATGATACCGTGCTGTCGCACGACACTGTCGAAGACGCGATCGGACCCCGCCAGCGCGCCGGTGTGCGACGCCGCGGCACGCGCGCCGGCAACGCTCCTGCCGACCTTGGCGAGCACGATCGGTTTACCGGCGTGCAATGCCATGGCCGCAACATCGATCAGCGCCGCGCCGTCCCTCAGACCCTCGATGTAGCCCGCACCCACGGTGATACGCGGGTCCCGCAGCACCTCCCGCATCACTTCGACGAAGGTGACGCCGCCTTCGTTGCCCGTATTGATGAAGTAGCCCAGGCCGAGGCCGCGGCGCCGCGCGAGCGCGGCGATTGCCGTCCCGAACGCGCCGGATTGGCTAACAAATCCGACCGGCCCGGCCGGCGTCGGCCCATCGGCGAACTGGCCGAACGTCGCGATGACGCGATCGAAGGCGTTGATGAGCCCCAGACAATTAGGCCCGCACAGCCACAGGCCGTAGCGACGGGCCGTGGCCGTCAGTTCGGCCTCGAGCGCGCGACCCTCGGGACCCATCTCCGCAAATCCGGAGCTGAACACGACCGCCGCCCTGGAGCCCTGCTCTCCCAGGTCGCGCAGCGCGTCGCGCACGAGTGGCGCCGGCATGGCGATGATGGCGAGATCGACAGGTTCCGGGAGCGCAGCGACGTCGGGGTAGCAGCGCAGCCCGCCGAGCGCCGAATACTTGGGATTCACCGGGTAGATCTTGCCGGCGTAGCCTTTGTCGAGCAGGTACTTGAGCGGTCGGCCGTTGACTTTGCGATAGTCCGCAGAAGCACCCAGGATCGCGATGGAGCGCGGGCTCAGCAGCGGCCGCAAGGGGCCCGCTGGGTCATCAGTCTCGGACATGGGTGCCGCGCGCGGGTGGCGCGCACAGGGCAAGGCCGCAGCGCGCGGCGTCAGCGCACCACGAGCACCGGTATGGTCGAATGGGTGAGCACCTTGGTGGTTTCGCTGCCCAGCAGCAGTCCCGACAGACCTTTACGTCCATGCGAAGCCATCATGATCAAATCACATTTCGCCTTCTTGGCCTGCCGGATGATGGCGTCATAGGGTGCTGCGCCGACCACCGAAACGCATTCGCATGGCACTTTCAAGGCAGTGGCGTCGGTCTTCACCGCAGTGAGGATCTTCTTGGCGCGCTTCTGCGCTTCGTCGTCGAACTGTTTCTTGAAGCTGAGCACCGTCGTCACGGCGAACGTTTCGTCGAGCACCGCCTGGTATTCGGGCATGACGTGAAACGCCATCACCTTCGCGCCAATCGCCTTCGCCAGTTCGAGACCCTGCTTCACCGCCTTGGCGGAGATCTTGGAACCGTCAGTGGGCAACAGGATGTGCTGATACATGATAGCGCTCCTCACCGTGAATGCGAGACCGACCGGCGCGCTGATCCGCGCTTACGCGAATATGATACGACGGATGATCGGTGCCGAGCCACAACCCCGCGTGGCTGCGGGGCGGGTCCGCGCGCGAGGGGACAACGCTAATGCGATTTGCCGAGGCGATGCCGCGGAATGGGCAGCGCCATCACTTCGATGCCTTCGTCGCGCAGGTCGCGAACTTCCTCGCGCGATGCGTTGCCGCGAATCTTGCGTTCCGGCGCTTCCTGGTAGTGGATCTTGCGGGCTTCCTCCGGAAACGTGTCGCCGACGTCCACGGTGCTCGCGATCAGATGCTCTATGAGCTGTGCAAGCTCGTCGCCGACGTTGGCATACTGCCCGGCCGTGTCTTTACCCGCGCTTTTGCCTTCGGCCGGCTTCAGTGCACTGCCGGTATTGACGTAGGGCGCGTGCAGCGCCTTGGTCACCTTGGTGCTGCCGCAGGCCGGGCAAGCGAGCATCGTCGCCTCCTGCTGCCGGCCGAAATCCGCAGCCGAAGCGAACCACCCCTCGAAGGGGTGATCGTTACTGCAGACCAGGTTGAAAACAATCATGTATTCACCGCTCTCACTAGCGACAACCCGCGTTACGGTTTAGTTCAGTCGCGCGCGCCCGCTCCCACCATCTGAAATCGTTTCCTGCCCAGAGATTATAGCAGGCATGCTCATCTCCAAGGGCGCCGGCCGCGCCGCGGTCGGCTTACGCCTATCGGCTGATTCCCCGTCTGTTTGCGCCGCTTCGGCATCCGCGGAAAGCAACGCATCCCGGTGCGAAGCGCGATATTGCGTGGAATCGGAACTACTGCTTCACCGTGCGCGACGAATCTGAAGGTGCGTGCAGCAATCGAGTCGGTCACGCAAAACCGGTTGCTCTGTTCTCCGCAATCTGCGCGCTTACGCATCGCTGCCACATGCTCCGGGCGATGACCCTGCCGTCGATTGCACGATCAGCGGACGGTAAACGCTCAACTTGGCGGGGGGGCGGGCATCGAGCGCCTAAATCAGTGGCGATCGCCGCCAAAAAACGCCTGATCTCCCGGTATACCCGGCTATCCGCGGCATTTCCCGTCACCGTTGGCCGCGGGCGCGGGCAGGCAAAGTGCAGTTGGCAATTTCCTGGCGCTCCTTTCATAGTGACAATACGACGTCCGCACGCTCTGTATTTCATCCACTAGCCGGCGGAAAGCGCACCACCGCCCAGCGTCAACGCGCTCTCACAGGGTGGAATGTCGCTTACGGGCCCGCTACCCCTGCCTCGTCTTTCGGTGATACCGTTCCAGGCCTCAGCGCCAATTTGAGCGCTCGCCCCGCCCATCGGAATCGAGGATGATCCATTTGAAAAGTACGAACGCGCGGGGTGCGGTGGTTCGGGCGATACAATTGCTCGAAACGATGTCGCCGAGCGATTGGGGTGGTGCACGTAAGACCCGGAGTCGCATGCATCAGCTCATGATCAGCGATTTGCCTTACTGCATTCACGATATCAACATCGCCGGCAGGCAAATTCTTCTGAATCGCAATTACCAGCCTATAGGATCGGCAGGGCCCAGCAGCGAGCCAAGGCCGTCGTACGAAAGCTACCCTGACTCGCACCTGAAGCTCAGCCGCGACCAGATCGCCCAGGTCGTCGCGCCGGGCGCAACGTCTTGCTTGTTCGACGATCCGACCGCGCCGTGGGCAGGCAAGCGCAACGGCAGTGCGTACCTGCGGCGGCTGCGCGCGCTGGTTGCTTTGCTATAAACCGAGATATCGCGATGCCCTTCACGCTCGCGCAGGCGGCACTTGTCCCTCCTACTGGTGCCCGGAGCCGGAATCGAACCGGCATGACTTGTTTAAGGTCGAGGGATTTTAAGTCCCTTGTGTCTACCAGTTTCACCATCCGGGCAGACGGACCGCGTTATTGTGCCCCAAGCGCGCCGCACTTTGCACCGTTGCAGATGGCCGGGGATGGTCAGCGGTAGCGGACAAGTTGCCTGCCCGTCGCTTGGGTCCCTTGTTATTGCTTGTTCTTAGCCGGCGCGCCTTCCACTTTGATCAACGACACCTGGTTGGAGGGAGGTGCGCAGGACTGCAACTCCGCCGTCATCTGTTCGAGCTCTTCGTCGGACAGGTCCGCGCAATTGATTACGGTGTTGCGTGCATTCTCGATCGCGCGCAGCAGCTCGTCGAGTTTGAGATGCAGCTCTTTGGAGTCGCGCAACTGCGTGTTCTGGATCACAAAAACCATCAGAAAAGTCACGATCGTGGTGCCAGTATTGATGATCAGCTGCCAGCCCTCCGAATAGTCGAAGAGCTTTCCAGTTGCCGCCCACACAGCGACGACCGTGACCCCGAAGAGGAAGGCCCAAGGTGTTCCGCACGCCTGTGCAATGCGTTGCGCAAAACGGCGGAAACCCTCCCACAACGGGCGGGCGGCCGGAACCGCTGCGTCTGAAGGAAGCTTAATGAGATTGCTCATACTTTTAGCCGCATCGCTTCGTCGCAGTCCGCAAATCAGCAGCAGCCCACAGGTCGGCTTGTCGCCAGCGTTGCAGGAACGCCGTCGTGCTCGTGATTTGGCCCAACTAGGGTTGCTGTGGCGATCATGGTCGTTGAGGCGCTGGGAATGACAGACATGTTCTCGCTTCTTGAGTAACAATTGGCGTCGGCAACTTCCGATTGTTCTGTAGGACACTGGACAAATCACTTTCGCCGCCACCATTCCGGGGGCATCCGTATACCGGGTCTGCAACCCGAGGGGTGGCGTTGCGCATGCGCCGTTCCGAACTTTTCCAGCCGATTGCGATGACGGCATTGCGGCTGCCCTTGATGTCGAAGTCGCCTGCTTCAGTCGATCGTGCAGCGATGTAGCCGTTATGGGTCGTGAGCGCGCACTGCATGCACGGCAGGGTTGGGCATATTGCTTGCTTGATAATCACGCGGACTAATTTGTCCGATTCCACATGGAGGAGTTATGAGGAGAGTATTGAAGAGCTTGAGCCTGACTGCTGCTACGCTGGTGATAGCGGCCGGCGTTGCATACGCGCAGGCGCCCACCCCAGGCGCTCCGCCGGGCAAAGGCGGCAGCGTTAGCGGTTCGCCGACGGGTGCAAACGAAACCACGAAAGGCGCGGGTAGTGCTGCGCCCGGCGCGACGACCCGTCCTCGAGATGCCGCGAGCCCTGCGCCCACCGTGGACACTGCTCCCGTCGCCTCACCGGATCGCCCCACACGTCGTCGCACCGGAGCAGCGGAAAGCACGGGTACGACCGGAGATGCCACAGTGGAGCGTAAGCCGAGACGGGATCGCAACTGATAACCGCGAGGGTCCTTCATTACCGGGCGACAAGCCCGGTTTTTTTGTTGCAACTCAGCGCTCGTTAGCCGTTGTCGCGCGCTCCTGGCTGCCTCCGGGCTTGCGCTTGACGCGTGCGTCGTCGTCATATGAGCCGAAAACTTCGCGCACCGGGCGGAGCTCCGGCAGGATGTAGACGATCCCTTTGGTACTGAACGCGCGGTCGATGACGGTGTTATAAAACGTGGCGGACACGTTGATACAACCGTAGGAAATGCGGTTGTCCGTGGACGTGGCTGTAGCAAGGCGCTCCAGCCGGCGGTCCCGGGGATTGCCCGCGCGCACGCGATGCATCGAGACCGCCGCATCGTAGTCGATCCAGATGATGTCTTTCCCGTTCAGGTTTCGTCCGCGCTCGGCAACGAACCGCCCTGCGGGCGTGGTCCGTTCGTGAGGCCGTATGTCGGATATCTCTCTCTCGCCGATACCCGGAACCGAATCATCGCCGTGCGCAGAGCCCAGCAGCACGGGAGCTGCACCGCGAATCCGCCCTCGGGAGTTGAACACAAAAATTCTCGCTTTCGTCTTGTCGATGATCGCGAACGGCAGGTTGCGGTTGTCACTCGAATCGGTGATCCAATGAGCGATGTGGCGCACATCCGGAGACGCCTGCTCGCGCCCAAAATCTGCGCGCTTCAAACCGGCGAATGAAGGGGAGGCGTTTTGGGCCGACGTATACTGAGGTGCCGCTACCAACCCCAACGCCGCTATTCCCATCCACATTCGGCTTCTGGCTGACATTGCTATGCTGGCATGGTAAAAATTACTCGGATTGTACCGTTCCGTGTAAGGCATACACGGTGCAAACGCAGGCTCATACTTGCGGGGGATCGCTCTCGCGCGCGTGGTGGCGATGCTTGGCGATGGCAGCGATGAATGCCGGCAGCGCTTCATCGGCATCGCCTTCCGGGAAGAGCACCAGTCCGGGGTCCGGCTCGCCGGTGGGCAGCGTTGCCGGTACGCCCGCATTTTCGATCACGTCGGTGCCTTCCCCGAGACCCAGAATCGGCTTGCAGTGCCGGTAGTGATCTTTGATGAACTCGCCCACGTGTCCGACGGTGCCGAACACCTGCGCTGCGGCTTTGCCTCCCGGTACCACGAGTGCATCGAAGACGACGGAAGGCATGGTCTCGAGCGTGCCTTCGGCTTCCAGCGGCTCGCCGGTCGCGCTTTTCACCGCGCCGAGTCGGACGCCGACATAGCGTGGGACGGCCCCGTGCGCCATCAGTCCTGAGTGCAGCGTAGCCGCGCTTTCGCCGTCGATGCCGTCAGCGACCAGGATCGCGATGCGCCGCGTCGCGATACGGCCGTCACCCGGACGTGCGAACAGAGAAAGCGCGGGCGACGCATCGACTTCGGGTTTCACGCGCTTCTTCAGGGCGAGTGGGAGGGCCGGCGGCACCTTATCCATGCCCAGTCCTTTCGCGACGCGCGCTGCCAGATCGTCGTCGACGTTGGCAAGCATTGCCACGGTTCGCTCGCGTATCGCCTGCGTTTGAACTTTGGTGAGCTCGAAGCGGAAAGCACGCACGATATGCGCTTTTTCGACGGGCGTCTGGCTGTTCCAGAACAATGTCGCCTGCGTGTAGTGATCGGCGAACAGCTCCGGTTTGCCGCGCACTTTGTCTTCGTGGATCGGCTGCGGGAACGACGTGAATCCGTGCACCCCCGCCTGGAACGGGCAGCCGCCCCCCAGTGAGTTCGGCTCGTAAGATACGCGGCCGCGCGCAATAGCCTGGCGGTGCATGCCGTCGCGCTGATTGTTGTGGACCTGCGCGAGGGGGGCATTGATTGGAATCTCGTGGAAGTTGGGCCCGCCGAGGCGCGAAATCTGCGTGTCGATGTACGAGTGGATGCGACCGGCGAGCAGCGGGTCGTTGGAAAAATCGAGTCCCGGAACGATGTGCGCAGCGCAGAAAGCGACCTGTTCGGTTTCGGCAAAGAAATTGTCGGGGTTGCGGTTGAGCGTCATCTTCCCGACCGGTATCACCGGCACCAACTCTTCCGGTACGATTTTGGTGGGGTCCAGCACGTCGAAGCTGAAGCCATCGGCCTGCGCTTCGGTGAAGATCTGCATCCCGAACTCGTATTCGGGATAGGCGCCGGCCTCGATGGCCTCCCACAGGTCACGGCGGTGAAAGTCGGCGTCGGCGCCAGTAATTTTGACCGCCTCATCCCAGTCGAGAGAATGCGTGCCGGCGATCGGCTCCCAGTGAAACTTCACGAAGTGCGACTCTCCCTGGGCATTCACCAGGCGAAACGTGTGCACGCCAAAGCCCTGCATCATGCGGTAGCTGCGGGGAATCGCCCGATCCGACATCGCCCACAT
>JBKJZR010000254.1:0-19645 GCA_046715035.1 Burkholderiales bacterium | reverse complement strand
CGCGATCGAATGGGCTGCACGCGAGCCGTGGTCGAACGGCAAGGTCGGTCTCATCGGCATCTCCTACTACGCGATCGTGCAATGGCTCGTTGCTGCTTTACAGCCGCGGCCCGTGGAATCGGCCAGCTGCCCGACTCCAGCTCCGCGGTCGTGGTGCGCTCAATCACCGCGTTGCCGTCGCAATGGCGTATCTGGAGCTTGCGGACTTTTTGGAATCGCTTGAGCTGAAGCGATGCAGGGCGACTTCAAAAACTTCGAGTCGATAAAGAACAGCGCGAGAAATAAATTTGTATAAGCAATAGGATAACATCTATATTTAATGTAAATAATCATCTATCCAGGTCTGCTGCGCACCTTGAAGCTCCGCGTTTCAGTTTCATAATGTGGCTACGCTCTGTTTAGCTGTCGACTATTGAGCGCATACAAGATGTAGTGGTTTAATGCCATAAAAGGACCATCAAATGAGTAATGATCGACGTAGCAGGGTTGGCGGCCGGGACAATGACACCGGTCAGTGATTCGGCTGATAATTATCAGTTGGACTCGGAGCAACGATGAGGCAGCGGCGCCGCGCGATAACGACCGCTGCGCTTATCGCTCGGCAGCGCCCTCATCGAAGAACCCCTGAACTTCGCGGAAAAGCTGCATCCGGTTTTTCTCCGCCAGCACGACGTGCGTTCCTTCGCCGATGACCACCATCCGCCTGAGAGGCGCGCTGGTTAGCTTCGGAAAGAGCGTTTGCGCCATATAGAGCGGCGTATCTGCGTCCCATTCGGCGAGTATCAGCAGAGTCGGCACGCGAATATCGGCCGGGTCATACATGGCCTTGCCGGCGTCCCAATACTCACGCCCGTCAAGCACCACCCCGTTTGGCGCGCGGAAGGCCTTCGGATGCTGTGTCGCTGACCACGGATCGCTCGCGTAGGCGGCTTCGAGGTACGCATCCAGCCACCGGGCCGGCATCAATTCCTGCTGCTTGCCGCCGGGCAGTCCCGTGGCGCGCTTCCTGACCGCATCGCCCGTTACCGTGCGATAGGCGCCCAGAGTGCCTCCGCTGTCCGTGAGTGACGCACCTTGAGTGCGGACCCATTGCGGGGCGAACAACGCGAGACGGTTAACCTTGGCGTTGTTCTTGGTCGTATAAACGGCCATGAGGGTGGTGCCCCATGAGTGGCCGAGCAGATTGATCTTGCTGACGCCACGCCGACTGAGAATGAAATCCACGGCGGCGCCGATGTCCCTCACGCCTGTGTCCGTACGTACGATCGGCGCGTTCTTTTCCGGTGGCTCGTTCATCTCGCGCGGGCGGGTCGACTTGCCATAACCGCGCAAGCTTACGAAATAGGTGTCGTAGCCGCGGCTTGCCATCCATTCCATCCAAGAAACTCCGTCGAGTTTCAAGTCGAACCCGGTCTCGGGCGACACGGTGGCGCCATGCACGAAGAGCACGATGTTGTCGGGGGTAAAGCGCGTGAGATCCGCCGGACGCTTGTTGCGCACGGAGAGCTGGATTCCGGGATCCGCGGACGGAATCATGAAATCCTCGGTCACGAGCGCGGCACTTTGGCGCAAGGGTTCCTGGGCGCAGCCGGCGAGCAGTAACGCGACGGTCAGCGTGAGTCCCCAAGCCGACCGGGCATGACAGGCAAATCGTTTCATGTTGTTGCTCCAAGAAATAGCACGATCAATGCGCCCGTCGCCGGCGTCCGGTGCCAATGCAGCGCTGCAGTGATGCGGGATCGGCGTTCGGTGCGTCCGATGGCGCGATCGGGGCGGCACCGATGTGCTCGAGTAATCTCCTCGGCCCGATTAGATGGCGCGCCGGGCTGCTCGCCTATTTCTGGCTTTTTAGACCTCGGTTTATGGGCGTATTCATGGGCTGAACCGCTGTTCCTAACATGATTAGTAGGAATATCATGTAGTTAATGGCCTTCTCTGGCGGAGAGGGCGGGATTCGAACCCGCGGTACGGATTGCGCCGTACACACGCTTTCCAGGCGTGCGACTTAAACCACTCATCCACCTCTCCGGCAGGCGGAAAGTATATCAGGCGACCGGTCCGAATCCGGGCCTGAGCTCACTTCGGTCACCGTGGCTTTTCCACCGTGCCGGGTGAGGCGGCGTGCGTCGCGCCCGCAGTCGGCGGATCGCCAGTTTCTGCGGTTGCGTGTTTCAAATGCTTGGTCGTTTTTGGATCGAAACCGCTGAGATGAGTGATGACCTCATCGAGTTTGTCGCGGCGGTTCAGCGCGTGATAAGCCATGCCCAGCTCGTACCATGCGTATGCGTTCATAGGCTGCAGCTTCGCGGCCTTGTCGAGCGCCGTCGCCGATTCTTCGTGACGCCCCAGCGATCCGAGCGCCAACCCCATGCCGTACCACGCCCGGTCGATCTTTGGATCCCGCGCGAGTGCCAGCTTGAACGTCTCGATTGCCTGCTCGTAGCGCTTGTCCAGATGGTAAACGTAGCCAAGATCGAACAGCAGCACGGCATTTTTCGGGTCTTTCCTGAGCGCGGCATTGAATTGCTCGGCGGCCGGCCCGAAACGCCGCAGCGTGCCATACAGGTGCCCCAGGGCGCTCGCCGCGGCGGCGTGGTCAGGGTCGCATCGCAGTGCCTCGCGCAATTCGCTCACTGCGTGTTCGTGACGATTGAACAGCAAGAGCACGCGCGACCGCACAAAATGCCACCACGGTTTAAACTTCATTCCACGCCTGAAAGCGAACGGTCGTCGTCAAAGCCCGCATTGCAACTGATGCGCAATGCAAGTCGCGCGCTTGGCATAGGCGAGCGCGAACCAAACCCAGACCAGCAGCAGAAACGCGACAAAAGGGATGTGCTTGTCGATGATGATGCGCGGCGTGATAAGACGCGTAAAGCGATAAACCGGTGCGGCGCCTTTCCTGAAGAGCTGATAAACGAAGTTGCCTTCGCGTCTGGCACCGGCGAGCACAAACAGCGTTGCCTGCCCTAACATCAGATAGCCGGCCACTTCGACCAATGCGCGCAGGATCACAACGATGGTGTACTCGATCGGCATGATGCGCGATTTTACCTGATGCGGCGCGCGTTGCTTTTGTGCAAACGTGTTCTTTCGACGGGCCGGAGCGCACCAACACAAAGCCCGCCGCGGCGGGCTTTGTTAGGATCTGGTGAAACAGGATGTTGCACAGTTACGGCGAAAGGACGCGGCGTGCTTAATTATTGTAAGTCACGTCGGTAACCTTTAGTTTGCCAGCGGCATCGCGCGACAGAATGAGTATCGTCTCCTTGTCGGACTGATTGTTGTTGTCCGGATCGAAGGTCTTGTTCTTGTAGGTCCATTTAACAACGCTTGCACTCGTACTCTCGACCGAGTCGGGTTTGCCGACTTTGCCCGTGACTTCGTCTTCGGTCTTGTCCATCACATAACCGGTGAACTGCCCGCGTGGGTGTCCGCCGCCGCCGCAGCCGGCGAATACCGCCAATACAGCGGCAGCGATTATCGCGATCAGAGTATGCAAGAACCCTGATCGGCAATTCGCTATTGTCATCTCGGGTCACCTTTCAACGTGATGTTCAGAAAACGATTTCCACATGGCGCCCAGTTTAACGACTCGTAATCGTCGGAGCAAAACAAAGCCCGCTGGAGCGGGCTTTGTCCGGTGCCGTTGTAAATCGGACTAAGTGGCTTGTGTATCGATGTCGCCGCGCAGATGCGGGTAACGCACGTGGTCGACCAGTTCCTGCACCGTCTTTGACGGCTCGGGCGTGAGCAGGCTCACGACGATGTTAGTAATGATGCCCACTGGCACGCCGAAGACCCCAGCCGAGATCGGCGCCATGTTGAACCATTGATTCGCAGGGACGCCGCCAAAGAACGGATAGGTCTGCACCATGTAATACATGCAGACACCCAGGCCAGCAACCATGCCGGTAATTGCCCCCCACTTGTTGGCGCGTCGCCAGAACACACCCAGCACCAGTGCCGGGAAGAATGACGAAGCGGCGAGCGAGAATGCCGCACCCACCAGGAACAGGATATCGCCCGGCTTCATCGAGGTGACGGTCGCGGCGAGTATCGCAACCACCAGCAGCAGCACCTTCGACACCGTGACGCGGCGAGCGGTGGTCGCATGCGGATCGATCATCTTGTAGTAGAGATCGTGCGACAGCGCATTGGCGATCGTCAGCAGCAGGCCGTCAGCGGTCGACAACGCGGCTGCCAGACCGCCCGCTGCAACCAGACCCGACACCACGTACGGCAACCCCGCGATTTCCGGTGTCGCCAGCACGATGATATCGGTGCCGAGCACAATCTCGGCCAGTTGCACGATGCCGTCCCTGTTGATATCGGTAATTGATAACAATGTGGGATCGACCTTGGCCCAACTCGCGGCCCATGCTGGCAGGTCGCTGAAGCTGCTGCCGACCAGGAAGTGATAGACGTCGTATTTCGCCAGCACGGCAAGCGACGGCGCGGTGAAGTAGAGCAGGAAAATGAAGAACAGCGACCAGAAAACCGATTGACGTGCCTGCCTCACGCTCGGAGTCGTGTAATACCGCATCAGGATGTGCGGCAGCGCCGCAGTGCCTATCATCATGCAGAACACGATGCCGAGGAAGTTATTGCGCGCGATATTCTGCGCCGCTTCATCCTTGCCCGGGAAGGGCTGGGCATGCGGGCGCGGCGGCGCGGCACGCGCGGTCAGGCCTTTGTCCTTGTTCCATTGTGATCGGGCGGTGGCCTCGTCCTTCGGGTAGGACGCGAGCGCAGTCTCGACGGCCTTCATTTCCTCCGGCGCCGCATTCCTGGCCGTCATGTCGGCCAGCTTCTTCTCGAGATCGGCTCTGCCTGCGGGGTAGGCCTTGGCTGGATCTTTGAGCCCAGCATTGGCGGCATCCGCACGGCCTTTGAGAATGTTGCGCACCTCGATCTCTTTCGGATCGTTGGTCAGGACCTTCTCGCGTTCGGTCACTTTTTGCAGCACCTGGCCGTATACCAGTTGCGGCACCGGGATGCCGGTATGTTTGACCGATAGCCATACCACGGGCGTGAGGTAAGCAATGATCAGGATGATGTATTGCGCGACCTGCGTCCAAGTCACCGCGCGCATGCCGCCGAGCAGCGAGCACACCAGAATGCCGCTGAGACCGACGAACACGCCGACGCCGAACTCGAGCCCTGTGAAGCGGCTGGTGATCAGGCCGACGCCGTAGATTTGCGCCACCACATAGGTGAACGAACACAGGATCGCGGCGAAAATGCCGATGCTGCGGATGATGTTGCCACCGTAACGCTCGCCGAGAAAGTCGGGAATCGTGAACTGGCCGAACTTGCGCAGATAGGGTGCGAGGAAGAGCGCCACCAGCACGTAGCCGCCGGTCCAGCCTGTCACGAAAGCGAGGCCGTCGAAGCCCGCCAGGTACAGCGTGCCGGCCATGCCGATGAACGACGCAGCGCTCATCCAGTCGGCGCCGGTCGCCATGCCGTTGAAGAACGCCGGCACGCGCCGCCCCGCGACATAATATTCTGCCGCTTCGGTGGTGCGCGTCATGATGCCGATACCGGCGTACAAGCCGATGGTTGCGAACAGGAACCAGTAGCCGATCCACTGGCGTGACATGCCCATCTGCTCGGCGGCAGCAAGCGCGAACAGGAACAGTAAAAAGCCGCCGGTATACCAGGAATAGTATCTCTGAAGCTGGGCCTTGAATGCCTTATGCCCCATCACTGGCTCGCTCATTCGTCTTCTCCTTCGTCGACGCCGTATTCGATGTCGAGATTGTTCATATAGCGCGCGTAGATCCAGATCAGCACCACGTAGATGATCAATGAACCCTGCGCGTTCATGTAAAAGCCCAGCGGAAAGCCAAAGAAGGAGAACGCGTTAAGTTCGCGCGAATACCAGCCTACGACAAACGTCGTGACAAACCAGATGAACAGCAAAATCGCTGTAATCACCAGGTTCTTGTGCCAGTACTCCCGGTGCTTTGCGGTTAGCTCCATGAAGCCCCTCCTTAATGAAGTGACGGCGAACGACGAAGGTACGTATTCTTAGTTGTTTTGACTCCAAGGTTATTATTAGGGTAAACCCTTACAAAATCCTGACTCTGATGGTTGCTTGGCTGCTGTGGCGGGCATTGAACCTCGATGACGGTGTTGAATGGAGCGAGGTGACTGCGCTGCGATCAAGAACGGCTCGGAGAGCTCTCTTCAATCTCGATTACGATCTGCTGCTCTACGATGTGACCAACACGTATTTGCAAGGTTTGATGTCACCGTCTGGCCATGATCGAGGTCATATTTCATGCCTCCGGCCGCAGAATACTTAAGGTATAATCTGCGGAACAAAAAGATATTTAAAAACATAATTCTATAATAAACACCTCAGCAACAATCTAGGGCCCATGCGCATACTCATTGCCGAAGACGACTCATCGCTCGCCGAGGCGCTGCAGTTCTCGCTGAAGCAATCCGGCTACGCAGTCGACTGGGTCAACAATGGTGCTGCCGCAGATGAAGCGCTGAAGGAGGATGTATTCGGGCTCCTTATCCTCGATCTTGGCCTGCCCAAGCTCGACGGCTTCGAGGTCCTGCGGCGGTTGCGCCGACGCAATACGGGCTTGCCGGTCCTGATTCTCTCCGGTCGCGAACAGCCGGAGGAAAAAGTGCAGGGCCTCGATCTTGGCGCCGACGATTACCTTGTCAAGCCCTTCAGCCTGAACGAGCTGCGGGCCCGGGTGCGCGCGTTGCTCCGCCGGGGGCAGGGCAGCGCAACGCCGATCATCAGTTTCGGGCAGCTCGGCTACGATTCGGTCGGGCGCAGCGCCAGCATCGAGGGCAAGACGCTGACGCTATCGGTGCATGAAACCGGTGTCCTGGAAGCGCTGCTGGCGCGCTTCGGGCGCGTGGTGAGCAAGGATCAACTGGTCGAGCAGCTCTACAGCTACGACGAGGAGGTCAGCCACAACGCAATCGAGGTTTACGTCCACCGCGTGCGCAAGAAAATCATCGGCAGCGACCTCATGGTGCGCACGCTGTATGGGCGCGGCTACATGCTCGACTATCTGAATCATTGAGCGCGGCGATCGCAATTTCCGTCCCGGCGCTCATCGACTGGCATCCCGCGCTGCGTGATGCCGAAAAGAATCCCTTGGGCTTTGCAGCGGCGGGCCGGCAGTGTGCAGGAAAAATTCAATGCGCGGCTGCGCCGCTGCGGCCTATTCCGGTATTCGAGCGAACGTACAACTCGTCCCACATTGCTTCGGCGCGCGGGTCGCGATAAAACATCGAAAACACGAAGACCGCGAGAAAGCCGAGGGGAATCGAGATCAAACCCGGATTGCGCAGCTCAATGAACGGCCACTCCAAGCCAACCAGACTGGTCGTGCCGGAGCCGGTTTTGGCGATCGTATCCTCGGCGATTTTCCTGGCCTTCCCGGCGTCGGCGATCTCCTTCCTGATTTTCTCCTGCGTCGCCGGGTCGGCCGCCGCGGCGAGCTCGGTGTTGAGCTTGGCGGTCTTCGACGCGCTGGCCTCGATGATATTCTGCTGCGTTGCCTTGACTTGCAGCGGATAGGTCATATTCGGCGATACCAGTACCAGGCCGATGGCTGTAAAAGTCCCCACCACCAGTCCCGCCACTATTCCTCCGGTATTGCAGCGCTTCCAGTAAAGAGTCAATAGTATTACCGGGAGATTTGCTGAGGCCGCCACTGCGAACGCAAGGGCCACGAGGTGCGCGACGTTCTGGCCCTGCGCCAGGATGCCGATGGTGATGGCGGTGCCCCGACCAGGACTGAACAGATGCGCGCTGCGCGGCGCTCCTCTTCGTCCGTGGCATGTTGCAGCATGCCGTAGATCCGGCACTGCGCGTGGGCAATGTGATGGCGATCGAAGATCGCGAAGAGCGAGCGGCCGAGACCTACCTCGCTGCCGGCCGCAACGTTGCGCGGCCGTTCGACGGCGGTGTCGAGCAGCTGGCTCGCGCGTGTGTTGTAGAGCAGGATACGCCCCTCGAGATTGCATACCAGCACGCTTTGCGCGAGTTCGGACATCAATGTCGCGAGCCGATTTCTCTCCTCCTGCAGATTGGCCGTCGCGGTGTCGACACGGATTTTTACATCCTCCTTCAGCGCGGCGTGGCGATCAGTCGCCTGATGGACCGCTGCCGCGAGTTCGCGCAACTCGCGGGCGCCGGTGGCGGTCAGTCGATGGCTGGTATTGCCGTCAAGAATGAGGCGTGCCTCCTCGCTCATGCGCTGCAGGGGACTCACATAACGCTGAAACAACTGCAGGGCGATCCCCAGCGCTATCAGCACCAGCACCGCGATGGTTACTGCGTCAGCCGCATGCGCGATGGCGATTTCGGCGAGTCGAATCCGTTCCTGCTCGGCGAGGCCGGCCCAGACGCCCGCGCCCCACAATGCAGCGAGCCCGGCCAGGGACGCGTAAGTGGCGGCCAGCCCCAGCGCAAACTGCCGCCGGCGAGTCATTTGCTCTCGCCAAGCAGCTCTGTCACACGCGCGACGAGATCCTTGGTTGAGAACGGTTTGGTGATGTAAAGATCCGCGCCCAGCGCGAGCCCCTTGCTGATTTCGATATCGCGGCCTTTGGCCGTCAGCATCACGATCTTGATCGCGTTCCAGACGGGATTCTCACGGATGCGCTGGCAAACTTCGAAGCCGTTGCGCAGCGGCAGCATCACGTCGAGCAGAACCAGGTCGGGAGCAAACTCTGCGATCTGCTTCAGGACATCCTCGCCGTCGCGCGCGATCCGCAACTGATAGCCGGCGCGCTCGAACAGAAACTCCAGGGAAGTAACGATGTTGGGTTCATCATCGGCGATCAGAATGTTCTTGGCCATGGTCGGTCCGCTGGACTCGGTTCAAGTAGGCTGGGTTCGCGTTGCGGGGCTGAATGCCTGGCCTCCCACGTGCTCATCGACGCCGGAGCGAGGCGGTTCTGCGCCCGCTGCCGAGCTCTTGGCCGCGGTCCCTGCCGGCAGGGAGAAGGAGAAACAGGAGCCGCGGCGGGGTGCGCTCGTCACCCACAGGCGGCCACCGAAATGATGCACGATTTGCCGGCAGATCGGCAGGCCGAGGCCGGTACCCTGCGGCTTCTGCGTCAGCGCATCGCCGACCTGGCGGAACTTCTCGAAAATGATCTGCTGGTCTTCACTGCTGATGCCGATGCCATTGTCCTCGACGTCGATGCGCAGGCTGGGGCCGTTATGGGAAACGCTGACTTTGACTTTTCCTTCGTCTTCGGCGCAGAACTTGGCGGCATTCGAGAGCAGGTTGAGCATCACCTGCATAAGCCGGTCCCGGTCGGCGACTATGACCGGCAACATCGCCGGCAGAAGCAGCTCGACCGCGATATTTTTCTCTTTGAATAACTGGCTCGCCGAAGACAACGCGTCTTCCATGACGTCGCGTAAGTCGATCTCTCCACTGTGCCATTCCGCATTGCCGGATTCGATCTTCGCAAGATCGAGGACCTGGCTGATCAACCGGGTGAGCCGCTCGGATTCCTTGATGATGATGCCCAGAAACTTTTCGCGCTGTGCCGGTTCGAGCACCGGGTTGTCATGCAGTATCTCCGAGAAGGCGCGGATCGAGGTCAGCGGCGTGCGCAGCTCGTGCGTAACGGTCGATACGAAATCGTCTTTCAGGCGGTCGAGCTCTTGCAGACGCTGGTTGGCGGAACGCAGCTCTGCCGTAGCGATCTCGAGCTCGCGCGATTTCTGCTCGAGCTCGCGGCTGTAGGCAAGCACCTGCGAAGCCTCGTCAAGGATGTTCATTACCTTGTCGAGGCCCAGCGGCTCCTCCTGAACGATCGAGGCCACCACCACGCGCGCTGAGCCGGCGCCTATCGCTCCGGCCAGCAGCGTTTCGGCAAAGTGGATCAGGTCCGCATCGGCCTGCACATCGCGCGCGGATTTGGCGCCGCGCTCCACCGCGTAAGCGGTGAACGCCTCCTGAGCGCGGCGCTGACCGAGAAAGCGGCCGACGAGCGTGATCAGCTCGGGTACCGACGCGTCGCGCCGCAGCGATTCCGCGCGGCGCATGCCCGATTCACGGTGCACGTCGACAAAGAGATTGGCCTGGACCTGCTCGGCAACGGTCGGCGTCGACAGGAGCGAAATGCCCACATACGCGCCGATATTGACGAGCATGCTCCAAAACAGGCAATGCGTAATGTCGTCGAGCCCCTTGAGGCCGAACAGCTCGAGCGGTTTCAGAATCTCGATCGCGAACAGGCCGTGCTCGATAAACGAGATCGGCAGCCAGCCTGACTTTGCGAACGAAGGCAGCAGCAAGGTGTATGCCCACACCACGAATCCGCCGCTGAGTCCGCACACGGCGCCGAGACGCGTCCCATTTCTCCAGTACATGCCGCCCAGCATCGCGGGCGCAAACTGCGCGACGGCGACGAACGAGATCAGGCCTATCGAAACGAGCGCGTAGGCTTCTCCGGAAAGACGGAAATAAGCGTACCCCAGCAGCAGCACGGCGACGATCGCGCCGCGCCTGATGCCCACGATCAGTGACGACAGGTCGGCGCGCTCGTGGAGGTGGAGCACGTTCAAGCGCAGGAGCAGCGGCATGGCGAGGTTATTGCTGACCATCGTCGAGAGTGCGATGGTCTCGACGATCACCATTCCGGTGGCGGCGGACAGGCCACCCAGGAAAACGACGAAGGTCAGCCACGGCTGCTGCTGGGCGATCGGCAGGGTCAGCACGAAAGTATCCGCATCGACATTGCCCGCGGGAAAGTTCATGAGCCCCGCGAATGCGATCGGCAGTACGAATATGTTGATCGCCAGCAGATACAGCGGAAACAGCCAGGCAGCCTTTTTCAAATGGCGTTCGTCGACGTTCTCGACCACCGCCACCTGGAACTGGCGTGGCAGGAACATGATCGCGAGCATCGAGACGAACGTGAGCGATGCCCAGGACGTGTAATCGACCGAGCTGCCGCCGAATTCGAGCAGCTTGCTCACGTGCGGGTACGCGGAGGCGCGTGTGAAGATGTCGGCGAAGCCGTCGTAGAGAATGAACGTGGTGAACGTCCCGACCGCAATGAAGGCCAGCAGCTTGACCATCGATTCGAACGCGATCGCCGCGACGAGGCCTTCATGGCGCTCCGACGTGTCGAGATGTCGGGTGCCGAACAGGATGGTAAACGCGGCGAGCAGCAGCGCGATGTACAGGGTATTGTCGGCGAGCAGCGGGATTGGGGCCTGACCCTCGGCGCTCGCGATGACCGGATACTTCAGGATGATCGAAAAGCTGTTGGACATCGCTTTCAGCTGCAGCGAGATGTACGGCACGATGCCGATGACGGCGATGACAGTGACCAGACCGCCGAGCAACTGGCTCTTGCCGTAGCGGGAAGCAACGAAATCTGCGATCGACGTGATGCGATTGGCTTTGCTGATGCGGATCATCTTCAGCAGGACGTACCACCACAGGATCGCCATCAGCGTCGGGCCGAGGTAGATCGGCAGGAAGCCGATACCGCTGGTGGCGGCACGACCTACGCTGCCGTAGAAAGTCCACGAGGTGCAATAGACCGCGAGCGAGAGCGCGTAGATGTAGGGATTGGCGATGATGCTGCGTCCCGCGTCGGCGCGTTTGTCGCCGTAGTAGGCGATCGCGAACAGCAGACCGACGTAGACGAAGGACGCGATGACGATGACCGGGCCGGTCAGCATGATGGACTATTGCGCTCGACGCGCGGGTTGCTAATCGGAATTGCGCTCCATCACCAGTGCCGTCAGCACGATGAGCAGCGCCCATGCGGCGAACATGTGCACGTAGAGCACGGGGACGCCGAACAGCCGGGAATCGATGTTGAACAGAAACAGCAGCGGGTAATTGAACAACAGGCAGCCGAGCAGGAAAAGCGCGATCAGGCGCTGCCCGGGCGGGCGGGGGAGTTGGTTCATGATGCGGGGGGACAGGTATTTTTCTGCCGTGGCGCTGGATGCCCGGTCAGACGACCGTTTCCTTGAGCTGCTGCAGGATCGCCGGATTCTCGAGCGTCGAGACATCCTGAGTGATTTCCTCGCCCTTGGCCACCGAGCGCAGCAAGCGGCGCATGATCTTGCCCGAACGCGTCTTGGGCAGATTGTCGCCGAAACGGATGTCTTTGGGTTTCGCGATAGGGCCGATTTCCTTGCCGACCCAGTTCTGCAGGTCGCGCACGATTTTCTTTGCATCGTCGCCATTGGGTCGGGCCTGTTTCAGCACGACGAATGCGACGACTGCCTCACCGGTGAGCTCGTCGGGCCGGCCGACGACCGCCGCTTCGGCGACGAGCGGATTGGCGACGAGCGCGGATTCGATCTCCATCGTCCCCAGGCGATGCCCGGACACGTTGAGCACATCGTCGATGCGCCCCATGATCCAGAAAAACCCGTCGAGATCGCGGTTCGCGCCGTCGCCGGCAAGGTAATATTTGCCGTCGAAATCGGCGGGGTAATACGTTTTCCTGAAGCGCTCGGGATCGCCCCAGATGGTGCGGATCATCGATGGCCAGGGACGCTTGATCACCAGAAATCCGCCCTTGCCTTTGTCGACGTCATGCCCAGCCTCGTCGACGATCGCTGCCATGATGCCCGGTAAAGGCAGCGTACACGAGCCAGGCTTGGTGCTTACTACGCCGGGCAGCGGCGTGATCATGTGGCCGCCGGTCTCGGTCTGCCACCAGGTGTCGACGATAGGGCAGCGGCTCTGCCCCACGGTCTCGTGATACCAGATCCATGCTTCAGGATTGATCGGCTCGCCGACGGTGCCCAGCAGGCGCAGTGACGACAGGTCGTATTTTTTCGGGAGATCCGCGCCGAGTTTGATCAGCGAGCGGATCGCCGTTGGCGCGGTATAAAACACCGTCACTTTGTGGTCCTGGATGACCTTCCAGAAACGGCCGGAATCGGGGAACGTCGGCACGCCCTCGAACACGATCTGGGTGCCACCCACGGCGAGCGGTCCGTAGCATACATAGGTATGCCCCGTAACCCAGCCGACGTCGGCGGTGCACCAGAAGACATCATCCGGCTTGTGATCGAAGGTCCATTTCATCGTCAGGATCGCTTGCAGCAGGTAGCCGCCGGTCGCGTGCTGCACGCCCTTGGGCTTGCCCGTCGAGCCCGAGGTATAGAGGATGAACAACGGATGCTCGGCTTCGACCCATTCCGGCTCGCAGCTGTCCGCCTGGCCGTTCAACAGATCGTGCAGCCAAACATCGCGCTGTGGATGCCACTGCACCGTGCCGCCGCTGCGCTTGTAGACCACGACGCTCTTGATCGAGTCGCAGCCGCCCATGGCGATCCCTTCGTCGACAGCGGCTTTTAGCGCGATGGCTTTGCCGCCGCGCATCTGCTCGTCAGCGGTGATGACCGCGGACGCGCCGGCATCGATGATCCGCTCCTGCAGGCTCTTGGCTGAAAAGCCGCCGAACACGACCGAGTGTATGGCGCCGATGCGCGCGCACGCCTGCATTGCCGCGACGACCTCGATCGACATCGGCATGTAGATGATCACGCGTTCGCCTTTCTTGATGCCGAGGCTGCGCAGGCCGTTCGCCATCATGCAAACGTGGCGGTAAAGCTGCTTGTAGCTGATTCTGGTCACCTGTCCATCATCTGCCTCGAAGATGATTGCGGTCTTCTCGGGCTGCGTTTGCAAGTGGCGGTCGAGGCAGTTGTACGAAGCGTTGAGCTGACCATCGGCGAACCATTTGAAAAACGGCGCGTTGGACTCGTCGAGCACCTCACTGAAGGGCCTGCGCCACGCCAAATGCTCGCGCGCCTGGCGCGCCCAGAAGCCGGTGAAATCCTGCTCGGCTTCCGCGCACAGCGCCTGATACGCGCCCATCCCGGAAATATTGGCCTGCCTGGCGAATTCGGCGGGCGGAGGGAACCGCCGTGTTTCGTTCATTACCGATTCGATGGTTTGGGTCGACATTTGATCCTCCGCTAGACTGCCCTGTGGGTGACCGCTGGGAACCGGATCACGCCCCTCGAAACGCGGGAAATTCCGGGCGCTTTTGGTTATTGTAAAAAAAATTGTATCACGCGCCCTTTTGTGAAAAACGGCCAGCGGTGTCCGCAGTGCTCGCCCCGTGGGCCGACTACGGGCATAATAGTCGCGAGTGCCACGCGCAGGCGTGGACAGCAGTTCAATGGCGGGCCCCCCCGCATTGCACGGTAGCCAATCTGGTCAGGTCCGGAAGGAAGCAGCCACAGCTATTTTCTGCAAGTGCCGGGGACCAGGCTCGCCTCCTATTTTCTTTTGCGATATCATCGTGATACCGTAATTGCAACAGAGGTGATGGTGCACATCAAAGTTGTGGCCGCTGCCGCGGTCCTGAGCGTTGCGGGTCCCGCTGCGCACGCGATCGATGGCATGTCGATCGAGTTCGGCGATGCGGATTCATCCTATTCAGACGTGCGGCTGTACCGGGTCGGCGTGCAGTGGAAGTGGTCCAAGCGATGGTTTGATACGGGCAACTGGCACCTGGGCGGGTATTGGGACGCGAGCCTGGGCTACTGGGACAACAAGAGCCCGGGCGCCACCCACAGCAGCATCTTCGATGCAGGGCTCACCCCGGTGTTTCGGTTTCAGCAGAACAACCCGTCGGGATTCTCGCCTTACGTCGAGGCGGGGATAGGCATACATTTTCTGTCCCATACCTCGGTCACCGCACAGCGCCAGTTCGGCTCCAGTTTCCAGTTCGGCGATCATGTCGGTGTCGGCCTGCGGCTCGGCGGGAAAGGGCAGTACGACCTGGGCTACCGCTTCCAGCATTTGTCGAACGCCGGGATCAAGCAGCCCAACAACGGCATAAACTTTCACCAGGTGCGGTTGCAGTACAACTTCTAGCTAGCCTAGCCGCAGCGCAGCGCCGGCCCAGCAGCCGCCTACGCCTTCGACGCATCTGCCGCGCGCCCTGCCACCGTCCACGCTTCGCATCCGCAGTGACCCAAGTACTCGCCCGCAAGTGGCGCCCCAGAACTTTTGCCCAGCTGGTTGGACAGGAGCATGTCGTCAAGGCGCTCACCAACGCGCTCAACCAGCAGCGGCTGCATCATGCATATCTGTTCAGCGGCACGCGCGGCGTTGGGAAAACGACGCTGGCGCGCATCATCGCGAAGGCGCTCAACTGCGAGACCGGCATTACTGCGGAGCCATGCGGCAAGTGCACGGCGTGCGTGGAAATCGACGGCGGACGCTTCATCGATCTGATCGAGCTTGATGCGGCGTCCAACACCCAGGTCGACAACATGCGCGACCTGCTGGAGAACGCGGTGTACGCGCCGACCAGCGGCCGCTTCAAGGTATACATCATCGACGAAGTGCACATGCTGTCGCGCAATGCGTTCAACGCGATGCTGAAGACTCTGGAAGAGCCGCCCGAGCACGTGAAGTTCATCCTGGCGACGACGGATCCGCAGAAGATCCCGGTGACCGTGCTGTCGCGCTGCCTGCAGTTCAATCTCAAGCATATCCCGCCCCAGCAGATCAGATCGCAGCTCCAGAAAGTACTCGAGCTCGAGCAGGTGGCGTTCGAAGACGAAGCGCTTGCGCTGTTGGCTCGCGCTGCACAAGGCAGCCTGCGCGACGGCCTGAGTCTCCTCGACCAGGCGATCGCGCACGGCGGTGGCAAGGTCGAGCAGGCGGCTGTGCGCGCCATGCTGGGCAGTGTCGAGCAGGATTATTTGCGCGACATCCTGAGCGCGCTTGCGCGCCACGACGGTGCGGCCGTGCTGGAAGTCGCGGACCGCATGGCTGAGCGCAGCCTGTCGTCCGCGGTGGCGCTGCAGGAACTGGCGGTGTTGCTGCATCGCATCGCGCTGGTGCAAACAGTGCCCCATGCCATTGCGGCCGACGAACCCGACCGCCCCGCGCTGGACGCTTTGGCGGCTGCTTTCAGCGCGGCTGACGTCCAGTTGCTCTACCAGATCGCCCTGCACGGACGCGAGGATCTGCCGCTCGCCCCCGATGACTACGCGGGGTTCACGATGACGCTGTTGCGCATGCTCGCGTTCACCCCCGATTCGCCTGGCGCCGGTGAGCAGGCGCAGGCGCACGTGCTGCGCCCCGGTTCCCAGCCCGCCGCGCGATCCAATCCCCCATCCGCCGCGCGACCCGCTGCTCCGCCCGCGGCGCGATCGTCGTCGGACTCGCGGTCTGAATCCCCCGCGGTAAAAAAAAAGGGCACTGAGGGGGACTGGAACGCCTTCGTGAGCAGTCTGCCGCTGGCCGGCATGGAGCGCATGCTGGCGCACAACTGCGAGCTCATCGCATGGGAGGATGGCCGCATCGAGCTGCGCATTCCCCACGCGCAGCGCCATCTCGACGATCGGGCGTACCGAGAGCGTCTGAAGGCCGCGCTCGAGCGCCACCGCGGAGTCAAGGTAAGGCTGGACATCAGCGTTGGTGCGGGGACGGGAACCACAATTGCGGAAATTCAGGACCGCGAGGCCGAACAGCGGCAGAATGCGGCGGCGGCGGCGATCGGTCGCGATCCGTTCGTGCAGGACCTGATTCAACAGCTCGACGCGCGAGTCGTGTCATCGAGCATCAAACCGACGGAGGGTAATCCATGAAAGGCGGATTGGCGGGACTCATGAAGCAGGCGCAGCAGATGCAGGAAAACATGAAGCGCATGCAGGAACAACTGGCGACGGTCGAAGTGGAAGGACAGTCCGGTGCAGGGATGGTGAAGGTGGTGATGACGTGCCGGTATGACGTCAAGCGCGTCTCGATCGACGACAGCCTGCTCAAGGACGACAAGGACATGCTCGAGGATCTGATCGCGGCGGCTGTCAACGACGCGGTGCGCAGGGTGGAGGCGGCGACCCAGGAAAAAATGAGCGGCATGGCGGCCGGAATGGGCCTGCCCCCAGGTTTCAAGATGCCGTTCTGACCATCAAGGATGAGGGATGAAGGATGATTAAAACCACCGTTCTTCCCCCCGCCTTCATCCTTCCGCCTTCATCCTTTGTTTATGAGAAACCCCTCCAGCCTCGAAGAGCTCATCGAGGCGTTGCGCTGCCTGCCCGGCGTCGGGCCGAAGTCGGCGCAGCGCATGGCATTTCACTTGCTGCAGCGCGATCATCCCGGAGCGACCCGACTCGGGCTCGCGCTCGGGCGCGCGGTGGAGCGCATCCGTCACTGTGAGCGCTGCAATACGTTCACTGAAGAACAGATGTGCGCGCTGTGCCGTTCGCCACGGCGCAATGCGCGACTGTTGTGCGTGGTCGAGACCCCGGCAGATCTGCTGATGATGGAACTGGCGGAATGTTATCAGGGTTTGTATTTCGTGCTCATGGGCCGGTTGTCGCCGCTCGATGGGATCGGCCCCCGCGAGATTCACCTCGACCGCCTGCTCAGGCGCGCAGACGACGGGGAGGTTCATGAAGTGATCGTCGCGACCAACTTCACCGTGGAAGGCGAGGCTACCGCGCACTATATCGGTGAGCTGCTGCTCGCGCGCGGTCTCGCGGTGAGCCGCATTGCGCGCGGACTGCCGGTTGGCGGTGAGCTCGAGCACGTCGACAGCGGCACCCTCGCGCAAGCAGTGATCGAGCGCCGGGCGTTGAGGTGAAACCGGCAAAACGCAGCGCCGCGTCCCCACGCCGCGCCGACACAACGCCCGCCCGGAGGCGACCGGCGCAGCCGTCGGGACGTGCGGCTGAAACGCACCCCGCGCGACGCATTTCCCCCGACAAGACGCCGACGCCGCGGCCTGGCCGCGCCCCGCGGCGTCGGGCCCGCGCGGAGCCGCTGGGAGACGTCGCCACCCACAAGCTGCAGAAATTGCTCGCGCAGGCGGGTTTTGGCTCGCGCCGCACCATGGAGCAATGGATTGCAGCAGGCAAAGTCACGATCAACGGTACCACCGCAAAACTCGGGGCGCGCGCGGGTGCATCCGATCGGATCGAAATCGACGGCCGGCAGGTGCGGTTCCAGTCGCTGTCGCGGCGGCCGCGCGTGCTGCTCTATCACAAGCCCGAGGGCGAGATCGTCAGCCGCGATGACCCGCGCGGCAGGCCGAGCGTTTTCGCGCGGCTGCCCGCGATGGGCGGCGCGAAATGGATGGCGGTCGGCAGGCTCGATTTCAATACCAGCGGGCTGCTGATCTTCACGACGTCGGGGGAGCTTGCCAATCGGCTGATGCACCCCAGCTTTGAAATCGAGCGCGAATACGCGGTGCGGGTCATGGGTCAGTTGGAATCCAGCCATGCGCGCGAGCTTATTCAGGGGGTTCAGCTCGACGACGGTATGGCGCGCTGCCTGAGCGTCGACTTGCGCGGCGGCGAAGGCGCCAATCAATGGTGCCACGTCGTATTGCAGGAAGGCCGCAACCGTCTCGTGCGCAGGCTGTTCGAGAAGCTCGGATTTATCGTGAGCCGCCTGATACGGGTGCGCTATGGAATCGTGCACCTCCCGCCGCGCCTGAAGCGCGGCCAGTACCAGGAGCTTACCGACGACGAGACGCGGCGACTGCTCGCCTGGCTCGATGCCGCGGCAGCGGCAGGACCGCCGCAACAGCCGGCTGTGCAGCGAGGTCGCGGTACGCAAGCATGAACACGCAGTCGTCGCCGCCACTGGTTTCGAGCCAGATGAACGGCAGGCGGGGGTAAGCAGCTTCCAGCGCCGCGCGGTTATGTCCGACCTCGACGATCAGCAGTCCCTGTTCGGTCAGGTGTCGATGCGCCTCCCGCAGCAGGATCCGCACCGCGTCGAAGCCGTCCTTCCCGCCAGCCAGCGCGAGTGGCGGCTCGCGGCGGAATTCGGGCGGCAGCGCCCGCATGCTGCGCGTGCTGACGTAAGGCGGGTTGGCAATGATCAGATCGAAGCGCCGCGATTGCAGACCCGCAAACATGTCGGAGTGCAGCAGTTCGATGCGCGGGCCCAGCCGATAGGCGGCGATGTTCCGACGTGCCACGGTCAGGGCGGCCGGTGAAACATCCGTCGCGGTGATCGATGCATGCGGAAACATCTTGGCCATGAGCACAGCGAGGCATCCCGAGCCGGTGCACAAATCCAGCGCGCTCATGGATGCGCGGGGCAGCGCGATCCACGGCGCTAACCGCGCGCGCAGCAGCTCCGCGATGAACGAGCGCGGGACAATCACCCGCTCGTCGACGTAGAAGCGCAGATCTCCCAGCCACGCCTCCCGCGTGAGATACGCGGCGGGCACGCGGCGCCGCACGCGGGCCGCGAGCAGCTTCTGGACGCGCCGGCGCTCGGCACGCGTCACTGGCCGCGACAAATACGGCTGCAACTGATCGGGCGGCAAGCGCAGCGCGTGCAACACCAGATATACCGCCTCGTCCCACGCGCTGGTGGTCCCCTGCCCAAGCGCGACTTTTGCGCTGATGAGGCGGGCGTGCGCGTCTTCGACCAGGGCGCGGACGGAAAGGGTGCCCGGGAGGGGGCTGGCTGCAGTCATGCGTGCGCGACTGCAACGCAGGCTGGATTGTGTGCAGACCGCCGCGCGCGGCGGCGCCTCACACCATGTCGAGATTGAGGGTGATGCTGCTCAGGTCGTCGGACTTGGTAACCGGACTGGAATCCGTCCTGCCGGCGCTGCGCGCAGCGGCAGCGGTCTTGTCGCTGCCGGCATTGTTGATCAGCCAATGCAG
>JBKJZR010000253.1:0-2231 GCA_046715035.1 Burkholderiales bacterium | reverse complement strand
GCAGCGCCAGAGCACCGGCTTCCAGTTTGCCCTGCACGCGTACCAGGTATTCCTTTTCCACCGGCGAATCCTCGCCGATGAGCTGCTTGGCGATGCGGCCGTCCTGAGTGAGCACCAGCAAGCCGGTTGAGTCGATGTCGAGGCGCCCGGCGGGCGCCAGCCCCTGCAGGTGGACGCGGCTGAAGCTCAGGGGCACGCGGTCGGCTGGCGCACGCGATTGCGCCGTGACGAGCGTAACCGCCGGCGGATAGCCGCGCTCGGCCTGTCCCGACACGTAACCGATGGGTTTGTTGAGCAGTATGGTCACACTCGCTTGCTGGCGCGCGCGCGCCGCCTGCGCCAGGGTGATGCGTTGCGTGGGATAGATGCGCGTGCCGAGCTCTGTCACGGGCGCGCCGTCGACCAGCACCCAGCCTCGCTCGATGTATTCGTCGGCTTCGCGGCGCGAACACAGCCCCTGCGCCGACATCAGCTTCGATATGCGTATCTTTTCCATGGTATTTGCGATCGGCGCAGCGCGTGCGTAGTCTAGCGCCGTGCGGGGCAAAGGGTAAAACCGGCGCACGCGTAAGGAGGTTGTGCCCGCAGGCTCGCGCGCCAGTTCGCAGCAACCGCTCATCCGGTCACGTTCCGGTGGTGTTGGCGAAAGGTTCCCGCGGGTTGCCCACCGTCCCGACCATGCTCATCGCAACGGCTTCGGCAACTTCGATGCCGTCGACCGCCGCGGACAGGATACCGCCCGCGTAGCCCGCGCCTTCCCCGGCGGGATAAAGGCCGCGTGTGTTCACGCTCTGGTAGTCGGCACCGCGACCGATGCGCACGGGCGACGAGGTGCGCGTTTCGATCCCCGTCAGCACCGCATCGTGCATTGCAAAACCGCGTATCTGCCTGTCGAACGCGGGCAGCGCTTCGCGGATCGCCGCGACAGCGAAATCCGGTATGCATGTCGAGAGATCGGTCATCCGCACGCCGGGCGTGTACGACGGCAGCACCGCGCCGAGCGCGGTGGACGCACGGCCCGCGAGGAAATCCCCGACCAGCTGCGCGGGCGCATGGTAGTTGCAGCCGCCCGCGGCAAACGCGCGCTCTTCCCAGTGGCGCTGGAAGGCAATGCCGCCCAGCGGATGACCCGGATAGTCGGCAGGCGTTATGTCCACGACGATACCGGCGTTCGCATTGCGTTCATTGCGCGAGTACTGGCTCATGCCGTTGGTGACCACGCGGCCCGCCTCGGATGCCGCGGCGACCACCGTTCCCCCCGGACACATGCAAAAGCTGTAGACCGAGCGTCCATTGCGGCAATGGTGGACCAGCTTGTAGTCGGCGGCGCCGAGGAGCGGATGCCCTGAGCTCCTGCCGTAACGCGTGCGGTCGATCAACGACTGCGGATGCTCGATTCTGAAGCCGATCGAAAACGGCTTTGCTTCGACATGCACGCCGCGCTCGAGCAGCATCTCGAAGGTGTCGCGCGCGCTGTGCCCCACCGCCAGCACGACGTGCTCTGCCGAGATTCTTTCGCCGCTGGCCAGCACCACGCCGCGCAGCGCGCGGACACCGTCGCGTTCGCCGATGTCGAGGTCCGTCACTTTTGCCTGGAAACGGATCTCGCCGCCGAGCGCGTGTATGGTCGCGCGCATGTTTTCCACGATAGCGACCAGCCTGAAAGTGCCGATGTGAGGCTTGGCCGCGTAGAGGATCTCCGCAGGCGCGCCGGCGCGCACGAATTCCCCGAGCACCTTGCGCCCGTAATGGCGCGGATCCTTGATCTGGCTGTAGAGCTTGCCGTCCGAGAACGTGCCGGCGCCGCCTTCGCCGAACTGCACGTTCGACTCCGGATTCAGTATCGACTGGCGCCACAACCTGAAGGTGTCCTTGGTGCGCTCGCGCACGACCTTGCCGCGCTCCAGGATGAGCGGACGCAAACCCATCTGCGCAAGCAGCATCCCCGCCAGCAGTCCGCAGGGGCCGGTGCCGATCACGACCGGGCGTGCACTCCAGTCGCGTGGCGCCTGCGCGACGGGGCGATAACTCGTATCCGGCGCCGGCGTAACCCGCCCGGTTGCCTGCATGCGCTCCAGCACAGCGGCCTCGTCTGCGACCTCGACATCGAGGGCGTAGATGACGCAGATCGCCGAGCGTTTGCGCGCGTCCACGCTGCGCTTGAATATCGACCACCCGATGAGCTCGTGACTGGCGATGCGCAGCCGTTCGACGATCGCCGCCTCGATGGC
>JBKJZR010000252.1:0-14516 GCA_046715035.1 Burkholderiales bacterium | reverse complement strand
GGGTCGATCCTCGCTGCCTTGACGATCCTGCCCATGCGCGGCAGATCGGACTTGAGCAGCGCCAGCAATGCCGCGGGCGTGGAGCCTGCGACCTCGGCGCCCTGAGCCGCCAGCTTGTCGCGTACTTCGGGCGTTTTAAGCGCCTTGTTGACCTCTGCGTTGAGACGCTGCACGACCGCGTTGGGGGTAGCCGCGGGTGCGTAGACCCCGATCCAAAAGTTGAGCTCGTAACCAGGGATGCCCGACTCGGCGACGGTGGGGACCTCGGGCAAAATTGGGCTGCGCGCGCTGCTGGTGACGGCGAGGGCTCTGATCCGGCCCGCTTTGACATGGCCCGATGCGGATATGAGCGCGTCGACGATGAGCGCGACATTCCCCGACATGAGATCGGGAAGCGCGAGTGCGACGCCTTTATAAGGGACATGCGTGAGCTGCACCCCCGCCATCACATTGATCATCTCGCCGGCCAGATGCAGCACCGTGCCGATGCCGGACGACGCGAACGTGAGGTGCCCGGGCTTGCTTTTGGCGAGCGTGATCAGCTCCCTGACGTTCTTGACCGGCAGCGACGGGCTTGCCCCGATGAGATTGGGCGCAATAGCGACGAGTCCGACAGGCGCAAAATCCTGCACCGGGTCATACGGCACCTTGCGGTAGACGTGAGGTGCGACCGCATGCGTGGAAATGTTGCCGATGCCGATGGTGTGACCATCGGGCGTGGCGTGGGTCAGCATCTCCGCTCCTATCGTGCCGCCCGCGCCGCCGCGGTTGTCGATCACGATCTGCTGACCGATGCCTTCGCTCGTCTTGTACGCCACCGTGCGGGCGATGATATCGGACACACCGCCGGGCGCGAACGGCACGATGAAGCGGATCGGCCGCGATGGGAAAGCGGTGTCGGCGCTGACAGTCGCAGGCGCCAGCGTGGCGGCAGTGAACAAGCAGAGCAGTGTACGTTTCATGGCGAGACCTCACGCGACGAGGAGGATTCCAGCAGCAGGAAAAAGCAAGCTGCGTACCCAGGAGAAGTGGCCGCGCGGACGAGCACGCTTGCCCCTTGCTACAGGTGCGGGGCGTGACAACCGCAATCGCGGCGACACGATTGCGCATTAATTCCGTGCGTCCGCGATGCAGCAGGCACAGCTGTGGTGCACGGGTGACCCAGGCTTCCGGAAGCGCGTTGCGCCGTCAGTGCACCTCAGGAAGGGTCGAGCGCGGACGCCACTCCGATCAGCGAATCGCGCGTCACCAGCCGCGCGAGTGCGGCTTCATCGCAGTGCTCGCTCCCTGGAGGGCGCATCGGCAGGACGAGAAAACGCAAATCGGCATTGCTGTCGTGCACATGGACAGCAGTCTCAGGCGGCACGTGCAGGCCGAACTCCGCAAGCACAGCGCGCGGCTCGCGCACGACGCGCGACCGGTAATCGACGTTGCGGTACCACGCGGGCGGCTGCCCAAGGATCGACCGCGGATAGCACGAGCAGAGCGTGCAGCAGATGACGTTGTGCTGCTGCGGCGTATTTTCGACGACGATGAGCTGCGCTTCGCCGACGACGATGCCGAGCTCGAGCGCCGCGGATTTGCCGTCGATCAGCAGCCGCTTCCTGAAGCCGTCATCGACCCACGCGCGCGCGACGAGGCGCGCGCCGAGGTACGGCCCCTTCGACTCCATCGCTTCGATCTGCCTGCGGATTTCCGCTGCCGACAGCACGCGGCGCTCGATCAGCATATCGCGCAGCACGTTGCATGCATGCGAGTAATAGCGCGTCGCGGCGTCCCACGACTCGTCGGATCCGTTCGCAGGCCCTGCGTGCGGATGATCGTGGCCCGCGCTCACGCCGCAGGCGCCGGCTCGAGCCAGTGCTCGTAGATTTCGATATGCAGGCGGTCGCTGCCCGAGCCACGATAATCCGGCCAGAGCTCGGTCTGTTCGAACACCACCCGGTAGCAATCGACAGCCGGCCCTGCAGTGCGCCCATAGGCGAGATCTTCGGGATTGAGGAATGCACCGGTACAGACTTCAACGACGCCGGTCCGGCCGCGCACGTAATACGGCGTGCGTACATGGCCGTCCCTGCCGGGATCGATGACGCGGACCCGCGCGCCGGCAGTGTAGCGGGGCGCTTTCATGAGCGCTCTTCCCTGCCGTCCAGCACCTCGGCGATGCGGCGCTCGAGCTCCCTGCGGTCGATCAGCTGTTTCTCGACGAGGATGTCGACGAGCGCTTCGAAGCGGCGCTCGTAAAAGCGCAGCCGGCGATATTTTTCCTCGCCGAAGCTCTCGAACCCGCGGCGCAGCTCGTCCACCGTGCAGAGCCGGCGCTGCGCGTCTCCCAGCAGCGTGCGCATCGCCTCGAGCTGCCGCTCCCAGAATTTCGCCGGCTCCTCGGCAGGGTCGATCGCTGCGCCTGCGTTGCCGCCGATGTCGTGATAACCGCGCACGGGCGTCGCGCCGTTACCGATGAGGGCGCGGCGTGTTCACGCCGGCTGCTCCATGTAACTGACGTGCGCCGCGACGATGCGCCAGCCTTCGGGCAGACGCGCCCACGTCTGCATTTGCCGTCCGCTGCGGCCGCTGCGCGTGAAATCGATGCTCGCCGTGGCGAAGTCGCGGCCGAACGTCGTGATCACGCTGCGGCCGACGACGCGCGCGAGCCCAAGCGGCGACCGCGCGCCGCGGTACGCGCTGATCGCGTCATGGCCATAGAGGTTTTCGCCGATGCCATAGCGGATGACGTGCGGACTCGCCCAGAACAGCGCATTGAGCGTCGCCACATCGTTGACCACCAGTGCCTGCTCGTAGCGAGCGAACTGGGCCACGACCTCGGCCACGACTTGCGGACTGTTTATCTCCAGCATGGCCTTTTTCCTCATATCACGCTTCGACACTGCCTGCCCGAGCCGAATCGTAGCGCGCGCGGCGGATCCTGTCAGCTGCCGGGCAGCTTGTGCGGAGCGGACATTGCAATCGCCGTATCGAAAATCACGATTGACTATGGGCGCTGGCTCGCGATGTACGCCCGCCAGCCGCCGAACTCGGATATATCGCGGGCGACGTCTGCGGCATAGCTTTCGCAAACGAAGCCCTGGACCGCGCGGCCGTCCTCGAGTTCGACCATGGCGATGCCCAGCGGCGCGGGGATCTGCGCGACGAACGCGCCGAATTGCGCCACCGGCATGCGCCATAACTCGACATCGATCGCGCGTCCGGCGCCGCTCGCACAACGCACCAGTCCAGGCTTGAGCGGTGCGGTGCCGGGCAATAGGTAGAGGCGATAAACCGGCGCCGTGCGCGCCGCACCTGTCAGCCGCGCGCCGCGCTCGGTCAGCTGGTGATTGAGAGGCATGCCGGACAAGTGTGCGCCGACCACTGCGATCGCAACGTCGGTGATGGCGTCGGGATCGATGAAGTCATGTCGTCCGTCCGGCAGCGGGTAGTCCGTCGCGCCGAGCGCAACGCCGCTCGATTGGTGGAGACGACTGCCGAGCTCGCACAGCAGCGGCTCGCTGTGCGCAGGTGCGATCAGCGTGATACCAGCGGGCAGTGCATCTTCGCGTATGCCGGCGGGAATAGCGATCGCTGCGAGATCGAACAGATTGACGAAGTTCGTGTAGTAGCCGAGGTTGGTATTGAGCGCAACCGGGTCGTTCATAACCTGCTCGAGCGTATAAATCGTCGGTGCGGTCGGCACCGCCAGCACGTCGATTCGCTCCCAGGCCGTGGCAGCGCAGCGCTCGAGCTCACGCAAGCGATGCTGTGCTTCGAACGCGTCGAGCGCGGAGTAGCGCGCGCCTCCGCCGATGATCGAACGGGTGACGGGGTGGATGTCCTGCGGGTGCGTGGCAAAAAAATCGCGCAGCGCCGCCAGGCGTTCGGCGACCCACGGACCCTGGTAGAGCAACGCCGCGGCCTCGCGAAACGGCGCGTAGTCGATCTCGACGAGTGTTCCGTCCGTGTCCTCGATCAACTCGAGGGCTCGCGCGTACGTTTGCGCGGCGATGGTATCGCCAAAAAACTCGAGTTGGGCTGCGCGCGGCACGCCGCAGCGATAACCGCCCACTGGCGCACGGCGCGGAATGTCAGGCAGCCGCGCGTATGGATCGGCGGCATCGTAGCCGCGTGTCGTCAGATACACCTGCCACGCGTCGGCGCACGTCAGCGCGAAAATGGAGACGCAATCGAGCGAGCGGCAGGCAGGCACCACGCCGCGCGCGCTCAACAGCCCGCGCGTCGGCTTGAGGCCGACGATGTTATTGAAGCCCGCGGGTATGCGCCCGGACCCGGCGGTGTCGGTGCCCAGCGCAAAGCTGACCAGGTTGAGCGCAACCGCAACCGCGGATCCCGAGCTCGATCCGCCGGAAATATACCGCCCGTCGAACGCGTTCAGGCATGCGCCGTAGGGTGAGCGTGTGCCGACCAGGCCGGTCGCGAACTGATCGAGGTTCGTCTTGCCGATCAGCATCGCGCCGGCATCCTGCAGGCGTTGCACGACCGTTGCGGAGCGCCCGGCGGGGTAACTGAATGCGGGACATCCGGCGGTCGTGGGCAGACCGGCGGCGTCGATGTTGTCTTTGATTGCAAAGGGGATTCCGTATAGGGGCAGAGCTTGCGCGGCGGGGTCGGATGCGAGCCGCGCAGCCTGCGCCAGCACGGCCGAGTCGGGAACGCGGGATATCCAAGCGTGATGGATGTCGCCTGCGTCAGCCGCGGCCAGAACGTCACGCGCTAATTTGAGCGGCGTAAGTTCTCCGCTGCGCATACGCAGGCGCAGCGACGTTAAATCGAGGCTGTATGAGAGGGGCATCAAAGCGGTTTCGTGTGTGCGCAGCCCTCTAAGCAACCCGCGTGCCACGATCGTCTGAAGTCCCCGCTGCGGCACGGCAGGATTAGCGGAAGTTGAATTCGCGTGGCTGGCATCGCGTTCTCTACCCGCACTAATCCGGTGCGCCCGGCGATGGGCGCGGCAAAGTCGTGCATGGGGGGTGGGTTATAATGATGGCCCGAGAAGAATCCGAACGCTGATGGATGACCAGCTGCGCAAAAGCGCGCTCGATTACCACCGCTTTCCCGCCCCCGGCAAGATTTCAGTCACGCCGACCAAGGGCCTGATCAACCAGCACGATCTTTCGCTTGCCTACACGCCGGGCGTGGCGGCAGCGTGCGAGCTCATCGTCGCCGATCCGGCCGAAGCGCGCAATATGACCGCTCGCGGCAATCTGGTAGCGGTGATTACCAACGGTACGGCCGTGCTGGGACTGGGCAATATCGGGCCGCTGGCGGCCAAGCCGGTCATGGAAGGCAAGGCCGTGCTCTTCAAGAAATTCGCCGGCATCGACGTTTTCGATATCGAGATCAACGAACGCGATCCCGAGAAGCTGGTCGATATCATCGCTAGCCTGGAACCGACTTTCGGCGGCATCAACCTCGAGGATATCAAGGCGCCCGAGTGTTTCATCGTCGAGCGCAAGCTGCGAGAACGCTGCCGGATTCCGGTTTTCCACGACGACCAGCATGGTACGGCGATCACGGTCTGCGCGGCATTCATCAATGGCCTGAAAGTAGTCGGCAAGGATCTTTCGGCAGTCAAGCTGGTCGTCTCTGGCGCCGGTGCGGCGGCGCTGGCTTGTCTCGATCTGCTGGTGAAGCTGGGACTGCCCCGCGAGCACATCGTGGTCACTGACATCAAGGGGGTCGTGTACCGGGGACGCAAAGAAGAGATGGATCCCGACAAGGCGCAGTACGCGATCGAGACCCAGGCGCGCACGCTGGGTGAGGTGATCGCCGGCGCGGACGTTTTTCTCGGGCTTTCGGCGGGAGGGGTGCTGAAGCGCGAGATGGTCGAAAAAATGGCCGACCGGCCGCTGATACTGGCTCTGGCCAATCCCGAGCCGGAAATTCTCCCGGAGATCGCGAAACAGGCGAAACCCGATGTGGTGATGGCGACCGGGCGCTCGGACTATCCGAATCAGGTCAACAATGTCCTGTGTTTCCCGTTTGTTTTTCGCGGCGCGCTCGACGTCGGCGCCACCGTAATCAATACCGAAATGGAACTGGCGGCAGTCAAGGCGATCGCTGAGCTGGCGCAGGCGGAGCAGTCCGATATCGTCGCGATGGCCTATGGCGAGCAAAACCTGTCGTTCGGCGCCGATTATCTGATTCCCCGTCCCTTCGATCCGCGGCTCATCGTCAAGGTCGCCCCGGCGGTCGCAAAGGCAGCGATGGAAAGCGGCGTGGCGACACGGCCCATCCGGGATTTCGGCGCTTACCGCGACTCATTGCAGCAGTTCGTTTATCACTCGGGAATGATCATGAAGCCGCTGTTCTCGGCGGCCAAGGAAGCGCCGCGCCGGCGCATCGTATATGCGGAGGGTGAAGACGAGCGCGTGCTGCGCGCGACGCAGGTCGTCGTCGACGAGAAGCTCGCGCTGCCGATCCTGATAGGCAGGCCCGCGGTAGTCGAGCACCGCATCCACCATTACGGCCTGCGTCTGAAACCCGGCACCGACCTCGAGCTGGTAAATCCGGAGTCGGATACGCGGTACCGGGAGTACTGGGAGGAATACCACCGGCTGACCGAGCGCCGCGGCGTGTCGCAGCAGTATGCAAAGCTCGAGATGAGACGCAACTCGACGCTGATAGCGGCGATGATGACGCATCGCGGCGAAGCAGACGGCATGATCTGCGGCACTTTCGGCACCCACGACGGGCATTTGCATTATATCGACCAGGTAATCGGCCGCCGCGCCGGAGTGCAGCACTATTACGCGATGAATCTGCTGTTGCTGCCGCAGCGCACGGTGTTCATCTGCGACACTTACGTCAATCTCGATCCGAGTGCCTCGCAGATCGCCGAGATGACGGTGCTGGCAGCGGAAGAGATCAGACGTTTTGGCATGACCCCGAAGATAGCGCTGCTGTCGCATTCGAGCTTCGGCAGCAGCGATTCGGCGACCGCCCGGAAGATGCGTGCCGCACTGTCCTTGATCGAGAAAGTAGCCCCCGAGCTGGAAATCGAAGGCGAGATGCACGGTGACGCCGCGTTGTCCGCCGAAGTGCGGCGGCAGGAGTTCCCGCGCTCGCGTCTCAAGGGCGATGCCAATCTGCTGATCATGCCGACGCTCGATGCCGCCAACATTTCGTTCAACCTGCTCAAGACTGCGGCCGGGGATGGCATCACGGTCGGCCCCATTCTGCTGGGTGCGGCGAAGGCCGTGCACATCGTTACACCGACTGCCACAGTGCGGCGCCTGGTGAACATGACCGCGCTCACCGTCGTCGATGTCGGCGCCGAGCGCGGCACCCTCGCCATGCCGTTTTGACGCGCCATCGCTGACTCGCAGCTGTGCAAGGCCGCGACGTGTAACCTGTTGTGCTAAGAACCGAGGAAGGGCAATGGCGAAAGTAAGAATCGAACGCGATACGTTTGGCGATATCGAGGTTGCCGCCCACCGGCTGTGGGGTGCGCAGACCCAGCGCAGCCTCATCAATTTCAGGTTTCCCGGCGAAACCATGCCGCTCGCGGTGGTCTATGCCCAGGTCATGGTCAAGCGCGCGGCGGCGGTGGTGAATATGGCTTTGGGCCTGCTCGCCAGGAAGAAGGGCAAGGCCATCGTCAAGGCTGCCGATGAGGCGCTCGCGGGCAGGCACGATGAGGAATTTCCCCTGGTGATCTGGCAGACAGGCTCCGGTACGCAGACCAACATGAACGTGAACGAGGTGCTTGCCAACCGCGCATCCGAAATTCTCGGCGGAGAGCGCGGCGAGCAGCGCTTGGTGCATCCGAACGACGACGTCAACATGGGGCAATCGTCGAATGACACGTTTCCCACCGCGATGCACGTCGCGGCGGTGATCGCGCTCGAGCGCGAGTTGAAACCCGCGGTTCGCAAGCTGCGCGACACGCTCGACAGGAAAGCAAAGCAGTTCGCGAAGGTCGTCAAGATCGGCCGCACTCACCTGCAGGATGCAACCCCGCTGACGCTGGGCCAGGAATTCTCGGGCTATGTTTCGCAGCTCGATCATGGGCTGAAGCACATCGATGACGCGCAACCGCATTTGTGCGAGCTTGCACTTGGCGGCACGGCGGTTGGAACCGGCTTAAACGCGCACCCTAAATTTGCGGTGATGGTGGCAGCTGAGCTCGCCCGGCTTACCAAGCTGCCATTTATCACGGCGCCGAATAAGTTCGAGGCGTTGGCATCTTGCGATGCTGTCGTGCATGCGCACGGCGCGCTCAAGACGCTCGCGGCGTCGCTCACGAAGATTGCCAACGATATCCGCTGGCTGGCGAGCGGGCCGCGCTCCGGCATCGGCGAGCTCAGCATCCCGGAAAACGAGCCGGGCAGCTCGATCATGCCGGGGAAGGTCAACCCCACGCAGTCGGAGTCGCTTACCATGGTGTGCTGCCAGGTGTTCGGCGACGACGTCGCGGTCAACTTCGGCGGCGCGTCGGGAAACTTCGAGCTGAACGTATTTCGCCCACTGGTCATCAGCAACTTTCTGCGCAGCGCCAACCTGCTCGCGCGCGGCTGCGCCAATTTCAACGATCATTGCGCGGTCGGGATCGAGGCGAACAAGGCGCGGATCGAGCAATTGATGCGCGAGTCCCTGATGCTGGTCACGGCGCTCAATCCGCATATCGGCTATGACAAGGCGGCGCAAATCGCCAAGAACGCGCACAAGAAGGGGCTTACGCTCAAAGAGTCCGCGCTGGCCCTGGGCCACGTTACCGCCGAGCAGTTCGATAAATGGGTCAGGCCGGAAGACATGGTCGGCAGCAAAAAGTAAGCGCCAAGTCCCGCCGGGCCAAAAAACGCCCCGCTGCGCGGGGCGTTTTTCCTTGGCCGGCTATTCATTAACGCAGAAAAGCAAATTCGCAGTCATCAGTAGGGGCGCCAGATGGGTTATCGAATCGAGAGGGATTTCCTGGGCGAGCGGCTGATTCCCGACGAGGCTTACTACGGCGTGCAGACCTTGCGCGGGATCGAGAACTTCAAGATCATCGGCATTCCGGTGTCCGCCGAACCGTACTTCGTCAAAGCGTTCGGTTACGTCAAGAAGGCAGCGGCGATGGCCAACCGCGACCTCGCTGTGCTCGATCCCGGGATTGCGACTGCGATCATCGGCGCGTGCGAACGCATCATTGGCGGCGAGTTTATCGACCAGTTTCCGCTCGACATGATTCAGGGCGGGGCCGGCACCTCGACCAACATGAACGCGAACGAGGTGATCGCCAATGTCGCGCTCGAGTCGCTGGGTCATCGCAAGGGCGATTATCAGTACATAAGCCCCAATGACCACGTCAACTGCTCGCAGTCGACGAACGACGCGTATCCGACGGCATTTCGCATTGCACTGATCAACCGGCTGCAAAGCTATACCCAGGCGCTGGCGGGCCTGCGCGACGCGCTTGCGTCCAAGGGCGCTGAACTCGAGCGGGTCCTGAAAATGGGCCGTACGCATCTGCAGGACGCAGTGCCGATGTCGATGGGCGCCGAATTCAAGGGCTTTGCAACCAACATCGGCGAGGAGCTCGCGCGCGTAGCCGACGCGCAGCGCCTGCTGGCCGAAGTGAACATGGGGGCAACCGCAATCGGCACGTCGGTCAACTCCCCCGAAGGCTATCCGGAGCTAGTCGTAAGGCACCTGCGGGAGATCACGGGCCTTGAACTTGTTCTCGCTGCCGACCTCGTGGAGGCGACCTCCGACACCGGCGCTTACGTGCAGCTGTCGGGGGTGCTCAAACGCACCGCGGTCAAGCTATCGAAGATCTGCAACGATCTGCGGCTGCTCTCATCCGGGCCGCGCTGTGGCCTGAATGAAATCAACCTTCCCCAATTGCAGCCGGGCTCATCGATCATGCCGGGAAAGGTCAATCCGGTCATTCCCGAAGCCGTGAATCAGGCGACTTTTTACGTTATCGGCGCCGACCTGACGGTGACGCTCGCGGCGTCGTCCGGACAATTGCAGCTCAATGTCATGGAGCCAGTGATTTCGTTCTCATTATTCAGTTCGATCTTCGCGATGGAAAATGCCGTGAATGCGTTGCGCGAAAAGTGCGTCGTCGGAATAACCGCGAATGCGCAGCGCACCCGCGACATGGTGCTCGACAGCCTGGGCATAGTGACGCTGCTCAATCCGATCCTCGGCTACAAGCAAAGCGCCGAAATCGCGCGCGAAGGCTACCTCTACAGCAAGTCCATCCGCCAGATCGTGGTGAACGAGAAAAAACTTCTCACGCCAGAGCGTTGGAACGAGTTGTTTTCATTTGAGAATCTTATCGAGCCGCACTTCGTCCGGCGGTAGCGCAGGTCGGTTCCGCGCCGCGCCGTCAGAGCCCGCCCGTCCCAAGTCGTTGCGCCCTGGCCGTACTGAGCCGTTTGCCAGTCGGCAGATTGTTGCGGGCCTGGATTCCCAGTAATTCCTCCTCCGTCCTACAAACACCCGGGACGTTTGCGACGTGAGATTTCCGTCGCCGCCGGTGAAAATGCTCCTGCGCGGCGATGGGGTCTGACAACTGCGGGAGTGACAGACAGATGGGTAAGGAACGATGGTTGGCTCATGGCTTGCTCATGGCAGGCGTCTTGGCTTCTGGCATCTTGGCTTCCAGCAGCTATGCTGCGGATCATCGAGCTGAGAGCAGTCGCGCGGAACAAAAAGCGGCAAAGTCACCAGCTACGGCAGCCGAATTCAGTTCTGACAAGCGGCGCGTCGCGGGGGGCGAAAAGACGGGCAGCTTATCCGAGACCGATCGCAGTTTCGTGAGGGACGCTGCCGCGGCAAGTGCCGCGGCAATAGCCATGGGACGCATAGCCGCCAAAAAAGGCGTTACGAGTCAAGTGCGGCAATTCGGCTCCCTGATGGTTAAAGATCATTCGAAGACACAGGCGGAACTCAGGAAGCTCGCGTCGAGCCGGGGCATCAACGTACGCGACGAGCCGACTTCCGAACAGGGACAGAACCTCGAAAAGCTCAGCAAGCTCTCCGGTTCAAAATTCGACTTTGAGTATATCAAGGTACAGCACGGCGATCATGAAAAAGCGCTCGAGTTGTTCAGGCGTCAAGCCGAAAACGGCGGTGATCCCGGGCTCAAGCAGTTCGCTGCAACGGCGCTGCCGACGCTCGAAGCGCACAAGAAGAAAGTCGATTTGATGCGCTGACCGATCAATCCTGCGACGCGCTTAAAAAGGCAAGGAAAATGCGTGAAACAGTTTCGAACCTGAAGCGTGCCCAGTCCCCCGGCAGGCGAAGCGAGCCCGCTGCCATCGCCCGGACCCGGCCGGTCAGAACATCGAGATGATCGGCAGCGTCCCGCTGAACTAGCGGCATTTCCAGGAATAGCACATGAGAATCGCCGTCGTGACCGGAGGAAACCGCGGCATAGGCCTCGAGATCTGCCGCCAGCTCGCGCTCGCTCACTACAGCGTTATTCTCGCCGCGCGCGACGCAGCCAAAGGCGCAGCCGCGGCGCGTGAGCTGTGCGGTCAGATTTCCGGGCTCGATGTAACCTGTCGGGTGCTTGACGTCGCGAGTCCGCCGAGCATAGCTGCTTTTGCAGGCGAGCTTGCCGGCGCACCGGGACGCGTCGATGTTCTCGTCAATAACGCCGGGATCATGATCGATCCGCGCGGCTCGCGGCTGCAGGATTACGACTCCGAAACATATCGCCGCACCCTGGAGACTAATCTGATGGGCCCATTGCAACTGACCAAGGCACTATTGCCGTTGATGCGCAAGCAGAAGTATGGCCGCATCGTCAACGTGTCCAGCGGACAGGGTCAGTTGTCGGACATGGGTAGCGGAACACCGGCATACCGGATTTCCAAGACGGCGCTGAACGCGCTGACGCGCATCACCGCCGCGGAAACACGCGCCGAGAATATTCTCGTCAATTCGATGTGCCCCGGATGGGTGCGCACCGATATGGGTGGCCCCCACGCTCCGCGCTCGATCCAGCAGGGAGCCGACACGGCATTCTGGCTGGCCACGCTTCCCGACGGCGGTCCGAGCGGAGGATTCTTTCGCGATCGCCAGGAGATACCCTGGTAAAGGTGCGCACCTGCGCCCTGTGGTTGCGATGCGGCGCGGTTGGCCGGCTACCGTCGTTGCCGTCAAAAAAAGCCCCGCGCTGGGGCGGGGCTGGGTGCTCGTGAGAGACAGGGGCTTACTTGACGCTCAGAATTCCCATCGCTTTGGCGAGGGTATCGACTGACTCCTGGTGCTTCCCGGCTTTGTGGAGTGTCTCGCCTTCTGCGCGCCGTTTCTTCACTTCCGACATCTGCGCTTCGCTCAATTTAGGGTTTTTCGCGAGCGCCTCGTCGATTTTCTTCATGTCGCCCGGGCACTGGAAGGCGAAAGCGGCGCTGCTGAATACGCCGAGTGTGGCTGCGGCAATCATATGACGTAGTTTCATGGCACTCCTCTGATGGTGGCTGTTACCGTGCCAGTATAAGTCGGTACTGCGCTGGGCTCAACTACCAGCGGCAGGCAGGTCGTGGCGGACGACGGTAAAATTGGTTTTACCCTTCCGACGTCTTATATGACCGCATGCTGACGCGTGATATTCTCGCTGCCCGCCTGGCGCGGCCTTTCTACACGCCTTATCCGCACGACCTGTCGATGGTGGGTGTGCCGTCTGACGGGCCGGTTATGCTCGCCGCCGTGCTCGTGCCCATCGTCAACCGCAATGACGGCGTGAACGTCCTGCTGACCCAGCGCACCGCGCATCTTAACGACCATCCAAGCCAGATCAGCTTTCCCGGCGGCCGCGTCGAAAGCGGCGATGAAAGCCGGGTGCACACGGCGCTGCGAGAAGCCGAAGAAGAGATCGGCCTCGCTCGACATCGCGTCGAGGTCATCGGCCAACTGCCCGACTATGAAATGCCCTCGGGCTTCAGGATCAGCCCGGTTGTGGGATGGATCGAGTCGCCATTCAATCTCAGCCTCGACGCGTTCGAGGTCGCGGCCGCATTCGAAGTCCCCTTGTCGTTCGTCCTCGATCCCAAGAACCACCAGCGCCGCAGCTTTCACTTCAACGGGAGGCATCGCCATTACATGGCCATCCCTTACGAGGGCCGTTACATCTGGGGCGCGACCGCAGGTATGCTATATAGCCTGTACCGCCAGATTGCCGATGCCGCGCCTGAGCAGATCACGGCGCGATCGAAGTGAACTGCAGTCCAGCTCCCGAAAACCGCCGGGACGCGGAGCAGTGTGGCACAATAATTATTCGAAACCGGGGGGTGGATGAAAATAGGCCGCCAGGCACAACCGCGTATCGGCCTGGTTTTGAGCGGCGGCGGCGCGCGCGGCCTATCAGGTCGGTGTGCTGCGCGCGCTTTCGGAAATGCTGCCGGCTGACGCCCCGTGTCCGTTTCAAATCATTACCGGCACTTCTGCCGGCGCCATCAACGCCGTCGTACTCGCGGGATACGCCGGCAATTTCCGTGCAGGCGTGCGAGAGCTTATGTCGGTGTGGTACAACTTTCATGTCAACCACGTCTACCGCTCCGATTTACTCGGGGTGTTTCACAACAGCGGCAAATGGTTGTGGGGTGGGATCACCGGCTTCGCGGTGTCGCTTTTGGACAATTCGCCGCTGCGGCACCTGCTGAGTTCGTTCGATTACGGTGCGATCAAGCACTCAGTTGAGGCAGGCCGCCTGTACGCGTTCAGCGTCACCTGCTCGGGATACACTTCCGGGGAATCGGTCACCTTTTATCAGGGGGTGCCGGAGCTTGAACCGTGGCAGCGCGCGCGCCGCGTCGGCATCCCCATGGAGATCGGGGTCGATCATCTGATGGCGTCATCCGCGCTGCCGTTCTTGTTTCCCGCGGTGCGCATCAACCGCGAGTTCTTTGGCGACGGCTCGATGCGTCAAATCGCACCGCTCAGCCCGGCGCTGCATCTCGGTGCTCAACGGCTGTTCGTGATCGGCGTGGGACGCCAAGTGCAAACCCAGCAGGAGCGCGTGACGTCGAAAGCGTATCCGTCGCTGGCGCAGATCGCCGGCCATTGCCTCAATAGCATCTTTCTGGACAGCCTGGAGGTCGATCTGGAACGCTTGCAGCGAATCAATCGCACGTTGAGCATCATGCCGAAAGAATTGCAGGGCAAGAACAGCATGCCGCTGCACCAAGTCGAGTTTCGGGTTATCGCACCGAGCGAAACGCTCGAGAAAATCGCCCTTGGCCACGTACACGAGTTACCGCGAACGATCCGCGCCTTGCTGTTCACGATCGGCGCCCTCAAGAAAAGCGGCTCGAATCTCGTCAGCTATCTGCTGTTCGAACAGGGCTATACGCGGGCGCTGATCCAGCTCGGCTACGAAGATGGGATGAAGCGGCGTGATGATCTCATGGCGTTCCTGGGGTATGAGGATTGCGCCGTTGCGCCGCTGCAGCAGCGCGTTGCGCAGTGAATTAGTGACGCGCTCACGGGCGCGCAAGCGTTGCCGGTTACGCGTGTGGCCGCCGATTGAGCGAATCGACAGGCTGACTTATAGTTTCAGATTATTC
>JBKJZR010000251.1:0-6470 GCA_046715035.1 Burkholderiales bacterium | reverse complement strand
TCCACCATCAGGTCGGATGCGCCGTTGATGCATTTTGGCGCATCGGTAAATTCAGGCGTCGAATTGACAAAGCCGCCGAGGCGCAGCACGCGTGCGACGCGATCGAGATCGCCACCGCACGCTGACTTCAAGTGCGCGAGTATGTTGAGCGCGCAGAGACGCCCGGCCGCATAGCCGTCGTCGACGGAGATGCCCGCGCCGAGCTTGCCCACGCAGGCGAGCTTGCCATCCTTGAACGGCAACTGGCCGGATATGTAGACGGTCTTGCCGCTAACCGTGTAGCCGACATAGTTGGCGACCGGCGCCGCTGCCGCGGGCAGCATAAGGCCGAGCGCGGCCAACTTTTGTTCTGCGGTGGACATGTGTTTCCTTTCTGGGTTATTCCGGATTTGAATACCCTTCGCCTCATATTATGGCGCATCAGCTGGCCGCCAGCGCCGTGCCCATCCATTCCTCGCTTTGCAGGCGCGCAACGTCGTTCAGCGAGCCGAGCGCACGGAAGGTTTCGCGCAGCCACGCCGCGTCGCCGCTGCCTGCCACCCCGTCCGCGCGCAACGCGGCGAGCGCAGCTGCGCTATCGAGCGCATCGGCGTGCGGCCTCAGTAGGTCGAGCGAATCGAGCAGGTCGCGCCGCAGCGGAATCTGTTTCTGCGTGTAGGCGTCGATGTACGTCGCATCGAGCCCGTAGCGGCAGGCCTGGAAGCGGTTATGGCGATACGCGAGATAGATATCCGGCGTGGCAGGCTGCGGCCGCTGGTGCAGAAAATAATGCGCAAGCGCCTGGGCGTACGCGGCGAGCAATGCGGCGCGCTCGACCGTCAAAGGCGTGTCGAGAACGCGGATCTCGACCGTGCCGTACTCGGGCTTGGGCCTGATGTCCCAGTAAAAATCTTTCATGCTCTCGACAATGCCGTAGGCGCGCATTTTCTCGTAATACGCCCCGAACTCCTCCCAGGTCTGCACGTAAGGCATGGTGCCCGACAGCGGGAACGCGCTGACGTTGTTGAGCCGCGAGGACTGGAAGCTGGTATCGGCTCCCTGCTGAAACGGCGAGGACGCCGCGAGCGCGATGAAATGGGGTATGTAGCGCGACAGCATGTGCGTCAGATAGATCGCCGCGTCCCCGTCGGGACAGCCGACGTGGATGTGCTGGCCGAAGACCGTGAACTGCTTGGCGAGGTAGCCGTACACCTTGAGCAGGTGCTGGAAGCGCTCGTTGGGATAGATGCGCCGCTCGTTCCATTCGTGGAACGGGTGCGAGCCGCCACCGGCGATACGCAGGTTGAGACGGCCGGCGGCCCGCGCAACGGCATCACGAATCTGACGCAATTCAGCGAGCAACCCCCTGTAGCGCAGATGAACGGACGTGTTCACCTCCACCATGCTGTCGGTGATCTCGGGCTTGATCTGGCCGGGATGCGCGAGCTTTTCCATCGCCTTCAGCAGGTCGGCGGCCCCGCGCGCGAGATTGAAGTCGCGCGAATTGAGGATTTGCAGCTCCAGCTCGACGCCGACCGAGAGCTCGGCGCAGCGGCGGAACACAAAGGTATCGGCGGACATCAATTCGACCCGGCCTCGTGCGTTTCGCCCGCATAGCGCAGCGCAAACTGAACGGCCAGCGGGCCGACGAGCTCGAGGATCAGCGCCGCCGCCAGCACGACGGCAGCGAGCTTGGCGCCGAACGCCGGGTAGAAGCTCCCCGCCGAGTGCGTCATCGCGACCGCGATGCCGGACATCGGCAGCATCGCGACGCTCAACAGACAGGCGTTGCGCGGCCCGATGCCGCTCAGGTGCCCCACCGACAGGACTGCGGCCGATTTGCCGATGAAGCGCGCTGCAATGTATACCGCCGCCATGGCGGCGCCGCCGACCAGCTCGTCGGCGTGCAGCATGGCCCCGGTGGCTACGAACAGCACGACGAAGAAGATCTGCCCGAAGCGGCCGATATCGACCTGCATCATGACGTGCTCGCGGTCGAGGTTCTTGACCAGCACCCCGAACGCGAGCAGCGCGATCAGCACCGAAGCCTTGAGCGCGGCGGCTGCGCCGACCAGCAGCACGATCAGCGCCAGGAGCAGCGCGAGATGCAGTTCCGCCTGCTTGCCCAGCCAGCGGGCGAACAGCAGCGCGAGACTGCTCGCCGCCAGCCCGAGCGCAAGCGAAACCGCGAGCAGGTAGAACGGATGCAGGACCACGGTAAGCCAGCCCGCGCGGTACTCGTGATGGATCCACGACAGCAGCATCGTCATCAGCACGAATGCGACCACGCTGTTGAGCGCCACCAGGTTGAGCGCGCGCTCGGTGACCTGCCCCTCGGCGCGCTCCTCGCGCGCGACCAGCATGACGATCGCGGGCGACGACGAGACGCCGATGGCGGCGGCGACTGCCGCGTGCAGCGGCGCGATGTCGAACCACAGCAGCGCCCCGAACATGCAGCAGAACGACAGCAGGCTTTCCGCGACCGCCATCACCGAGAGCCAGCGATCCCGCCTGAGCCAGTTGAAATCGAGCCGCCGGCCGAGCTCGAACAGGACGAGTCCGAGCCCCATGTCGACGAAGACCGTGGCGTACGCGAGCATCCTCGCGTCGAGCACGTTGAGTCCACTGGCGCCCAGCGCGAGCCCGATCAGCACGTAGCCGGTGATGCGCGGCACGTTCAGCACGCGCTTCGTCACTTCGCCCGCGACCACCCCGGCAAGCAGCAGCACGCCGAACAACGCGAGCGGGTTGGCCGCGAGCGGGAAGCGCGGGAGGAACTCGAAGCCGGTCATGAGGAATCTAGTGGCGGTTACCAGTGTTGGGTATTATGAAACGATATTGCAGCCAGCCTGCGGAGGTGTGCATGAAAGCGTGTGCGGGTGCGCTGGCTCTGGTCATGGGCGCGTGGTGTGGTCACGCGCCGGCGCAAAGCTATCCGGTGCGGGCGATCCGGCTCGTCGTTCCCTCGTCGCCGGGCGGCGGTACCGACATCACCGCCCGCATCGTCGCACAGAAGCTGGCCGAGCAACTCGGCCAGCAGGTCCTCGTCGACAATCGCGCGGGCGCAGGCACGATCATCGGCAACGAGATCGTCGCGAAGAGCGCCGCCGACGGCTATACGCTGCTGATGGGCCTCTCGACGCTCGCCATCAATCCCAGCATGTACACGCGTCTGCCCTACGACGCGCTGCGCGATTTCGCGCCCATCTCGCAGGTCGTATCGTCTCCCAATCTGCTGACGGTGCATCCGTCCGTGCCGGCCAGGACGGTCCGGGAGCTGATCGCGCTCGCCAGAGCGCGCCCTGGCAGTCTGGTGTTCGGCTCGGCCGGCACGGGCACCAGCCCGCACCTGTCCGGCGAGCTTTTCAAGAGCGTCGCGCGCGTCGACATCGTGCACGTACCCTATAAAGGCTCGGGGCCGAGCGTCATCAGCCTGCTCGCGGGCGAAACCAGCGTGAACTTCGCGAGCATCCCGACCGCCATCGCCTATGTCAGGGCGGGCAGGTTGCGGGCGTTGGGCGTGACCACGCTGCGCCGTGCGCAGGCGCTGCCCGAGCTGCCCAGCATTGCCGAAGCCGGCGTTCCCGGTTACGAGGCCACGCAATGGTTCGGCGTGCTGGCGCCGGCGGGTACGCCGCGCGCGATTGTCGACCGCGTGCATCAGGAGCTCGTCCGCGCGCTGCGCGCGCCGGATGTCAAGGACCGGCTGACGAATGAAGGGCTGGAGGTGGTCGCCGGCACGCCCGAGGAATTCGCGGCCTACATCCGCTCGGATACAGAGAAGTGGACGGCGGTGATCAGGGCGGCGGGCATCAAGCCGCAGTAAGTGCGGCGCCCACGCGATGTCGCGATGCGGGCGCTCGCGCGCGGCTCAGGCGCCGACGAGCACGATGTGCACGCGATAAGGGCCGTGCGCGCCGAGCACGAGCGTCTGCTCGATGTCTGCCGTGCGCGACGGACCCGAGACGAAATTGACCGCACGTGGCATCCCCACATGTTCGTCGCGCATGAGCGCCCAGGCGTCCTCCATGCCGCGCACGATGCGCGCGGCGTGCACGATCGCAATATGCGTTTCGGGAAGCAGGCTCGTCGCACCGGGTGTCCGCGGTCCCGACAGCAGCATGAGCGTGCCAGTTTCGGCGATGGCGCAATAGGCGCCCGTAATCCCTACTTGATCGCTGCCCCGCGCAGGCCGCGATTCCACCGTGACCCCCGCCGCACGCCATTCGAGCTCGAAGAACTCCGGCCAGCACACCGCGGCACGGGGAAGCTTGCTGTGCGCCAGATAGCGCGCGACTGCAACGGGAACGTCGGCGAAGGTTGCTGCCGCGTCGAGGGTCGTCGACAGACTCAGCGCGCGTTCGTGAAAACGCGCGGCCGGATCGTAGTCCGCTCGTGGACGCGGCCCAGCCGCATGCGCCCCGATATAGTCGGTGACGGCCGTGCGCTCGTGCGCGTCCGGCGCTGCGCCGCGGCCCTGTGCTGCGCGGATGCGGGCAAGAATGTTGTCGCGGGCGGACATGGACATCGTGAGGCGAGAGCGAAAAGTGAGAGGAGAAAGGAGAAAGGAGATGGGAGAAAGGAGATGGGACAGAGGAAAAGGAGTGAGCCGCCTAACGCCTCACGCCTCACGCCTAACGCCTCTCCCCTATCTCCTCTCTCCCTCTCCGTCCTTAACCCAGCGTCGGCATGTTGAATCCCGCCGGCAACGCTTTCGCGTCGGGCCAGCGCGTCGTGATCACCTTGCCGCGCGTGTAGAAGCGCACGCCTTCCATGCCGTGCACGTGCTGGTCGCCGAACAGGGAATTGCGCCAGCCGCCGAAGGAAAAAAAGGCGATCGGCACGGGGATCGGCACGTTGACGCCGACCATGCCCACTTCGATCTCGCGCTCGAACCTGCGCGCGGCGCCGCCCGAGCGCGTGAAGACCGCGGTGCCGTTCGCGTAGGGATTGGCGTTGATCATGCGTATCGCGTCGTCGAGCGAGTCGACGCGCAGCACGACCAGCACCGGTCCGAAAATCTCATCGCGATAGATGGTCATGTCGGTGCTGACGTGATCGAACAGCGAGGCACCGAGAAAAAATCCGTCCTGATACTCGGTGACCTTGCAGCCGCGCCCGTCGATCACGAGAGTCGCCCCCTCGCTGACGCCCTGATCGACATAGCCCGCGACCTTGTCGCGATGCGCGCGCGAGACGAGCGGCCCCATGTCGGCCTCCTTGCCGTCGATGGTGCAGTCGCCGGGGCCGATCGTGAGCTGCGCCGCCTTGTCCTTGAGCCTCGCGACCAGCGGATCGGCGGCCTCTCCCACCGCGACTACCGCGGAAATCGCCATGCAGCGCTCCCCCGCCGAGCCGTAGGCCGCACCGATCAGCGCGTCGGCGGTGAACTCGAGGTCGGCATCCGGCAGTACGACCGCGTGGTTCTTGGCGCCCCCGAGGGCCTGCACGCGCTTGCCGTGCACCGCTGCGGTCTCGTAGATGTATTTCGCGATCGGCGTCGAACCCACAAACGAGATCGCCTTGACGTGCGGATGGTGGAGCAGCGCATCGACCGCCTCCTTGTCGCCGTGAACGACGTTGAGCACGCCGTCCGGCAGTCCTGCCTGCTTTAGCAGTTCCGCCATGCGCATGCTTGCCGAGGGCACTTTTTCGGACGGTTTCAGCACGAAGGTGTTGCCGCACGCGAGCGCCACGGGAAACATCCACAGCGGCACCATGACCGGAAAGTTGAAGGGCGTAATGCCCGCACAGACACCGAGTGGCTGGCGCAGCGAGTGGCTGTCCACGCCGGTGCCGACCTCCTCGCTGTGCTCGCCCTTGAGCAGATGCGGAATGCCCATTGCGAATTCGACGACCTCGAGACCGCGCTGCACGGAGCCGCCGGCATCCGCCAGCGTCTTGCCATGCTCTGCGGTGATCAGTCTCGCGAGCTCATCACGGTGCGTGTCGAGCAGCTCGCGAAAACGCATCAGGATGCGCGCCCTGCGCAGCGGCGGGGTGTCGCGCCACGCCGGGAAGGCGCGCTGCGCGGCCTGGACCGCAGCATCGATATCGGCGGCGTTGCACAGCGGCACGCGCCGGGTACACCGCCCCGTCGCGGGATTGGTGATCTCGCCGACGCGCGTGCTTGTCGCCTGCTGATGCCGGCCGTCGATCCACAACGGCACCGATTCGAGGGTTTGCAGGTCAGCTGGGTTGTTCATCGTAGTCTCCGTTTAAAACTCGAAGGGTGGAATGCGGAATGATGAATGATGAATGATGAAGTGATGCAGGCGCGCACAGCTGTTATTCCGCATTCCGCATTCATCATTCAACATTGCTTTTCTGCGCCGCATACAACTCACGGAACGTCTTCCCCTGCGGCGCCGGCAGGTCGCGCCCCGCAGTCCATGCACCGCCGAGCGGCAGCCGATGAATCAGCCTGTCGGCGCCGCCCATCGAACGCAGCAGTCGGACGCCGATACCCGATAATACTGCATATACACGGG
>JBKJZR010000250.1:0-3802 GCA_046715035.1 Burkholderiales bacterium | reverse complement strand
GCCAATGCCTGGGCCATGAGGCCTCCAAACAAACCCGCTGCCAGGAGTTTTGCGATAGGGCGTTTCGATGCCTGTTTCATTTGATGCCTCCTTTTGGGAGCAGTTAGAGGGCGCAATTTTTGGTTCGAGCAAACACTCCTAAGCAAAGTGCGTACCGCGATTTGAATACGCAATATAATCAATTGAACGGATTGCGAGCTGAAACGCGCTTTCAATTGACTGTAAAATTCACCGACAATTGGTTAGCGGCGCGTTCCGAAGATCATTTTGGGGTTCTGGCGAATTTGTGCATGGCAACATGTCAGCGCCCACGGACTCCTCAAAGCCGATTAGGAGTTCGTTGAAATTCTCCGTTCGCGCTGAGCGCAACGCCATTAGGCGTGGAGTCGAAGCGTCCAAGTGATTGATTGCAAGCCGTTCATATTTCGACTCCGCTGCGCTAGCCTGTCCTGAGCATGTCGAAGGGCTCAATACGAACGGTCTTTATATGCGCTTTTCAACAAACTCCTAGTTGGAAGCGACCCGATGTAGGGTGCGCTTGCGCACCATCGATGCATCGGCATGGGTGCGCGCCGATTCCGGAGCACACCCTACAGTGACTGACGTGGTGGGTATGCGGGAATTCACGCTGCCGCGCGCTCGCTCCGCGCTGGAGCGAGCAAGTCGATCAATTCACGCGCCGAGTGGCGTTCGATGTTCAACGCCACAGCGGCAATGCGGTCGGTGGGCAGCCGGGGATTGATTCCCCTGAACTTCTCGGTGATGCCTGCGGCGTCGATCGGCCGCGCCACCGACCCGCTCGGATCGAGGATGTCGACGCGCTGCCATTCGCCGTCCACTTGTGCAGACACCCAGCCCGCGAAATGCACGGGATAGAGCTGATCCAGACTGGGATCGTCGACCAGTTCGAGCTTCGCTGCGAGCGCGCCCAATTCAGGATCGCGCATTTTTTCAGCGCTGAACTGCTGCGGCAGCACCTGGCCGTCCATCAGCGCCGCCGCCACCACATAGCGCAGGCTCATCTGCGCGTTGAGCGCCGTGCTCGGCACGTAATCGAAACCGCACTGCACATCGACGACGTTGCTCATGCCCACGCGTACCGGCCGGGCGGGGTCCCACGCGCTGCCGAGCCGGCGGCGTATTTCGAGCGCTGCGTCGATATAGGCGTGCGTGCTGCCGCAGCACGAGTAGGGCTTCACCGAAATCGCGTCGAGGTGATACAGCGTGCCGAGATCCTGCGTGAGCGGCGCCGGGTCGGACGCATCCGAATAGGCTTTGAGAAACCCGCCGTCGTGGAACTCGTAAATCTGCGTCGGGCCGGTGAAGCCGGACGCGGCGAGCTCGGCGGCGAGCACGCCGGAATGCGCAGCCTTGCCGGCGTGCAGCCGCTTGCTCATCGCCCCATCGGCGTTGAACGCCCAGAGCCCCGCGCCCTGCGTGCCCGCGAGGCCCAGCGCCCAGGCGGTGCGCTCGGCATCCAGACCGAGCAGGACTGCGGACGCCGCCGCAGCGCCAAACGGACCGCATACACCGGTCAAATGCCAGCCGCGCAGCCGCGCCGCCGATGGATCGAGCGCAAGACTCGAGCGAATCATGACTTCGTACCCCGCGGCGATCGCGGTGACGAGCCGCTCGCCGGTAACGTCCAGCTCCTCGGCCAGCGCCAGCGCCGCCGCAATCACCACGGCACCCGGATGCAGCTTCGCATTGTGATAATCGTCGAGCTCGAAAGCGTGCGCTGACGTGCCGTTGACGAGCGCCGCGTCGGCAGCCCGCAGCGCCGGCATCCCGTCGCCCCACGCGCGCGATCGGCCTCGCGCGCCGCCCGCCTGTATCCATTTGAGGAGCATCTTCGTCCACGGCGTTTCGAAGCCGTAGGCGCCGCAGCCCAGCGTATCCAGCAGCGCCAGGCGAACCACGGCCTTAGTGCGGTCGGGCAGCTGCGTGTATGTCAGCGTGGAAATCCACCGCGCGAGCTCGAGCGTCGGGCCGACGCCGGCTGCATGTTCCTGGCTCATGATCGTGCTCCTCCGAGGGTCGAACGATTGGCGGCCGGCAGCTTGCACGACGCCCTGGGTGAATGTTATTGCAGATTGCCTGTGCTTCCCAATACTATTTTGCGCCGATCCCACGCAGGCAGGATAGGGTGGCTACCGGCTCTGCGCTCGCGCGTCGCAGCCGCGTCGCTGGCCCCCAAGGGCCGATCTGCAAATCTGCGATAGCATGTCAAGGGCGTGATGCGATGATCACGCCTTCGGCTATGGGCGCACACTCAGGGGGGGCTTCAGCGTGGGACTGACACAGGATCTTTGCAGGATCATCCATGCCACGCGCTACGATGCGCTCGGCGATGAATGCATCTACCGCGTCAAGCAGGCCATCAAAGACGGCGTAGCGGTCGCACTGGCGGGCTCCGGCGAGCCGCCGGTGACGATCATGACGCAGCACATGCTGGCGCTCGGCGGCTCGCCGCAGGCGTCGATCTGGGGCACGGACACAAAGCTTGCTGTCACTCAGGCGGCATACGTGAACTCGATCGCCACCCACGTGCTCGACTTCGAGCCCATGTGGAGCCCGCCGACGCATTCCGTTTCACCCACCGTGCCGGTGGCATTCGCGCTCGCCGAGGCACATCGGCTGAACGGCAGGCAAATCGTTACGGCGGTGGCGAAGGGGATCGAAATTCAGGGCCGGCTGCAATTCGCGGGCGATCAGTACGTGCCGGAGCAGCTCAAGTTCCATCCGCCGGGTGTCGCAGGCGTGATCGGCAGCACCGTCGTCGCCGCCAATCTTCTCGGCCTCGATGCGCTGACGACGCAACACGCGATCGGCCTGGCATCGTCTCGCGCCGGCGCATTGCTCGCGAACGTCGGCTCGATGACCAAGTCGACCCACTGCGGCAACGCGGCCGCGTCCGGACTGGACGCGGCGCTGCTCGCCCAGCGCGGCTTCACCGCGAACCCGGACGTGCTCGAAGCGCACAAGGGGCTCGTCAGCACGTTCTACCCGGACCGGTTCGACGCCGAGCGCCTGCTCGCCTTCGGCAAGCCGTATCGCGTCGTCGATCCCGGTCTCGCGATCAAGCTTTTCCCGTCGCAGTACGGCACCCACTACGGCATCACGGCCGGGCTCGAAGTACACCGTGCGCTGCGCGGCCGCAAAGACATACGGCGCGTGCGCATGGTCTCGCCGGTCATGAAATACGTGAACCGGCCGCAGCCGGCGACGGGTCTCGACGGAAAATTCAGCCTTCAGTACACGGCGGCCGCCGCCCTGCTCGACGGCGCCGTCAAGATCGACAGCTTTACCAACGAACGGCGCTTCCGCGCCGACATGGTCGCGCTGCTGAAGATCATCGAGATCGAGCAGGACGAATCGATCCCGGGAGATTTCCACGGCATGCGCGTCGAGGTGCACGTCGAGCTTGACGACGGCACGACTCATTCCGCGATATGCCGCGGCCCGCGCGGTTCGTGGGGCTTCCCGATGGACGACGCCGACCACGAAGTGAAGCTGCGCGATTGCCTCGCCCACGCGCTGCCCGCAGAGAAAATCGAAACGCTGCTCGCACAACTCGACCGACTCGATGATCTCGACGCTGGAGCGGTGCAGTCGGTATTGAGCCTGATGTCGGTGGAGGCGTGCGGGCGGCCGGCAGCAACCCACTGAGCTCCCTGCGATATGCGGTGTTGGGGTAAGTCGATGCAAAACGGTTTGTCGCCATGAGAGGCGCGCGCATGCGCGCTTGCTCTCCTTTCGATGTCAGGTTGCGGCAGGCCAATCTGGTCGTGTAGCGTGACGT
>JBKJZR010000249.1:0-6223 GCA_046715035.1 Burkholderiales bacterium | reverse complement strand
CATGCGCCATGACGATCGTTGGCACAGGTCCCGCCGTGCGGTCTGGCAGGTAGAGCCAACCCCGTAAAGTCACCCCTTCGGCATTGAATGCGATCTCCTGTCTCATAACGCTTGCTCCTTTCCTTGGTCCGTGGGCCAGCGACCCTCGAATGGCTTGTTTAGCCACCGCCTTCACTGGAGGCTCTAAGGGGCTGGCTGAGTAAGTGGTTTGCCTTTGTCAACGACGAACGTAGTCGCAACCCGCGCTACGCCTCCACCGACATTCCGCGTTTCATGAATGAGTCCTCTGGGGGTGTGATACGCCTCGCCCGCACTTACGCGGCGGGGCTCGCGTCCTTCGGTGCGGAGCTCCAACGTGCCTTCAAGGACCGTAACGTACTCGTCGCCCCAGGGGTGTGAGTGGCGGTCCGTAGTGCCACCCGGCGCAAACTCTGCCGATGCTAATACGGCCTCTTTCGTGTCGTCTCCACTTAGCACGGAGCGCAAGAGAAGTTTTGGGGCGAACCCCTGGGCCTGCGCGTGGGCCAGATCGACGGGCAGGCCAACGCACAACAAGCATTCCAGCTAATACTGGGACGTGCATTCGAGGATGCGTCATTTGTCTTCCTTTCGAGCCTTTACGTCCTCTATTTTTCTCCACTTGAGGGCGAGGCGCGTGGCCCTTGGCGGCGGCTAACGTAAATGAACTGCCGAAAAAACATGCATGCTCACAGTCAGCCTACCCCCGAAAAAAACGGCTTGCAAGATCAGCTGTAATTGCTACACTGTATATATAGACAGTAACGACACAAGGGAACCCATAACACCTCGCTGGTCCTGGCGCGGACAAGGAAAGCACACCTCGTTGCGTCCGACGTGACACCGCTGCGGTCACGTGTCGTTTGCATCGGCACGGTGGCTAAGCGGCGCGACGGGAGAGCCGGGCACGACGGCCATCAGGCTTGATTCGCTCCTCTCTTCCGAGAAATTGATCGAAGTTTGCGCGCGCTCTTTACTTGCGCACGGGGGTTGTCTAAGTTTCGGTATGGCGCTCAAAACCCACAATCATGAAGTGGCGGCCCCGCGCAAGGGGCGTGGCGCGGGCATCAATCCCGAAGGACGCTTCGAGCGCATCGCGCGCGAGGAATACGACGACGGCTGGAGCTGCGACGATGGCGAGGGACCGCCGCCTTTGCAGACGTTTGTCACGGTCGAGCACGCGAAAAGCATTATTTCCCGCAACGATTCGCCGGACGTACCGTTCACGCAATCGATCAACCCTTATCGTGGCTGCGAGCACGGTTGTAGCTATTGCTACGCCCGGCCCAGCCATGCCTATGTGAATCTTTCGCCCGGCCTCGACTTCGAAACGCGGCTGTTCGCGAAGGTGAACGCGCCCGAGTTGCTGCGCGGCGAGCTAAGCAAGCCCGGCTATCGATGCGCGGTGATTTCGCTCGGCGCCAACACCGATCCGTACCAGCCGATCGAGCGCGAGTACCGGATTACCCGGCAGATACTGGAAGTGCTGGCGGAGTGCGAGCATCCGGTCGGCATCGTTACCAAGAACGCGCTCGTCGAGCGCGACATCGACCTGCTCGCGCCGATGGCGCGCAAGAACCTCGCTACGGTTTTCATCTCGCTCAACAATCTCGACCATGATCTCGCGCGCAGGCTGGAGCCACGCTGCTCGGCGCCGGCGCGCCGGCTGGAGGCGATGCGGCGGCTCAGCGCCGCCGGCATTCCGACGGGGGTCATCGTCGCGCCCGTGATCCCCTTTCTGACCGACCACCAGATCGAACCCGTGTTGGAAGCGGCGTATGCGGCGGGCGCGCGCGGCACGGGCTACGTGCTGATGCGCCTGCCCTGGGAAGTGAAAGACCTGTTCAGGAACTGGCTCGAAACACACTATCCGCTCAAGGCGAAGCACGTCATGAGCCGCGTGCAGCAGATGCGCGGCGGCCGTGACAACGATCCGCATTTCGGCAGCCGCATGAGCGGGCAGGGCGAGCTTGCGGATTTGCTGCGAAAGCGCTTCGAAGTCGCCTGCCGGCGTCTGGGCTTCAATGCGCGCAGCTGGTCGCTCGACACGACGCGTTTTCGCCCGCCGCGCAGTGACGGGCAGCTGGCGTTGTTCTAGGGAAACTGTGAGCAGGTTATTGAGCCGTCATGCCAGCGCCAAGCTGGCATCCAGTAATCAATGCATTTCTCTGGATTCCCGCTTGCGCGGGAATGACGATATTTTTTGATTCGACTTGCTCAGAGACTTCTTGGTCTCGCCGGGATGAGTTGGGTAGGATGCGCTTCGCGCACCGATGTGATGGTTTCCCATGGACGGACGCATGTATTCTGCATGGTGCGCAGGCGCACCCTACGCTCGATAGGAGGGCAAAATGAACAAGGAAGTCGCGCTCTACGTCGGCGCGGCGCTCGGCAAGTACGGCTTTCCGGACGGTCATCCGTTCGGAACCGATCGCCAGGACGCGTTCTTCAGCGAAACGCGCAAGCAGGGACTCGACAAGCGCGCGCGCATCGCCGAGCCGCGACCTGCGTCGCGTGCCGAGATCGAGCGCTTCCACACCACCGAATACGTGAGCCGCGTCGACGGTTTGTCGGAGCTCGGCCATGGCTCGATCGATTACGGCGATACACCGGCGTATCCGGGCGTATACGAGGCGTCGTCGGCCGTAGTCGGCGCCGCCCTCGAGGGGCTCGAGCGCGTGATGAGCGGCGATTGTTATCGCACTTTTCAGCCGATCGGCGGACTGCATCACGCACGGCGCGGAGGAGGTGCGGGTTTCTGCGTGTTCAACGACTGCGGCGTCGTGATCGACACGCTGCGCGAGAAGCACGGCATCCGCCGGATTGCGTACGTGGACATCGACGTCCACCACGGCGACGGGCTGTATTATCCCTACGAGAACGATCCCGGCGTGATCATCGCCGATATCCACGAAGACGGCATGTTCCTGTACCCGGGCACCGGCGACGCCGAAGAGCGCGGCACGGGCGAGGCTGCGGGGACCAAGCTCAATATTCCGCTGCAGCCCGGTGCCGGCGACGCGCACTTCATCGCGGAGTGGGAGCGCGTCGTCGAGTTTCTGCGCGGGCACAAGCCGGAATTCATCCTGTTTCAGTGCGGCGCGGACAGCCTCGCCGGCGACCCGCTCGCGCACCTCAGGTACTCGCCGGCTGCGCATGCGCACGCAGCGCGCAGCTTGTGCGCGCTGGCCAACGAGATGGCGGGCGGCCGCATCATGGGATTCGGCGGCGGCGGCTACGACCGGCGCAACCTCGCGCTCGCGTGGAATGCGGTGCTGAACGAGTTCATCCAGGGATCGGAACGCTGATTATTCCCGGCCTGCCGGGGAAGGTTAGTCTCTTAACAGTCGATAGTTGACGGAACTGGCGAAGAGACTAATCAGCCACAGATAAACGCAGATAAACGCGGATGAGATCAACCCCGAGAGATCAAGAACTGATTGGCCGCCGATGGACGCCGATGAGCGCCGATACAATCAAAGGCAAGGACGAACCCACCGCATGAATCATGAACTGGATGTTGTTTTTGATCTTCATCGGCGTGTATCGGCGTCCATCGGCGGCTCGATTCGAGCTGTGCCTTTATGAGACGAGAATGCGCCTGAGCGTGCTCGACCAGTCGCCGATCATCAGCGGGCATACGCCGGCGCAGGCGATTGCGGCGACGATCAGGCTCGCGCAAGCCGCGGAAAGCCTCGGCTACTACCGCTACTGGATGGCCGAGCATCACGCGATCGCGGCGCTCGCGGATCCCTGCCCCGAGATTCTCGTCGCGCGGGTCGCGGCCGCCACCTCGAAGATCAGGGTGGGAACCGGCGGGATTCTGCTGCCGTATTACAGTCCGCTCAAAGTGGCTGAGCAGTTTCGCATGCTGGAAGCGCTTTATCCGCAGCGGATCGATCTCGGCCTCGGCCGCGCGCCGGGCGGCGACCAAACGACCGCGCTCGCGATGGGCGATGGGCGGTACCCGGGCGCCGAAAATTTTCCGGAGCAAGTCCAGTATCTGGTCGCCTATCTGGACGACGCCCTGCCGGCCGGCCACCCGTTCGCCGGCGTCAAAGCGATGCCCACGGGGCCGGGCGCGCCCGAAGTCTGGTTGCTCGGCTCGTCGGACTATAGCGGTGCGCTCGCGGCCCAGCTTGGCCTGCGCTTCGCCTTTGCACATTTCATCAGTGCGGACGGCGGTGATCGGGTGATGCGCGACTATAAGCGCAGGTTCCAGCCGTCGCAGCGCGAGGGTGAGCCGCGCGCGCTGCTGACGGTGTTTACTATCTGCGCCGCCACCGATGCCGAAGCGGAGCGGCTCGCAGCCTGCATCGATCTGCGCCGTCTGAATATGGACTACGGGGTGAACGGCCCGGTGCCGAGCCAGGCGGAAGCCGAACGCCGGGCGTACACGGCCGTCGAGCGGGCCCGCATCGCCCACCACCGCAAGCGCCTCGTGCTGGGATCGCCGGCCACCGTCAAGGCGCGGCTGACCTCCCTCCAGGAGCAGTTCGAAGCCGATGAATTGATGGTGATAACCATAACCGGCGATTACGAGACCCGCCTTGAATCGTACGCGCTGATCGCAGATGCATGCGGACTCTGTCAGCCCGGGTAGCGCACCGCGCGTTATTTGCGGGACGGGGCGTGCTCGGCAATAATGATGCGCCTCGTGCAGGCGGAACGAGGTTCATAAACAACATAACTGGGAGCGAAAAATGAAGAAACTGATCGCAGCACTTTGTTTCATGTTTGCGATGTCACCGTTGGCGATGGCGCAGGACAAGGGCATGGGCATGGACAAGGGCATGGACAAGGGCATGGGCAAGGGCGAGCCGAAGAAAGCGGCGGCGGCCGCTGAAAAGCCTAAAAAGGAGCCGAGCGCAAAACAGCTGGCGCAGCGCGAGCGCATGAAGGGCTGCGCGGAAAAAGCCGGCGATCGCAAGGGCGACGAGCGCAAGAAGTTCATGAGCTCGTGCCTCAAGGGCGAGGACGCCGACGCCTCGCCGAAGCAAAAGGTGCAGCAGGGTAAGATGAAATCCTGCAACAAGGATGCGGCCGACAAGAAGTTGAAGGGCGACGAGCGCAAGAAGTTCATGAGCGAATGCCTGAGCGGCTGACGGTCGCGAGGTCCGATGCCGGGGCCTGAGGGAACGCGGGGCGCACGTGCTGGCAGCGTGCGCCCTGTTGTTTTTGGGCGCCGTCGCATAGGGACGGCTTTCACCCTTATTACGCTGCTGCTGATGGCTATGACTGCCGCCGACGCTGACGCCCAGGACTCGTACGCCGCGCCGCGCCAGGCGATGCGCGACGACATCGTCGCGCTGACGCGCGAGACACGCGCCGAGACGGGGCGGGCGTCGCTGAACGAGCGCGTGCTGGCCGCGATGGTCAAAGTGCCGCGCCACCGGTTCGTGCCGCCCGACATGGCGCGTTCCGCCTACGATAACCGCCCGCTGCCGATCGGGCTCGGCCAGACCATTTCGCAGCCGTTCATCGTCGCGCTGATGACGGACCTGCTCGATCTGAAGCCCGACCACAAGGTGCTGGAAGTCGGCACGGGCTCTGGATATCAGGCAGCCGTGCTGGGGGAGCTCGCGCGCGAGGTCTATACGATCGAAATCGTCGACGCATTGGCGCGGGAGGCGGGCGCGCGGCTCGCCGCGCTCGGTTACAGGAACGTCACCACGCGCAGCGGTGACGGCTACCAGGGCTGGCCGGATCAGGCGCCGTTCGATGCGATCATGGTTACAGCCGGTGCGCGCGAAGTGCCGGCTCCGCTGGTGCAGCAACTGAAACCCGGCGGCAAATTGGTCATTCCTGTCGGCCCGCAGCTGACGGGCCAGCAGTTGCTCGTCATCGAAAAAGATGCTGCCGGCAAAACGGTGACCCGCAACGTGTTGGCGGTGCGTTTCGTACCGCTGACCGGACAGGGCTTGCGCTGATCGATGACCCAAGCCCCCAGCCGCTCTCCCGGACACGAAAGACGGTGTTCCCTCATCCCCAGCCCTTCTCTTGGGGGGAGAAGGGAGCGTCGAGGCGCCGACGCGCAGTGGCTTCGACGGAGCTCAGGGCAGGCCCTTCATTCGGCCCTGATGTTGGCTTCCTTGACCACTTTGAGCCAGCGCTCGTAGTCGCCGCGGATGCGCTTGTCGAACTTGTCCGGCGTGCCGCCCGATGCGATCATGCCCTGCGAGTCGAGGTTTTTCTTCATTTCGGG
>JBKJZR010000248.1:0-8102 GCA_046715035.1 Burkholderiales bacterium | reverse complement strand
AAGACGATGCGCGGCTAAAACAGATCCGCAAGCGCGAAGAACGCGAACACCAGGGTTCCGGCGATGAAGCCGGCTTGTACGGCCGACGTGACGTAGCCGAGCGCGTCCGGCGCAAGACCCCACTGCTGTTGCACGTCGCCCAGCACCGCGTTGCCGGCAAACCACAACGACGTGCCGGCGAACTGTGAAAGGATGATGATCGGAAGAATGCGAGCAGGGCGCCCGTTCATTCAGACGAAAGTGCGTTGCTTCTTCAGTTCCGGCATGCAATGCCGGATCCACTTCGCGGTCAGCTTCTCGGCTAGCGAATTCTGCTTCAGGCGCTCGTTGAGTACCTTGAAGTCGACGCGGTCGAGCGGCTGATCCTGGTTGAAGCAGGAGAACACGTACTCGACCTTGCCGGTTGCCGGATCGCGCTGCGGCTGGAGACACTGCGCGCAGATTTCCTTCATCATGCACTGCATCGGCGAATTGATCGAGCCGATCGCAAAATGATGCGGGCGCAGGAAAGGCTTGAGCGACTGGTGCCGCGCGCGCGCCACGGCCGCCATCATGCGATCGGAGCCGATCGCGATCAGGCGCTGCGCTGATCTGAAGGGAATGACCGGGTCGCCCAGATTGCCGATCGCGTAGGCGTGCATCGCCTGCACGATGTTGCCCACGAAGCTGCGGTCCTGCGGCCGGTCGGGCGTAAACCCCGGCTCCTCGTCGCAGCACCATACGACGACGTCCGCAGCAGCCTCGATCTCGCCCACCTTGTAGCGGTCGATCATGCGTTTGTAGCCGCCGAAGTAAAGCACCTTGCTGCCGGCGCGCCGCATCGCCTGGCCGATCGAAAACAGCACCGCGTTGCCGAGTCCACCGCCGGCGAGAATGACGGTTTCGTCGGCCGGAATCTCGGTCGGCGTCCCCGTCGGCCCCATCAGCACTACCGGTTCCCCCGGACGCAGCGCGCGGCACAGGTTGCTCGACCCGCCCATCTCGAGCACGATGGTCGACACCAGTCCCTTCTGCGCGTCGACCCACGCGCCGGTGAGCGCAATTCCCTCCATCGTCAGCGCGGTATCCCCGGTGCGCGGCGACTGCGCTTCGAAATTCTGCAGGCGGTAGAACTGCCCGGGCCTGAACCGGCGCGCGGCGAGCGGCGCCCGCACCACGACCTCGACGATCTGCGGTGTGAGTCGCACGACCTCATGCACGGTCGCCCGCAGTTCCCCGTCGAGCCGGGCGATGAATTCCGCATCTGCACATTCCAGTGCGGGCTGGATGCGTCCGAGCACGCGGCTGACGAGCGGATACCCCTGTTTCGCGCTGCCCATCGCTTTCACCACATTGCCGAAATACGACGGATGGACGTCGCCGAAATAGCTCACGCAGCGCCCGTCGGCGCGGCGGGCGAGGAGCACGCGCGACTCCAGGGGTTTGGAGATCGCCCGCTCGGGCGCGGCCGGACGACCTTCCTCGTCGCACGCCTGGAAGTAGCGGCCGTCGAGCGCAAAATGCGCCGGGTCTTCGCGCGCGAGCACGGTGTTCGGCTGCGTGCCGGCGGCGATCAGCAGTGTCTTCGCCGCCAGCGTCACTTCTCCCGCCGCCGCCCATTTTCCGGCGTCGTCGCGCTGCTGCAGCGTCATCCGGATCGCGCGCGCATGTCCGAACGCATCGACCTCGATCGCCGCGGGATCGAGGCACTCCGCAAAGCGTATGCCTTCCTCGAGCGCCTTCTGCACTTCCTCGTGGTTGAGCGTATACGACGGGCTGTCGATCAGGCGCTTGCGATAGGCGATGGTGACACCGCCCCACGACTGCAGCAGCTCGAGGATGCGCGGCGCGCGGCCGGCGCGTGCCGCCTCCAGCCGCTCCTGCCGCATCGCCCGCGCATGCGCCAGGTACTCGTCCGCGATGGCGCGTTCTTCCTCGTTCCACGCCAGCCGTGCCGCCGCCTCGCCGCTCTCGCGCATCAGCGTTTCGTAGCGCAGCAGGAATTTCTCGACCTGCACCGGGTAATAAGCCAGCGCTTCGGTCGCCGCGTCGATCGCGGTCAGACCGCCGCCGATCACCACGACCGGCAGCCGCAGCTGCATGTTCGCCAGCGAATCGGACTTGGCGGCGCCCGTCAACTGCAGCGCCATCAGAAAGTCCGATGCCGTGCGCACGCCGCGCGCGAGTCCGTTTTCCAGGTTGAGCACCGTCGGGCGGCCGGCACCGATCGCCAGCGCGACGTGGTCGAAGCCGAGCGCGAACGCGTCCTCGAGACTGATGGTTCCGCCGAAGCGCACGCCGCCATACAGCGCAAAAGCGGCGCGCCGCTCCAGCAGCAGGCGGATGAGCGCGAGAAAGTTTTTGTCCCAGCGCACCGTGATGCCGTATTCCGCCACTCCGCCGAAGCCCGCCATGATGCGCGCGTCGAGCGCTTCATAGAGCGAGCGCACGTCGTGCACCGGCTCGAATGCGGTGCGCTGGCCAGCGGCGCCCACGCCTGACCAGCGCGCCGGCACCGGCTCGATCTTGAGCCCGTCCATGCCCACCACGCAGTGTCCGTCGTTGAGCAGATAGTGAGCCAGCGTGAACCCGGCAGGACCCATGCCGGCGATCAGCACGCGCTTGTGCGAAGCCGGTCTCGGGTACGGCATGCGCAGATTGAGCGGATTCCAGCGCGTCAGCAGGCTGTAGATTTCGAAGCCCCAGGGCAGCTCGAGGATGTCCTTGAGCGTGCGCGTTTCCGCCTGCGGGATGTCGACGGGCTCCTGTTTCTGGTAGATGCACGATTTCATGCAGTCGTTACAGATGCGGTGTCCCGTCGCGGCGACCATCGGATTGTCGACGATGATCATGGCGAGCGCGCCGAGCGGCACGCCTTCGGCCTTGAGCTTATGGAATTCCGAGATCTTCTCTTCGAGCGGACAGCCGGCGAGCGTGACGCCGAACGGGCTTTTCTTGAAGGCGGCCGCGCCCCTGCCGCTCGCGCCCTTTTCGTGGAGGCCTTTCGAGCACGAGTCCTTGCCCTGCTCGTGGCACCAGATGCAGTAATGCGCCTCGTCGAGCGCACCGACTAAATCCATCCCCGCGTCCGTCAGCTTGAATCCCTCGCGTCTGCGCAAGTGCGCGGCGGGGGCGGCGTAGGCGGTATAGCCTGCAGATTGGTCCGCCACGAGCGGCACCAGGTGCTGGTAATGGAGCTTGTGGGGCGCATTGAACAGCACGCCCCGCGCATGATGATCCCGGCCGGCCGGCGTCTGGGCAGCCCACGCCGCGTAGCGCAGCGCGACGTCGAGCTCGACCGCATGCACCTGCTCGTCCTGCTGCCAGCGCGTCACGTGCTGTGCGAATGCGAGCTCGCTGAACGCTCCCCCGAAACGCTGCGCGAGCTCGGCGCGCAACGCCTCGCCGTCGAACGCGCCAGCGGCGTCCGCACGGTACTTGTGCATCGCCTTGCGCTGCACGAAAAGCCGCTTGCACGCGTAGAGCGGCGCCAGCTCATGATGGCGTGCAGCGAGCTGCCGAACCTCGGTTTCTATGCCGAACAGCCCCGCGAGGAAATCCTCGAGATGCGGGGCGAGCGCGATCAGGAGCTCGGACTCCTGCTTTGCCGACAGTTGTGACGGATCGCTGCGCCCGGTGCGCAGGCTTGCGCCCAGTGCGGCATCCGTCGCGGTTAGCGCGCTTACAAATGCGTCGTCGAGCCGCAGCAGGCCTTCAAGGTGATAAAGATCGGCGAACTCGAGGCCGTGCGCGAGTTTCAGCATGGAACGCGGATAGCGGGGAATTGCAGAGCGCGCGAACATAGCACAAAAGCCCCCCGATGTCAGGTTGCGGGCAAGGCAGGAAACGCTGTTAGCCGTTGTGCGATAATGGTTTTATTCGAGCCGGCGCGCAGCCGGCCCAGTCGCGGAGGCCACATTCCGAGCATTGCAAAAAGCGGCGGTACATGGCGCACGCCCGCGGTAGTACTCGCATGCGGAAGCATGGTGTTGATGCTGTCGCTGGGCACGCGCCATGGTTTCGGCCTTTTCCTGCAGCCGATGACGCTCGACCTGGGGTGGAACCGGCAGACCTTTGCGTTCGCGATCGCCCTGCAAAACCTGGTCTGGGGGTGCGCGCAGCCATTCGCGGGCATGATCGCCGACAAGTTCGGTGCTGCGCGCGTGCTGATCGCAGGCAGCATCTTCTATGCGCTGGGTCTGCTGCTGATGGCGTATTCGACAACGGGGCTGGTGTTCGGCCTGGGCGCGGGACTGCTCGTCGGGCTGGGCCTGAGCGGCACGGGTTTCGGCGTCGTGATGGGAGTCGTCGGACGCGCGGCTTCACCCGCCAAACGCAGCGCCGCGCTGGGATTGGTCGGTGCGGCGGGTTCATTCGGCCAGTTTGCGATGCTGCCTTACGAGCAGTTCCTGATCAGCAATATCGGCTGGCTGCAGGCGCTGGTTCTGCTGGGCGTAACGTCGCTGTTGATCGTGCCGCTGGCGAGCGCCCTGGCTGGCGACAATCACGCCGCACACACGAGCGACCAGAGCCTCGGCGCAGCCCTCCGCGAGGCAGGCGCCCACCGGGGCTTCTGGTATCTGACGGCGAGCTTTCTCGTCTGCGGTTTCCAGACTATTTTCATGATGGTCCACCTGCCCGCCTACCTCGTCGACAAGGGTCTGTCGCCCACCGAAGGCATGACGGCACTGGCGTTGATCGGCTTCTTCAACATCATCGGCTCGTACGCGAGCGGCTGGCTGGGCGGCCATTTCAGCAAGAAGTATCTGCTGGTCTGGATCTATGGCATTCGTGCCGTGGCGATCACGCTCTTCATCGCGCTGCCGCTCTCGGCTGCCACCATCTGGGCGTTCGCCATCTGCATGGGCGTGACGTGGCTGGGCACCGTGCCGCTCACCAACGGCCTGGTAGCGCAGATTTTTGGCGTCAAGTACCTGTCCACGCTGTTCAGCATCGCGTTCCTCGGCCATCAGATCGGCAGCTTTTTCGGCGCCTGGTACGGCGGCTTCATCTTCGATCTCACCGGATCGTACCAGTCGGTGTGGATACTGTGCGTCGTGTTGAGCGTGGTAGCCGCGGCGCTGTGCGTGCCGATCGACGAGCGCGACGTATCGGGCCTGCGCGCGCGGAGCAGCGCATGATGACGCACACGCGCGGCTTTTGGGTCTGGATACTCGTGCTCTCGCTGCTCGCTTATGTCAGCTATCTGAGTTTCAGGGCGTATCTCAACCCCGAATTTCTGATCGGCTTTGCGAATTTCTTTTCATGCTGACGCGCGGGTCGGCAGTGCGATGAATAACGCTATCGATGCGGACGAGATCATGCGCGGCTGCCTCGAAGGGCCGCCCTGGCCTGCGTTGATGATCGACGAGCAGGGCGTGGTGACATTCGTCAACGCGACGCTGCGCCATGCGGGAACGAGCCTCGAGAGCGCGCCTGACCGGAGCTTTGAAGCCATGTTCCCTGCGTATCGCTCGGCGCCGCAGGGCCCCCTTGCCGTGGCTGAGGTCGCAGGAGGCGATCATCGCGCCTCCTCCCGGGCAGGAAACGGCGCCGCAACGGCTCCATCTGCGGCGCCTGCCGACCGGGGCATCCAGGTGCCGCCCCTGCGCAGCCGCGGCAAGGACATCCACATCCAGGCGCGCCATTTCGTCGCGGAACACGGCCGCCGCCTTGGCAAGCGCATCACCGATATCAGTCGCGATGTCGAGGAATTGCTTGCGCAGTATCACTGGCCCGGCAACGTGCGCGAGCTGGAGAACGTCATCGAGCGCGCGGTGATACTGGCCGAAGGCGATACCCTGCGTCGAGCGCAACCGCACTGTCGCGCGGTTGTGTAATTGTCAGTAAACCCACCCAGGAAGGAGCAGTCATGGCCGAACCCGCCGCCCGCAAGAAAGTTACCATCCCCATGCTCATGGACAAGAAGCAAAAGAAGGAGCCTATCGTCCAGCTCGCCGTTTACGACTATGAAACCGCCATCGTCGCCGACCGCGTCGGCATCGATATCCTCTGCGTGTCCGATACGGGCGGCATGGTGCTGTTCGGCCACGAGTCGACGACCTCGGTATCGTTCGAGGAAGTGATGTTCATGGCGCAGGCCGTCAAGCGCGGCTCCCAGTACGGACTGCGCATGGTCGACATGCCCTACATGAGCTTCCACCTGTCAGGGCAGCAGGCAGTCGACAATGCAGCCAAGTACGTCGCGCACGGCGGCGCCGAAGTCATGAAATGCGAAGGCAACCAGCATCACGCCAAGTACATTGAGGCCATCGTCAAGGCCGGCATCCCCGTGCAGGGGCATATCGGCATTTGTCCGATGCGCATTCCTCAGCTCGGCGGGTTTGCGGCGCAGGGCAAGTCGGCCGACCGCGCCAAGGAGCTCGTCGACGATGCCTGGGCGTTTGTCGACGCCGGATGCTTCTCGATCATGACGGAAGTCGTCACGTCCGAGGTGTCGCAATATTTGACCGAGACGCTGCCGGTCCCGGTTATCAGTCTCGGCTCGGGCAACACGTCGGACGGCGTGCACATCATCGGCTCGGATCTGTTCCACCTGTACGAGAAACACACGCCGCGCCATTCGAAGATCTATTGCGATCTGGTCCCCATCATCGAAAAGGGATTGACCGACTATCGCGACGAAGTCCGCAAGCGCATCTACCCGGGCAAGGAGCACACCGTTTTCATGAAAGATGACGAGCTCAAGAAGTTCAAGGACAAGGTGGGCTGGAAGCAGTGAGCCGGCCGGCGCCCCTGATGGGGTCTCCCAGCGGCGCGGATATCGTTGCGGAGACCGGGTTTTTTTCCGGGTTGACCCCCTCGCAGCGTGCGCGCGTAGCCGCGCTCGGCCGGGTCGAGCACTATGCGCAGCACAGCTAGATCTACAACCTGGGCGATGCGGGGGCCGACTGCTACGTGCTCGTTGAAGGCATGGTGCGCTTCAGCATCGGCTTGGGCAGCCGCCAGGCATCCGCCGGGCAGATCCTGCGCCGCGGTGAGGTGTTGGGATGGGCGGCGCTCGTCGAGCATGCACCTCAACGCATTGCATCGGCCTTCTGTATCACCCCGTGCATCGTGCTCGCCGTCGACGGCGCGCAGTTGCTGCTGCTCATGAAAGCCGATCACAGCCTGGGCTACCACCTGATGAAGCAACTCAACGTGCTGATCACCGGCAATCTCACCGCATTCGCGTCGGGGTAGGTTCAGCGTGCGGCGCGCGGGAGCTCCGGCCGCGGCAATCGCTTTCGCGCTGCGCCCAGCACGCCAGTGACCGCGATCGTCTGGCTGCTGCTGTGCGCATTCGGCGTGGGCACGCTCATCGGCGCGGTGGGCGTCGGCGGCATCCTGCTGATTCCTGCACTGACAACGTTCGCTGGCCTGCCGATACACGCCGCCATGGCGACCGCGCTGTTCACTTTCGCTTTCACCGGTATCACCGGCACCTGGCTGTTCCAGCGTCGAGGCAGCATCGACTGGCGGGTGACGCGCCCGGTCCTGCTGGGTGCCGTTTTTTTCGCGTTCGCCGGCGCATGGGTCAACTCGCGCACCGGCCCTGGCATCCTGGCGCTGCTGCTGGCCGCAGTCATCGTGTTCGCCGGCGTCTACTCGCTCGCGTCCTGGCACGGCGCCCGGGACCCTGCATTCGCCGGGGACTGGCGGGCGCAACGGGCGCTGCTGCTCTTCCTCGGCGCGATTGCCGGTTTCGGCTCTGGCCTGACGGGCGTCGGCGGTCCCGCGCTGTCCGTGCCGCTGATGGTGCTGTGCGGATTCCCCGCGCTGACCGCGATCGGTACGAGCCAGGTCATCCAGATCGTTGCGGCAGCCTCCGGGTCGCTCGGCAATCTGCGCTACGGAACGATCGATTTCGGCATCGCGGCGACGGTTACGCTGGTGGAAATCGCCGGGGTGTTGCTGGGCGCGCGCATCGCACATGCGGTCGACGCAGCCGTTCTGCGCAAGCTCGTCGCCGTGCTGTGCATCGTCGTCGGCGTCGCGCTGATCGCAGCCGAGCTCGGATGGCTGGGCGATTAAGTGTTCGGAAATGGCGTGCTTCCCTCTCCCCCCGGGGCCCCCGGGAGAGGGGCCGAGGGTGAGGGAGATGCTTCCCACGCCCCCAGGGC
>JBKJZR010000247.1:0-2417 GCA_046715035.1 Burkholderiales bacterium | reverse complement strand
CGGGGGCGGGGGTTTCGGTGGCGGGGGTGGTTTCGGCGGCGGCGGTGGTGGCATGGGCGGCGGGGGCGGTGCGAGTGGGAGCTGGTGAGGTATGGACGTGATGCGCGTGCTCAAACATCTGTTCGCGCCGCCGTGGATCGTCGGGCGCGCGTTTTCACGCTGCACGCTGACGGCGATCGAAACCGCGATTGCCGCTTCGGAAACAAAGCATGACGGCGAACTGCGCTTCGCGGTCGAGGCGGGCCTCGACCTGCTGCCGCTGCTGCGCGGTCAGTCAGCGCGCCAGCGTGCGATCGAAGTATTCTCGAATCTGCGCGTCTGGGATACCGCGAACAACAGCGGCGTGCTGATCTACGTGCAGCTGGTCGATCACCGCATCGAGATCATCGCCGACCGCGGCATCAACGCCCGCGTCACGCAGGCCGAGTGGGACACGATCTGCCGCCGTATGGAGGAGGCCTTCAGGCAGAGCGCCTTCGAGCAGGGCGTCGTCGCGGCGATCGCGGAGGTCACCGCGCTCCTGTCACAGTATTTTCCGCCGCCGGCGGCCAATCCCGACGAGCTGCCGGATACGCCCGTCGTGTTGTAGCGCCGGCTCGGTCTCGAGCACGGCCGCCGGAAGTCGGGTTTGCGAAGCTGGTTCGCACCGCGGCTCACCGCTCGTCTTCGATCCTCGTTTTGTCGTCCGGCATGCCCTTCAGGCGTTCGGGCTCGATGATCGCCTCGACCTCGATCTCGACCATCGCCTGCGGGTGGCCGAGGCGGGACACCTGGATGAGCACGCTGGCCGGCCGGCGGTTGCGAAAAAACTTGAAGCGCTCGTCGGAGCACCGGTAGTACTCGTCGATGTCCGTGACGTAGGTCGTCGCCCGCACGACATCGTCGAAAGTCGCGCCTGCATACACCAGGCCCTTGCCGATGTTTTCGCACGTCTTGCGGATCTGCGCGCGCATGTCGCTGACGCCCACGATCGGCCCGTCGGCCTCGCGCGCCATTTGGCCGGCGAGATAGATGTGCGCATGGTCGACGCCGTGCACGGTGACAACCGGGGTGTAAAGCAGGTTACCGTTTTCCACGCGCGCCCACATGTCGGTGGGTTGCAGGAACTGGCGTTTGATCATGATTGCTCCCGTGGGTGGTTTCCCGGCTCGTGCGCCGTCATGCGGGCTTGATGCCGACCGTTTTCACGATCTTCGCATACTTGTCGTGCTCGATCTTGAGCAACAATATGTCAAGATGCCCGCCATTGTCCATTTGCGCAGCGCGTCACGGTGATCGCGGTCAAGCGGGGGGAACACGACATGGCGGTTCGATCTGACTTTCTTGCGCCGCGCTGGCCGGCGTATGTCGCTGCCGGACCGTTCCTGTTCTTCAGCGGCCAGCTGGGCATGCGCACGCGGGGCGGGGACTTATGCATGCGCTACGATAACGCCGGCGCAGAATTGTGCAAGTCGAGCGCTTTTTCGTGGGTGTCAGCCCTCGAGGCGCCGGTAGGAACGCAGGCGATCGCCATCTACGAACGCTACCGCGCCATGCTGAAAAAGCAGCGCGGCGATCTGTCGCACCTGTTGCGTTATCACATCTACCAGCGCGACAAGCATTTTTTCTCGGTGTTCGACCGCACGCGCCGCACCTATGAAACTGCGCCGCCGGCAAGCACGGCGGTCGGCATGGGTCGCTTCGAGCCGTCGGATACCGCGGCGCTCTGCGTCGATGCGATCGCGCTGCGGCCTGCCGCAGTACGCGCGCTGGGCCCGCGCGAGGTGCGGCGCAGCTCGTCGGGCCATCTTGCGGCGGCGCATTTTTCCCACGTCATCGGCGCGGGGCATTTTCTGTTTGTCGCCGGACAGATTCCTCTAGACAGCGCGCAATCCGGCTCGCCGCTGATCCGCAACTACGACGACATCCCGGAAGCTGGACGTTTCCTGCGCGTGGGTCGCAGTCACGAAGATACGCGCAACGGACCGATCGCCGCGCAGACATGGTTCACGTACGATCTGATCCGCCAGCATCTGGAAGCCGCGGGCTCATCGCTCGACGCGGTCCTCAATCTCACCGTGTACCTGCAGGACATGCGCGACTTCGCGACATTTCACCGCGTACACGAGCACTTCTTCAAGTCCGGCGCGCCCGCGCTGACCGTAGTCGAGGTCGAGGAAGTCGGACACAAGGGAACACTGATCGAAATCGAGCCTACCGCAGTGATTCCCGGCAAGCGTGCCCGGCGTGAGATCGTCAATCCCCAGGGCTGGAGCGCGCCTGCACAGATGAACGCGCTCGTGGAGGCCGGTGGCCTCGCTTTTCTGTCGGGGATTCCGGGAACCGGCGCTGATGGCACACCGATCTCGACGGTACGCGAGCTGCCAGCGGCAATGCGATCGTGGGGGGGGGGGGGGGGGGGGGGCCCCCCCCCCGGG
>JBKJZR010000246.1:0-8328 GCA_046715035.1 Burkholderiales bacterium | reverse complement strand
CGGGCGATGCTGTCGAAACGGTAGGGGGGATTGGCCACCAAAAGCCCGCAGCCTCGCAGGGCGACGCGCCAATCCGCGGCCATCACCGACAGCTCAAGCTGGAGGATGCTGCGGATGCCCGTCGCCGCTATCCCGCGTTCGAACGACTGCATGGCGACCGGTTCCATCAGCGGATACCACAGCGCATAGACGCCGGTTGCGAACTTGCTGTGCGCAGCGATCAGTCCCTGCGTCAGTCGGCGGAACTCTCCCGCGCGGTCGAACGAGGAATCGATCAGGGCCAGACCGCGCCGCTCGCGCGGAGGGAGATGCGCTTTCAGCGCCTGATAGCCGTCGGAAAATTGCACGTGCACCTGCCGATCGCGCGCAAACAGCGCCGCGAGGGCGGCGTAGTCCTGCTTATTCAGCTCGGTGAGCACCAGCCGGTCGCTAGGGCGCATCAGCCTGCGCACGATCAGCGGCGAGCCGGGGTAGTACCGGAGAATACCGTCGGGGTTTTCAGCGCGGACGGCAGCGAGATAGGGCGACCACTCCGCCGGAACGTCCGTGCGTTCCCACAATCTGGCGATGCCTGTCTCGTGCTCGGCATTTTTCAGCGCCCAGGGATGGCGCAGGTCGTAGCGTCCGATTCCCGCGTGCGTATCGAGGAAGAACGCCGGCTTCGCCTTGGTGCCCAGTAAGATCGCGAGTTGCGCCAGCAGACCATGCTTGACGACGTCGGCAAAGTTGCCGGCGTGGAACTGGTGTCTGTAGGCGAGCAAAAGAAGCTCCCGGCTAACATCTAGCGCGCCGGCGCAGATGCCAGGCGCAGGACGCGGCAATTCTTCCGTCAGCGTCAGGGTTACAGCGAGCGCGGCACGATAATCGACGCGCCGCGCTGCCAGCCCCTACTTGACCAGGCCCTCCGCTTTCAAAGCGTCGTTGACTGCGGGTCGCGCGGCGACTCGCGTCATGTAGGTCTGGATGATCGGCCATGGCGCGAGATCGACTTTCAGCATGCCGGTCCAGTTGAGCACGGTGAACAGGTAGGCATCCGCCACGGTGAAATTCTCGCCCATCAAAAACTGTTTGCCCTTGAGCTGCTCGGCCAGATAATCGAAGCGCTTCGCGAGCAGGGTCCGTTGATTCTCCTTGGTCGCATCCGGCGTATCCGGTCTCCACAGCGGCCCGAAAGTCTTGTGGATTTCGGTACTGATGAAGTTGATCCACTCCATCTGCCGGTAACGTTCCATCGTGCCGAACTCGGGTATCAGCTTCAAGTCGCGTTTCTGGTCGGCAAGATACTGGATGATGGTGCCGACCTCGGTGATCACCTGACCGTTGTCGAGCTCGAGCGCGGGAACATAGCCCTTCGGATTAATACGTGTGAAGTCGGCCCCTGACGATGTCCGCTTTCCGGCGAGATCGACTTTCTCGAGATCGAACTTATGTCCCGCAGCGCGCAGGACGATGTGCGGTGCAAGCGAACATGCACCCGGAGTGTAGTAAAGCTTCATGGCATTCCTTTCATATGACCACGTTTGAACGAATTCAATCGCGTCAGGTCGATAGGCGTGCTCTGCCGTGATTTGATGTAAGCCGAGTCCTACATGGCGCGGCGTTGTGCGCTGGCAGCCCGTTTTCCTTCGAAACCATACACTTCATTACCTTTTGAGCGGCCCGTACCGTTCATCACTTTGGCGGAATCAAATGATCAGATTAGAGCTTGCCATAGAGCTTGATTACCAGGTGATGCAGCCCGTGGATTTCATTTTCAATATCCACGCGGTCAACACCACCCAGCAGCGCGTGAACAGCGAACAGCTGGCTATCAATCCGCGCGTGCCCTACGACGTCGAAGTGTGCCGGACGTTCGGCAACCGTTATCTGCGTTTGCGCGCCGAGCCCGGGCAATTGAATGTGCAGTATACGGCACTGGTCGACATTACCCACCGTTTTGACTGGCCCAATCTGGTCGCGGAATTGCCGATCGCGAAAATTCCGGTCGACGTGCTCGAGTACCTGTACCCGAGCCGCTACTGCCCGTCGGACAGACTGTCGAATATCGCGATTCAGCAGTTCGGCAACGTCCCGCCTGGCTACGCGCGCGTCCAGGCGATCTGCGACTGGGTGCGGGAGCGCACGAAATTTCAGATCGGCACCACCGACTTTCGCACGTGCGCGTTCGACACGTTCAACGAGAGGGTGGGCGTATGCCGCGACTTCGCGCATCTGATGATCTCGATGTGCAGAGCGCTGAACATTCCCGCGCGCTTCGTGACCGGGCTCGACTACGGCGCGGACCCGGCGCTGGGCCCGCAGGATTTCCATGCGTACGTCGAAGTTTATCTATCGGGTCGGTGGTACATTTTCGACCCGACGGGTATCTGTCCGACCACCGGCCTGATCCGCATCGGCACCGGCAAGGATGCGAGCGACGTCGCCTTTGCGACGATCTTCGGCAGCATCCTGTGGACAGCGCCGAAAATCAAGGTCGTCGCCCACGAGAATCCCGCAGCGGGGATCGAGCTGCCGGCGCCGACGACGCATGCGGTCTGCACGTGCGATGCGCCGGCGATCGGTCACTCCTTCGGTCCGACCGTGCCGCCCGACCGGCTCGTTCCCACACCCCGCCCGACATTGCAGCCGATCGCCCTGCAGGCCGGGCGCGGTCTGCTCGGCTCGATCGGGGCGGGGGCAGTCAGCTCTTAATGCAGTCGAGCAACGGAAAAGTCGTTTCTTTTTTTCATTTGAGGAGATCGTCATGTTCAAGTCTATGGTCTGGGTATTGCTGGTAGCCGGGTTTCTCGCGGGTTGCAACACGATGCAGGGTGCTGGACGCGACATCGAGCGCGGCGGCGAGAAGATTCAGGATACTGCGCGCGACGTCAAACAGAAAATGTAATGCCGCTCCTGGCGGCCGCGTCGCCTTCAGTGTGGGACCCCGGGCATTTTGCGCGCGAAATTATGGGCCTCCCTGGGCTTGTAACGGATGGGGTACCCCTCCCTGGCGCTGCTGATCATTACCTTGCGCCGTTAACTCCCGCAGGGTAGCTCGCCACGCATTTCTTCGCATACCGATGCGCACGGCGATGCTGGGAATGACATTGCGCGGCCACCGGTGCTAAGCTGACATTCCCCGGTCCGCACGCGGGAGCGCGCATGCAACTGACCCCCCTACAAATCGAGGAATTCTGGCGCGAAGGCTATCTGTTTTTCCCCAGCCTGTTCTCGCGCGCGGAGGTGAAGCTACTCAACGATGAAGTGCCGAAGCTCTACGCCGAGCGCCGCCCCGAGAACGTCCGCGAGAAAAACAGCAACGCCGTGCGCACCAATTTCGCGGCGCACCTGTATAGCGATGCTTACCGCAGGCTGGCGCATCACCCGCGGCTGATCGAGCCCGCGCGCCGGGTGCTGGGTGACGACGTCTACGTGCATCAGTTCAAGATCAACGGCAAAGCCGCGTTCGACGGCGATGTCTGGCAGTGGCATCAGGACTACGGCACCTGGTATAACGACGACGACATGCCCGAGCCGCGGGCGCTGAATATTGCCGTCTTTCTCGAGGAAGTCAATGAGTTCAACGGCCCGCTGATGTTCATACCGCGTTCGCACCAGCAGGGACGGCAGGACGCCGGACACGATGTCGCGACCACCAGCTATCCATTGTGGACGATCGACCACGCGACGATCACGCGGCTCGTCACGGCCGGCGGGATCGTGGCGCCTAAGGGGCCGGCCGGGTCGATGCTGATGTTTCACTGCAATCTCGTGCATGCGTCGGGCAGCAACATGACGCCCTGGAATCGGACGATCGTCTATCTGAGCCTGAATGCCTGCACGAACCACATCCGCCGCTTTCAGCGGCCGGAGTACATCGCTCACCGGGATTTTGCACCGCTCGCCTGCCTGCCCGACGATTGCCTGTTGCGCCGGGAGGCAGTCGCGGCACTCCCGTGAGCCCGCTCGCGCATCTGTGGCTGGCCGCGGCGTTGTTTCTCGGCACGCATTACGTTTCGAGCACGCCGCTGCGCGCCCGTTTGGTATCCGTGCTGGGCAATGCATACCTGGCGTTCTATTCGCTCCTCGCGCTGGCCACGCTGGTTTATATGGTATGGGCCTATAAACTCGCCCCGGAATATTTGCTGTGGCAATGGCCGCCGCTACGGCACACGCCGCTCATCCTGATGCCGCTGGCCTTCATCCTGCTCGCCTGCGGCCTGATGACGCGCAATCCGACCGCCGTGATGCAGGAGCGGGCGCTGCGCGCACCGGAGCCCGCGCGCGGCATTTTGCGCATCACGCGTCACCCGGTGATGTGGGGCATCGCGCTATGGGCTGCGAGCCATATGCTTGCCAACGCAGACGTGGCCTCGCTCGTTTTCTTCGGCACGTTCCTGCTGCTTGCCGTGTCCGGCACCGTGCTGATCGACCGCCGTAAACGCGCTGCGCTCGGCGCAGACTGGCCGCGTTTCGCCGCGGTTACTTCCAACCTGCCGTTCGCCGCAATCGCCAGCAGGCGCAATGTGCTGCGCATCGGCGAGATCGGCTGGGTCCAGGTAGGCACGGGTGTGTTGCTGTACGTGCTCCTCCTGGGCCTGCATGCGATGCTGTTTGGTGCGCGGCCCTACTGACGGGCACAGACCGCGAACCCGGGCCGCAGTGAAACCGGTCCAGCCTGCGGACGTGTGCGCCTCCCATTTCCTTTTGAAAATATTATGGACCTAACCGAACTACGCCGGGAATGCAGGCGCGCGAGCCTGGACGAAAACGAAGTCGCGCCGGACCCGCTCCGGCAATTCCAGATTTGGTTCGACGAAGCCGTCAAGGCGCAGATGCCGCAGGTCAACGCGATGAGCCTGGCAACCGTGTCGGCCAGCCACCGGCCTTCACTACGCATCGTATTGCTGAAAGACGTCGACCCGCGTGGTTTCGTGTTCTACACCAATTATCGTTCCCGCAAAGGCCGCGATCTGGCCGCCAGTCCGGCTGTTTCGCTGCTGTTTCACTGGATCGAGCTGGAACGCGAGGTGCGCATCGACGGCGATGCCGAACGCGTGAGCGCGGCGGAATCGGACGCGTATTTTGCCAGCCGGCCACTGGGCAGCCGGCACGCCGCTATCGCTTCGGCGCAGAGCGAAGTGGTTGCCGATCGTGCTGCGCTCGAGGCGTGCTTCGCCGAAGCAGAGCGTCGCTACGGCGCGCGCACACCCCGCCCTGAGCATTGGGGAGGCTACCGCGTTGTCCCGGCATCGATCGAATTCTGGCAGGGCAGACCGAATCGCCTCCACGATCGCGTCGTCTACACGCGCTCGGACGCCGGCTGGCGCATAGCCCGGCTTGCCCCGTAGTCCGCGGCGTCGCGCGTTTGACCGCCCGCATCAAGTCCCACACAATCGCCGCACCGACTGTCGAATTGCAATTGACCGGAGAACCCCCGATGCGTTTCAGACATGTGGCCCCGTGCGCAACACTCGTGGGCGCGCTGCTGGCCTGCGCGAATGCAGCTGCTTACCCGGAGCGGCCTATCCGCCTCATCATTTCATCGGCGGCGGGCGGCTCTCCCGACGTCGTGACGCGAATACTCGCCATCGAGCTCGTGAAGCAGATGGGCCAGCAGATCGTGATCGACAACCGGCCGGGAGGCGCGCAGACCATCGGCACGGAAATGGTGGTGCGCGCGACGCCGGACGGCTATACGGTCGGTTATGCCAACGTGGTGACCCTGGCCATCAACAAAGCGCTGCTGCCGAAGCAGCCGTACGATCCCGACAGGGATCTCGTGCTGGTGGGACAATTCCTCTCCACCTATAACCTGCTCGGCGTAACCAATGCGCTGCCGGTGAAATCGGTGAAGGAGCTGATCGATTACGCGAGGAAAAATCCCGGCAAACTGCTCAACGCGTCCGGCGGCAATGGCACGACCGGCCACTTGGGCGGGGAACTGTTCAAGATCATGACCGGCACGCAGATCGTGCACGTGCCTTACAAAGGCAGCCCGCAGGGCATCGCCGATCTGATCGGCGGGCAGGTGCAGCTCATGTTCGACAACCTCACTTCGATTTCACCGCACGTCAAATCAGGCAAAGTGCGGGGCCTCGGGGTGAGCAATCTGAAGCGCTCCCCCGTGTTTCCGGACATTCCGACGATTGCGGAGGCAGGCGTTCCCGGTTATGAAACCACCGCGTGGGGAGGCCTCGTCGTGCCCGTAGGCACGCCCCGCGCGATCGTCACCAAGCTCAATGCCGAGGTCAACAAAGCCTTGCAGTCCCCCTCGCTCAGGGAGCGCTACGCGGCGATCGACGCGGAGCCCGTGGGGGGAACGCCGGAGGAGTTCGCGGCGTTCGTGAAGAAGGAAACCGTCAAGTGGGCCGACGTCGTCAAGAAATCCGGCGCTAAGCTCGATTAAGAACCGCGACCGCGCCGCGCTCAGGGATCAAGCCATGTCGAACGGCAACGAACACTACGACCTGCTCGTGCGCAACGCGACGGTCATCGACGGAACCAAAGCGCCGCGCTATCGCGGCGACATCGGCGTGCGCGGCGGCGCCATCGCACGCATCGGCGCACTCGAGCGCGCGCGCGCCGACGTCGAAGTCGACGCCACGGGACTGATCGCGGCCCCCGGCTTTATCGACGCCCACACGCACGACGATCGGCTGCTGATGTCCGATCCGGCAGTGATTCCCAAAGTAAGCCAGGGCGTGACCACCGTCATCACCGGCAACTGCGGCATCAGCCTCGCCCATGCGCCGGCTCCCCGCAACGGTGTGATCACACCGCCACTCGATCTGCTCGACGGCGACGGGGCGTGGTTCAGGTTTCCGAGCTTCCGCGCCTATCGCGAAGAGCTCGAGGCACGGCCGGCCGCGCTCAACGCCGCGTGCCTGGTCGGTCACACCACGTTCCGCGTCGCCGTCATGGACCGCCTTGATCGCGCTGCAACCCCAGCCGAAATCGCGCAGATGCGCGAAATGGCGCGCGAATCGCTCGCCTCAGGCGCGATCGGCGTATCCACGGGGACGGCTTATCCGCCCGCCGCGTGCGCGCCGACGGCGGAAATCGTCGAGATCTGCCGCCCGCTGAGCGAGTTTGGCGGTCTCTATGTGACGCATATGCGCAACGAGGACGATCACATCACCGAGTCGATGGAAGAAACCTTCGACATCGGCCGCACGCTCGGCGTGCCCGTCGTCATCTCGCACCACAAGTGCGTAGGCACACCAAATCACGGCCGCTCGCCAGAAACGCTGGCGCTGATCGAAAAAACCATGCGCGGTCAAGCGGTCGCGCTCGACTGCTATCCGTACATCGCCTCGTCGACTGTGCTGCGCTACGACCGGCTCGAGCAGTCCTCGCGCATCATCATCACTTGGTCGAAGCCACATCCTGAGTTTTCGGGCGTGGACCTCGACGAGGTCGCGCGGCGACTCGAGATGACCACGGCCGAGGCGGTCGAGAAGATCAAACCCGCCGGCGCGATCTATTTCATGCTAGACGAAAAAGACGTGCAGCGTATCCTCGCGTTCGACCAGACGATGATCGGCTCGGATGGACTCCCGCACGACGCCAAGCCGCATCCGCGGCTGTGGGGAACGTTCCCGCGCGTGCTTGGCCACTACTCGCGTGACATGAAGCTGTTTCCGCTCGAAACTGCGGTGCACAAGATGACCGGGCTCACGGCGGCGAAGTTTGGCCTCGCCCGGCGCGGCGTGCTGAAGCCGGGTAATCACGCCGACATCACGCTGTTCGATGCCGGCACGGTGATCGACGCCGCAAACTTCGAACACCCGACGCGGCCCGCGCAAGGCATCGGCACGGTGATCGTCAACGGGGCGATCGTCTGGCGGGACGGGCAGCCGACCGGTGCGCGCCCCGGCCGCGTGCTCACGCGCGCGCCTCATTATTGAACATTACGAAACCGGACAACAGTTCGGTTTCGCTCGACGCCTGTCCTGAGTCTTGTCGAAGGGCTCCCCTCGCCCTTCGGGAGAGGGGATGGGGGGCTTGTCGGGGGTTTCGCGGAGCATGCTCTGCGCCCGACAAGCGGCTCCTGCGTGCAGGCAGGAGCGCGCACTGCAAGTGCGGGATCGAGCGATGTAACACAGTTACGTAAGCTCGATAGTTCAGCGCTTCGCGCTCTCGGCAGCTACCCGGTTCACGATGTCGGCGCCGATGCGCTTCTTCACTTCTTCGACGACGCCGGCCGAGCCTTTGCGCATCTGGTCGCGGAACTGCGGCGACACCTCGTTCCACGCCATGCCGCGCTTCTTGATCTCGGCGATCGATTCGTTCTCCTCGGCTTGAGCGCGCGTGCGCTGCCAGGCGATCGCCTTGGCCATGCTGTCA
>JBKJZR010000245.1:0-7563 GCA_046715035.1 Burkholderiales bacterium | reverse complement strand
CAAAACGCCGGGCCGCTGCCGGCGATGACGACGGCACGCACGGTGCTGTCGACAGCGATGGCATCGAGCGCCGCCTGGAGCGCATCCAGAAGTTCCATCGACAGCGCGTTGTATTGGCGCGGCCGGTTGAGGGTCAGGGCGGCGACGTTGCCGGCGTCGCTGCGCAGCAGGACGGGCTCATTGGAAACAAGCGGCAGGGGGCGGGTGCTCATGGTTACTCCCGAGGGCGATGCCACGATCATAGACCGTTGTATTATAAGTTCCAGTTCGGGCGAAAGTGAGAGGTGTTCGATGCCAGTGGAGATTTACTCGGCGCGCCGCAACCTCGATCTTGCCGATCAGCGCCGTCGGCTCGAGCAGCTCGTGCAGCGGATATTGCCGCCCGCCGGGTATCTGAGCCGCCTTCGAGCGGGCGTGTCATGAACCAGAAACGCAAACTCCAATGTTTTGGACCGTGCCGCGACAGAAGTGCGCGCCTCGAGGAGAGGTTTCCACCTCGCGGCCGCGGGCGTTGCTCCTAGGTTAATATAGACACAGGCGGCGCGGCGGCAACCCGCACACAAGACGCGGCCATTTCCATCCAGCTTTCAGCGGAGCAAACCCGAAATGACCGAAACCTTGTTGATTGCAATTCTCGTGGTGCTGACGCTGGCGCTGATCCTGTCGGGTGTGGCGACGATATTTCTCATCAACAACCTGCGCGCGATCCGCGCCGAGCAGCAGGCGATGCGCCGCGTGATAGCGAACATGGACTGGACCGCGCTGCTGTCGAGCATCCAGGGCTATATCAAGGAATCCGTGCGCATCCTCGACATACTCGACAAGCGCCTGCAGAAGCTCGAAGCGCTCGAGAAAATTCACCTGCAGCAGAACGCTCCCAGCCCCCGCCGCTGAACTTGCCGTTTACGCGGCAGCCGCGCGCGGTGCGACGATGCGGTTGCGCAGAACCATCGCGGGTTGCTCGAACGCGCACTCGACCACGTCTCCCGGCTTGAGATAGAGATCTTCGGCGTTCGGCTTGCCGACCGCGACCCCGCCCGGCGCGCCCGTCGCGAACATGTCGCCGGGCTGCAGCGGCATCAGGCGCGAGAAATGCTCGATGATGTCGGGAAGCTTCCAGATCTGATCGCTCGTGTTGACGCGCATGCGCTGGACACCGTTAACGCTGCATGTGACCCAGATGTCGTACGGATCAGGGACTTCGTCCATGGTGATGATGCACGGGCCGAGCGGGCCGAAGTCGGGAGCGTTCTTGGACGTCCAGAAGCGCGATCCCGATGCAACTTCGCGCTTCTGCGTATCGCGGCACGTGATGTCGTTGAGCAGGGTGATGCCGGCGATGTAGTCGAGGGGGTCCTTGCGGCCGGCCTCGAAGGCGCGCCTGCCGATCACGAACACGAGCTCGGGCTCATAGTCGAGCCGCGCCACGGTGGCGGGACGGGCGACGTCGGTATCGTGCCCCGTCAGGCAAGAGTTGAGCTTGATGAAGCCGGTGGGCTCGCCGGGCATCTCCTTGATCAGGTCGTTGCGCTTCAGCTCTTCCAGGTGCGTGCGGTAGTTCTTGCCGACACAGAGGAATTTTTCGGCATCGGAAATGGGCGGCAGGTAACGGATGGCTGCGGCGCCGTGGATAGCGCCCGGGGGCAGCCGGCTTTCCTTGTCCGTCGCCAAGTCGACCAAACGACGCACCGGTTCGAGGCCATCCTGACCAAGGGCAAGCAGCGCTTTCATGGACGCGGGGAGATTAAAACCGGTGTTGCTCGCGCGTGCGCAGGCGGCGAGGTCGATCATTCGTTCGCCTGTCAGCGCGCCGAGGCGGGGTATCGTGGGATCTGTGATCAGCGTGAAGGTCGCGAGGCGCATGGAGTGGCAGTGGGCAGTGAGAGGCGGGAAGCGAAAGGTGAGACGAAAGGCGAGAGGTGAGAGAGGCGGAAGAGGCGAGAGGCGGGTAGTCCTCAGTCCTATTTCCTGACGATCTAAAACATCGGCTTCCTGGGCGTGCTCTGAAAACGCGCGACGCCATCGAGAATCTCCTGGCGCGCATCGGCAACGCCGAGCCAGCCTTCGACCTTGACCCATTTTCCCGGTTCGAGATCCTTGTAGTGCTCGAAGAAGTGCCGGATCTGCGCGAGCGCGTGCGCCGGCAGGTCGCCTGGGGAGCTGACCGCGCGGTAAATCGCGCAGATGCTGTCGAGCGGCACCGCGAGCAGTTTCTCGTCGCTGCCGGCCTCGTCACTCATCTTGAGCATGCCGAGCGGCCGGCAACGCACGACCACGCCGCTGATCAGCGGCACCGGGCTCATCACCAGCACGTCGACCGGATCGCCGTCGCCCGACAGCGTATGCGGGATGTAGCCGTAGTTGCATGGGTAATGCATTGCGGTCGACATGAAGCGATCGACGAACAGTGCGCCGCTCTGCTTGTCGATCTCGTACTTGATCGGGTCTGCATTCATCGGAATTTCGATGATCACATTGAAGTCGTCGGGCAGATCGCGCCCGGAGTCCACACGGTCCAGATTCATGGGTGGTATGCGCGCGGTGGCAGGAGCGGCCATTATAAAGTGTGCGCAGGCTGGCGCGGGCGCTGCTGCAGCGGCGATAATACGGCGCATGTCTACGAGCCCCGGTTTTCGCATGGGTCATGCCCGTGCCGCGAATTGGCAGGACGCCGCGCAAGCGTGCCTTGCCCAGCTGGGCGGCCCTCCCGCCAGCCTTGGCTTCCTTTATGTAACCGACCTGTTTGCGGACCAGGTGTCCGAAATCCTCGAATTTTTCAGGCAGCGCACGGGCGTCGTGCACTGGGTCGGCACGGTAGGCATCGGTATCTGCGCGAGCGGCCAGGAATATCTCGACGAGCCGGCGATGGCGGTCATGCTGGGGGAGTTCTCGAGCGAATCGTTCAAGACATTTTCAGGAATCCGCTCGGCGGAGGACCTGAAGTCGCGGCGGCTGCAATGTGGCGGGCGCAACGCGCATTTCGCCGTCGTGCACGCTGATCCGCAGAACCAAGAGGTGCCGGCCTTGATCGCTGGCATCGCCGGCAAAGTCGACAGCGGCTTCCTGGTGGGGGGACTGAGCAGCTCGCGCCGGCGCAACGTGCAGATCGCCGACAAGATCGTCGGCGGAGGCGTTTCGGGCGTGCTGTTTTCCGACGAGATCACGATTGCGACGCGCCTTACGCAGGGCTGTTCCCCGGTGGGCCCGCGCCGCACCATCACGCAGGCCCAGCGCAACATCATCGTGACGCTGGACGACAAACCCGCCCTCGAAGTCATGAAGCAGGACATCGGTGAAGCGCTCGCGCGCGATCTCAACCGCGTCGGCGGCACGATCTTCGTCGGATTGCCGGTCAGCGGCAGCGACACGGGCGATTACCTCGTGCGCAATCTAGTGGGGCTCGATCCGGCGCGCGGCCTGGTGGCGATCGGCGACATGGTCGAAACCGGCCAGCAGGCGGTGTTCTGCAGGCGCGACGCCGCCAGCGCGAAAGAAGACATGGAACGCATGCTGAACAGCATGAAGCAGGGGCTTTACACCCAGCCGCGCGGCGGGGTCTATTACTCGTGCCTGGGTCGCGGCGCGAGCCTCTTCGGCCCACGTTCGGAAGAGCTGAAGATGATCGAGGCTGCATTCGGAGCGTTTCCGCTCGTCGGGTTTTTCTGCAACGGCGAGATTTCCCACAACCGCCTGTACGGCTACACCGGCGTGCTGACGCTGTTCATATGAGCTTGAGCTCGCTCGACCGGTTTTTCGTGGCGTTGTCGCTGCCGTGGGGCGACCTGCTGGCGCTCGTCTGGTTCGCCGTCTTGTGGATCACTTACGTCTGGTATACCGACCACCGCGATACGCCCCGGCCGACATTGCGCCGGCAGATGGACAAGTTCATCCGCGAGTGGATTGCGCGGATGGTCGAGCGCGACAATCGCATGCTCGACGTCAACGTCATACGCAACCTCGCGCGTAGCTCGCAATTCTTCGCGTCGACGACGATGCTGGTACTGGGCGCGCTGGTGGCGCTGATGGGTTACGCGGAGAAAGCCGCCGGCGTGCTCGCGGAGCTGCCTTTCACGCAGCAGGTTTCCGAGCGCGTGTGGGAGCTCAAGATCCTGCTGCTGGTGCTGATCTTCGTCTATGCGTTCTTCAAGTTTTCGTGGTCTATCCGCCAGTTCGGCCTGTGCTCGATCCTCGTCGGCGCGACTCGCAAGCCGCCGGCAGACGCGGAAGAGTATGCGACGCATATCGACCGCATTACAACGATCGTGGCGTTCGCGAGCAACAACTTCAATAACGGCCTGCGCGCCTACTACTTCGGGGTCGCCGCGCTGTCGTGGTTTTTGCATCCCGTGCTGATGATGATCGGCACGGTCGCCGTGCTGTATATCCTGCACCAGCGCGAGTACCGTTCCCGCACGCTGCATGTGCTGCTCTTGGAGTGAGAATAGCAACCAACGGTTTCTGGGACTGAACACGCTCGGACATGTGTTCCGCGCAAACGTGGCACTAGGCTGGCGGCAATCAGGGATCTGTTGTCTCCCGGCATTACCACAAAGAACCTTGTCGATGAATCTTACACTCGGTTAATTGCGGCAACGCACAATGGATGCAACCCCCTGTATCCAACTATTTGTCGCTGGCAGGCTTAATAAATGCTTCAACTACGCTGTTGCAGGCATAGCCGCACATATTTGAAGGAGAACATCATGAATCAGTCTCTTATTGACAGCGGCCGGTTTCTGGCCGCAATTGGGTTGTCATTTTTCTTGGGGGCGATAACGTCCCACGCGGCCCCGATGAACGTCAAGGTCGAAGGCACGGTTCCGTTGACCGGGTCCGCCAACGACTTCCACATCAAAGTGGCGGTGACGCCGCCATTCTTGGTCGGCCAACCAATCAACTTCCAAAATGGGCCGTTTGCCGGCGACGGCACGACTACCTCGAGCAGCACCGGCTTCACGGTGGACTGGGCAGGCGCTCTCGTTACCGGCGGCGGGCCTCATACCTTCGGGTTCGAATTCCTCACCAACATGCCTTTCGATATCACCGAGGCCTGGTGGACGATCAATGGCAACCAAGTCTCTCAGAACCTGGAGGGCCTTGTCACCGACCGGCAGATCCCGATCCCGGAGCCGTCGTCGTTGCTGCTACTGCTGCTGGGGCTGGGCGGCGTGCTGCTCCGTCCTCAACAAAACGGCACAGCAAGAAATAACATCGTTTCCAATGCTGGTATGGCGTAGCTGCGTGTCGCGGCGATTCGCTGCGTAGAGCTGACGCCGCGTGCGGGGCGGCGCCGCGCACTGGTGAAAGTCGCCGGCAGCAATGGCCGGCATGGCGCTCGCATCAACAGCCACAGGCGGAAATCCGCTGCGTCAATCGGCGCGCGCGCCCGACTCCTTGATGATTTTTGCGAATTTCGCAATTTCCGACTGAATGAATTTGGCGAACTGTTCGGGTGAGTTCGGGGCGGTTTCGGCGCCTTCGCGCGCGAGCCGCTCCTTGACGTCGGGCAACGTCAGCGCGCGCAAAATTTCGGTGTTCAGCTTGCCGATAATGTCTTTCGGCGTTGCCGCCGGAGCCAGCACGCCGAACCAGGTGCTGATGTCGAAGTCAGGCACGCCGGATTCGGCCACGGCCGGCACCTCCGGCGCGGCCGGCGAACGCTTAGCCGTCGACACCGCGATTGCGCGCAGCTTGCCCGCTTTGACGTGCGGCATGGCGGGCGGCATGCCCGAGAAAAACATGACGACGTGACCGCCGAGCAGGTCGGTCAATGCGGGTGCTGCACCCTTGTAGGGTACGTGAGTGATCGTTATCTTCGCGTTACGCTGCAACAGCTCGAACGCAAGGTGCGCTGGGCTGCCGTTGCCGGCAGAAGCATACGGCAGCTGACCGGGCCGCGTTTTAGCCAACGCGACCAGCTCCTGGACGTTTTTTACCGGCAGCGATGGGTGCACGACAAAAATCATCGGTGTCACTGCCGCGAGGGTTACTGGCGCAAGATCCCTGACCGGATCATATGTCATGCTCTTGAACAGGCTCTGCGTGATCGCGATTTCGGCGGTGTACGCCATCAAAATGGTGTAGCCGTCGGGCGCCGCCTTGGCGGCGATGTCGGCGCCTATCATGCCGCTGGCGCCGGGGCGGTTGTCGATGACCACCTGCTGGCTCCATGCCTCCGACAGTTTTTGTGACACCACGCGCGCCAGAATATCGGCGGTGCCGCCGGGCGCGTAAGGCGTCACGATGCGTATCGTCCTGACCGGATAACTCTGGGCGTGCGCCCATGACAGCCAAACGCAACACGCGAGCAACAACGCAAAACGGAACATAGTTTTTTTCCCTTCAGAATGACTGCAAAAAGTCTACACGCTACAATCCCGCTTGAGAACCGCATACGCGCGCGCCTTGAAAAAAATGAAACTCACTCTCCTCGGCACAGGTACCCCGACCCCGTCCCTGAAACGCGCGAGTTCCGGTTACCTGATCGAGATCGGCGGCGACGTAATCCTGATGGACCACGGCCCCGGGTCGCATCATCGCCTGCTCGAAGCAGGAAAACGAGCGGTCGACGTCACCCATGTGTTTTTCAGCCATCTGCACTATGACCATTGTTCGGACTATGTGCGGCTGCTGCTCACGCGGTGGGATCAGGGCGCCGATCGTATTCCCGAGCTCAAGGTCTACGGACCGCCGCCCATCCGGCGCATGACGAGACTGCTGTTCGGCGAGGATGGCGCATTCGGTCCCGACATCAACGCACGCATCAAGCACCAGGGCTCGATCGACATCTTCGTTGCGCGTGGCGGCAAGCCGCCGCGTCGCTGGCCCGCGCCCGAGATCACGGAGCTCAAGGCGGGCGACAAGGTACAGGGAGACGGCTGGACGCTTAGAGCGGCGCCGGCCTCGCACGTGCAGCCGTATCTCGAGTGCTACGCCTACCGGCTCGACAGCGCCGAGGGTTCGGTGTGTTACTCGGGCGATAGCGGCGGTGTGGCGCCTGCGCTGATCGATCTCGCGCAGGGTTGTGACGTGCTCATCCACATGAACCATTATTTCAGCGGCACCGAGCCGACCGATATTTATCGCGTGGTTTGCGGCAATCACGAGGACGTCGCGCAGGTCGCGCAGCGCGCCACGGTCAAGACCCTGCTGCTCACCCACTTTCTCGAGCAGATCGACCAGCCCGGCCTGCGCGAGCACATCGTGCGCGAAATCGCGAAGACATACGACGGCCACATCGTGTGGGGCGAGGATCTGATGCAGGTACCGGTGGCTGGCCCCAAGATGTTCAGGATGGAATGAGCGCGCGCGTGCGAGGAGCTGCAATGGATCAACCCGCTTTTGCTATGATCAAAGTGCCGGTCGAGCGGAGCATGGCCAAGCCGCGCCACAGCGGGCTCACCATGATGATCGACTGGGGACTGCCGCTCGCACAACAGGCGGACTATCTCGACATGTCCGGCAATTTCATCGATCTCGCAAAGATCGCGGTCGGCTCGGTCCGCGTTTACGGTGAGCAGCAGTTGCGCAAAAAAGTCGCGCTCTACAAAGACCATGGCGTGC
>JBKJZR010000244.1:0-11384 GCA_046715035.1 Burkholderiales bacterium | reverse complement strand
AACCGACGTGCAGCTCTTTTTTTTCCTCGACGCGCAGCCATGGCTCGTGCCCAACATAACAGCGCGCGCGGTAGTCGCGGCGCGCCGCGACGAGCTGATGGTGGCTGATGCGCATCGTCGCTTCCGGCTCGCGCAGCATGCACAGGAAGCCCGTAGAGTTGTGGTTGATGAGCGACCAGGTTTCGACCGCCGAGCTTTCAGGACTGGCGAGCATGCGTTGCGTGCGCTCGCTGATGTGGCCGAACAGCTGCATATCGTGCATCTCCTGGCGCGACAGGCTCGCGCCCGGGGCGCGAAACGCGCGGCCGCTGATGTAGAAATGCGCAGCGTTCATGCCCAGGCACACGCGGGCTTTTTCCGTGCTCTGCTCGCGGGGCTGCGTGCGCCCAGTGCCGGCCCGGCACCACTGAATATAAAGCAGCATCAGCAGGTTTTCGCAGCCCGGCTGCCGCGCGTCCTCGCCCAGACCGAGCTGCGCGGGGGTTTGCCCCTGTTTGAGCTGCGTGATGAGCTGACGCAGCGTGCGGCTCAATTCGTCGAAATCGAGATAACGCAGGCTTGCCGATTGTTCCAGACCTTCAGCGAGCACCGGCACGTTGCTGCCGGCCAGATCGATCGCTACCCCCGGAATCGATGCCGGCGGCAGCGGCTGCGTGCTCAGGCTGATCAGGCCACACCACTTGCCGATCCAGCGCGCGAGGAAATCCATCTGACGCGCGGACATCGCGAACGGATTGGCAAGCTGCGCGAGCAGCGCTGCAGCATAGACAGCCAGGCACGTGGTGCCTGTGCTCATCTGGCCCGTGCCGTCATCGATGGCCGCGCGCGCATAGCCCCGCTGCTCGGCATGGTGATACAGACCATGGAGTTGCTTCCACAGCGCGGCAGGCACCTGGCGATAAATGCGATGGTGCTCTACCATGGCACGGCCTGTGTATTGCAGGCAGCGCTTGAGAATGAGCGTCGCGTACGGTTCCAGCGCGCGGTCGCCCGCAACCTGTGCACCATGACAGCGCAGGTAACCGCCGAGCATGTCCTGCCACAAGCCCAGCACCCGCATCCACGCGCCTGCTGCGGCGGACTCGAGAGGCAGAGCGCTGGCGGTATATTTGCGGGCTACTTCATTCTGCGCGTAGGCGACAGGCTCACGCAGCGCCTCCAATACGCGCAACATCTCGACGGGTTGAATCGCTGATGCCGGAAGCAACGCTGCCTGTGCTGCCAGCGTTTGCTGAGCGGCCTGGACATTGGTGAGCTGCAGCGTTTGAATCCACCGCTTGCAGCTTGCGCCGTCGTCGAACTGCAATTGCGCGACGCGCACGGAAGTGGGGTGCGAGCTCATGCCAACACTGTCTCCATTTGGCGACACATGCGGCGCCGTGATGCGGCGCTGATAATGGAGCGCGAGCTTAAGGCCGTGCGATGCGTGTTGCAAGCACGCGCTGGGACGCAGATTAGACGAGGCTGGCGGCGAATAATATGAAGAATGTCACGCTGGGCACGTGTAAATCTAGCGGTTCGCGCGCTTCGCAAGCGCTGCATGCAGCGACGCACGCAGCGACGCACGCAGATCGCGGTGCGCTGTCGCAATGTCGGTGGCAGGCTCGCGCATGGGTGCTCCCCAAACAGAATTCGGGAAATGCGGATCGTCAATGAAGCGCGCAATGACATGCCAGTGCAGATGCGGTGTGAGGTTGCCCAGGCACGCGAGATTTACTTTGTGCGGGTGCAGGCATTCGCGAAGCGCCGATTCAACTGCCCAGACGACAGCCATGCAGTGGTCGCGCTCGGCGCGGGTGAGATCGGTCATTTCCCTGACGTGAGCATTCCAGATCACCCGGCAGTACCCGCTGTAGCCGGCTTCATCGACGAGCACTACGCGGCAGGTGCCGTTGCGCCAAAGCACGGCACCGCCGTCTAGAGAACACAGCTCACACACGGGTGCGGCGTTAGGCGCCCTCACTCCTCACGCTCTCAAAGCAACACCCGCTCGATGCCGCCGCGATTCGCCTTGGCTACGTAGTCCGCCATCCAGTCCGGACCAAGCAGGGTGCGCGCGATCTCGACGACGATGTAGTCGGCCTGGGTTCCCGCATCGTTGTCGTAGCGGGCAAGGCCCTGCAGGCACGAAGGGCACGACGTCAGGACTTTGACCGGGCCGTCGAAGCCGTCAGCGCGCGCTTTGGCTGCACCTTTGCGCATTTCCTCCTCCTTGCGGAAGCGTACTTGCGTAGAAACATCCGGGCGCGTGAGCGCGAGCGTCCCTGATTCGCCGCAACAGCGGTCGTTGAGCGCAACCGGCTGCCCCATCAGCTGGTTGACAACCTGCAGTGGCTGATAGGTTTTCATCGGTGTGTGGCAAGGGTCGTGATACATGTAGCGCACGCCGTTCACGCCTTCGAGCTTGACGCCTTTCTCGAGCAGGTACTCGTGAATGTCGAGGAGGCGGCAGCCCGGGAATATCCGGCCGAACTCGTATTTCTGCAGCTGGTCCATGCACGTGCCGCACGAGACGATCACCGTCTTGATGTCGAGATAGTTGAGCGTGTTGGCAACGCGGTGAAACAGCACGCGGTTGTCGGTGATGATCTCCTGACCCTTGTCCTCGAACCCGGCCGCGGTCTGCGGATAGCCGCAGCACAGATAGCCGGGCGGCAGCACGCACTGGGCGCCTATCTCGTAGAGCATCGCCTGCGTCGCCAGTCCGACCTGGCTGAACAAGCGTTCCGAACCACAACCCGGGAAATAGAACACCGCATCCGAGTCTTCGCTGACCTTCTGCGGGTCGCGAATGATCGGCACGATGTGCGGATCTTCGATATCGAGCAGCGCGCGCGATGCTTTCTTCGGCAGGCCACCCGGCATCGGCTTGTTGATGAAATGGATGATTTGGGCCTGAATCGGCGGTTTGCCTACCGTCGGTGGAGGCGTGCGGGTCTGAATCTGCGCGACGCCGATCGCTTTCGCCATGCGATGCGCGAGGCGCTGGGCTTTGTATCCCCAGTCGATCATCAGCTTGCGCGCAACCTTGATCGTGTTCGGCCCGGTCGCATTCAGAAACAGCATCGAGGCCGCGGTTCCCGGGTTGAATTTATACTGGCCCTGCCGGCGCAGGAAATTGCGCATGGCAACCGACACATCGCCGAAATCGATGTCGACGGGACACGGGTTCAGGCACTTATGGCACACGGTGCAATGGTCGGCGATGTCGCCGAATTCATCGAAGTGCTCGAGCGCGACGCCGCGCCGCGTCTGCTCTTCGTAGAGGAATGCTTCGATCAGCAGCGAGGTTGCGAGAATCTTGTTGCGCGGACTGTAAAGCAGGTTCGCGCGCGGCACGTGAGTCGCGCAGACCGGTTTGCACTTGCCGCAGCGCAGGCAGTCCTTGATCGATTCGGAGATCCTGCCGATCTCGGACTTTTCGAGGATCAGGCTTTCGGTTTCGAGCAATTTGAAGCTGGGCGTGTAGGCGTTCGTGAGGTCCGCGCCAGGCAGCAGCTTGCCGCGGTTGAAATGGCCGTGCGGGTCCACCCTTTTCTTGTAATCCGCAAAGCTGCGAATCTGCGCAGGATCGAGAAACTCGAGTTTCGTAATGCCGATGCCATGCTCCCCCGAAATAGCGCCGTCGAGCGCGCGCGCCAGCGCCATGATGCGCGCCACCGTATGGTTCGCTTCCTGCAGCATCTCGTAGTTGTCGGAATTGACGGGAATGTTGGTGTGCACATTGCCGTCGCCCGCGTGCATGTGCAGCGCAATGAATACCCGGCCGCGCAGCACCGCTTTGTGTATCGCATCGAACTGCTCGCGCACTTTCTGGAAGTGCAACCCGGTGAAGATGTCGTGCAGCGGCGCGCGCACCTCTTTTTTCCACGACACGCGCAACGCGTACTCCTGCAGTGCGTGGAAAACGGTCCGCGGCGCCGCCGCCGTCCCCGGTGACGGCGCCGCGTCTGGCGTGCCGGACCCACTCTCTTCGAATGTCGCATGGTATTGCGCGAGCGGCGCATCCATGTGGTCGGCAAGCCATTGCCAGCGTGCTTTGGTCGACCCCACAAGCGCCAGCGCGCGCTCGACCCGATCGCCGATCAGCTCGTTTGCGGGAATCGTAACTTCTTCGTGCAACGGCAGCTCGCCGCGCAAAAAGGTTTCCAGCGCGGTTAGCAGCTTCAGCTTGTTGCTGATCGAAAGCTCGATGTTGAAGCGCTCGATCCCATCCGAGTAGTCACCGAGCCGGTCGAGCGGAATGACCACGTCTTCGTTGATCTTGAAAGCGTTCGTATGCTTGGAGATCGCCGCCGTGCGCGCTCGATCGAGCCAGAACTGCTTGCGCGCCTCTGGACTGACTGCAATGAATCCTTCGCCCGAGCGCGCATTGGCGATGCGCACCACCTGCGAGGTCGCGGCAGCCACGGCATTTTCATCGTCGCCCACAATGTCGCCGATCAGCACCATCTTGGGGCAGCCCGCGCGCTTGGCCTTGGTCGTATAGCCCACCGCTTTCAGGTAACGGTGATCGAGATGCTCGAGCCCGGCGAGTGTGGCCTGCGGATGGGCGTCGATGTAATTCTTGATCTCGACGATCGAGGGTACCGCTTCGCGCACCTGACCGAAGAATTCGAGGCACACGGTGCGCACATGCGCGGGCATCCGGTGCAGGATGAAATCCGCCTCGGTAATGATGCCGTCGCAGCCTTCCTTTTGAATGCCGGGCAGTCCCGCCAGGAACTTGTCGGTGACGTCCTTGCCCAGCCCGGCTTTGCGGAACGTCGCGCCGGGAACTTCGAGAGTCTCCTCCCCCAGCAAGTTCTTGCCGCCGGGCGCAAATCGCGCGATGCGAAACCGCGCGACCGGCGCGTCGTGAATCTTGGAAAGGTTGTGATCGAGACGCGTGACTTCGAGCCATTCCGCGCGCGGCGTTACCATGCGCCAGCTCGCGAGGTTATCGAGCGCAGTGCCCCACAACACCGCTTTCTTGCCGCCGGCGTTCATGGCGACATTGCCGCCGATGCACGACGCGTCGGCGGATGTGGGATCGCAAGCGAACACGAGCCCGGCGGCTTCCGCTGCTTCCATCGCCCGCTTGGTCACCACGCCGGCCCCGCAACGCAGGACCGCGACCGGCCGGTCGACCCCCGGCAGCTGCCGTTGCTCGATGGCTTCGATGGCGTCGAGCTTTTCAGTATTGATTACCGCCGAACGCTTGGTGAGCGGAATCGCTCCCCCCGTGTATCCCGTGCCGCCCCCGCGCGGAATGATGGTGAGGCCGAGATCGATGCAAGCCGCGACGATAGCCGGCATTTCCTCCTGCGTATCCGGATTGATCACGACGAACGGATACTCGACCCGCCAATCCGTGGCGTCCGTGACGTGCGACACGCGCGCGAGGCCGTCGAACTGCACGTTGTCGTAGCGGGTGGCGCGACCCATCCGGGCCTTGACTTTGCGGCGCAGCGCCAGCGTCGCGTCGAACTCGGCTGAAAATGCGTCGACAGCGGTGTGCGCACCTTCGAGCAGAGCCGTTACTTCGTCGTCCTGGTTTTCGCGGCGCGCGTCGATCTCCGACAAGCGGTGTCGCATCGATGCGATCAGGGCCGTGCGGCGCCGTCGATTGCCGAGGAGATCATCCTGGAGATACGGATTGCGCGAAACGACCCAGATGTCGCCCAGCACTTCGTAGAGCATGCGCGCGGAGCGCCCCGTGCGGCGGCGGCTGCGCAAGTCATTGACCAATTCCCACAGGGCCGGCCCGAGCAGCCGGATGACGATTTCCCGGTCGGAGAACGAGGTGTAGTTATACGGAATTTCGCGCAGGCGGAGGCTCATAGGGGACAGGTTGCCGAAAGGCGGTCATCTTACTGCATTGCGTCGGCGCGCCAGGTCGCATGACCTGCCGCGGGACTACACGGAAACCACGGCAACCAGCTCATACCTGGCCAACCCCGGCGCCATGAAATCCGCAGCCTGCCAAGGATCGATGCGCAGCCACCCCGCGGGCTAGGCACAACGGATCGCCGACGGGCGGCACCCACGCCAGCCATAACATAGGGCTGCCGTAGCGTTGGACCCAAGCCAGCCTTTTTAGTTGTCCAGCGGGGTGCCAGGGCAGCTCACGCCATTCATGAAGGGCATGTCCTATCAGCGCTCCACGCACGCGCGGCAAGCCCTCACGAATCGTCGGGCAAAGCCAGCAGAACGCGACGCGCAGAATGCACGACGACAGCGCAATCAGCGGTTTGACGCGCATTGCGCCCTCGCCGATAATCGACGGCGCGCGGCACTGGCCACGCGGCAGTTGCCAGCACTCCTAGTCCCCTTGTCCGCAGCAGTCGCTCTCGCTGACTGGTGCCGCGACCCTCTCGACGAAAGGCATGCATGAAATATGTGATCGACTTCGGTCCCACCCCGACTTTGCCGGTCGTGGGTACCGCCGATAGGTTTCCGGTCGGCCGCATCTATTGCGTCGGCCGCAACTACGCCGAGCACGCGCGCGAGATGGGCCATGATCCCGACCGCGAGCCGCCGTTTTTTTTCATGAAGCCCGCGAACGCCATCGTGCAGAATGGCGCGACGATACCTTATCCGCAGGTCACCAAAGACCTCCACCACGAGATCGAGCTGGTGGTCGCCCTCGGCAAGGGCGGCGCCAACATCGCCGCTGACAAGGCGTTGGACCACGTCTGGGGCTACGGTGTCGGGCTGGACATGACGCGCCGCGATATCCAGGGGGAGGCCAAGAAGATGGGCCGCCCGTGGGACATGGGCAAAGGTTTCGACAATTCGGCGCCGTGCACCGCACTGCTGCCGGCGAGCAAGATCGGCCATCCGGCCAAAGGCGCGATATGGCTGAAGGTCAACGGCACTACGACGCAGAAAGGCGACCTGTCTGAAATGATCTGGAACGTTCCCGAAACGATCGCCTATCTGTCGGGGCTGGTCACGCTGCAGTCGGGCGACCTGATCTATTCAGGAACCCCCGCCGGGGTGGGGCCTGTCAGTCCGGGGGATAAGCTGGTGGGGCACGTCGATGGGGTCGGCGACGACCTGAGCATCACCTACGGGAAATAGTAGCTCAGGCAATCGGCGGGGGACGACAAAATCGCCCCCACGCCGGAGACCGGGGTGTACATCCCGGGTCTCGTGCCCGGTTACTCCCCGAGGTACGAGAAGGTCGACATCATCATTTTCTTGTCCATGAACTGCTTCGAGGTCAGCATCTTCTTCTTGTCGGTGTCCATCATGTCGAACTGCTTGCCCATGTAGTTCATGTATTCGTCGCGGCTGACCATGCCATCCTTGTTCGTGTCCATGGTCTTCATCATGCGCTCCGTCCAGAACTGACCCGCCAGTTCTCCCTGTGTTACAGGAGAGGCGGCTGCCATTACGGGCGACGATGCCATTAACGCGAGCGTCAGTGCGCCCATCGAGCTTACCAGCTTGAGATGCTTTAACATTTGGGTCCCTTTCAACGTTGAACAACGGAAATGCGCTTGTCGCGCCTTTGCTTACGGTGCGTGCGGCGTAACCGGACGCTGCCGTAACTTTCGCTCGCACGGCCTGCGCGGTCGTGCTCGCATCGGTTGCACCATTGGTCGATACGGGGAGCAAGGGCTTACGGAAATTTTTTCACATCGGCGTGTAAGGGTGGGTTGCAGCTGCCGACCAAGCGCCCCCCCAAAGGCCGGGCATCGCGGTTGCGCTGCGGCGCTTCCATTACAATGTCGCGGGCGCCTTTTTGCGCCCGGGAGACGTCATTCATTCGGGGGAAATCATGCTCAGGCGCACGCTCGGCAACAACGGACTGCGGGTCTCGGCTGTGGGACTGGGCTGCATGGGAATGTCGATCAGCTACGGCGAGCCGGACGACGACGAGTCGGTCGCAACCATCCGCCGTGCCCTGGATCTGGGGGTCGATTTAATCGTGACTTCCGATGCATACGGCAACGGCGTGAACGAAACCCTCGTCGGCCGCGCGGTGCAGGGCAGGCGCAACCAGGCGCTGATTGCGACCAAGTTCGGCAACCTCGCGCTCGCCGGGGGCGGGTCGGGACTGAGCGGCGGCCACCCCGATTACGTGCCGCAGGCGTGCGAAAGGTCGCTGCAGCGGCTCGGCGTGGATGTCATCGATATCTACGGCCTGCACCGCGTCGACCCCGCGGTGCCCATAGAAGACACCGTCGGCGCGATGAAAAAACTGGTCGAGCAGGGCAAGGTGCGCTATCTCGCGCTGTCGGAGGCCGGCCCCCAGACCATACGGCGCGCGCACGCGGTGCATCCGGTTACCGCGCTGGAGACCGAATACTCGCTGTGGAGCAGAGACGTCGAGAAAGACGTGCTGCCGGTGTGCCGGGAGCTGGGCATCGGCTTCATGGCTTATGCGCCGCTCGGCCGGGGGTTTCTGACTGCGACGATCAAGTCGCTCGACGCGCTGCTGCCCAAGGACCGCCGCCGCGATCATCCGCGCTTCGGGGCGGACAATCTGCAACGCAATACGGAATTGCTGCGCCCGCTGGAAAGGGTGGCCGCCGACCACGGCTGCAGTGCCGCGCAGGTGGCGCTGGCATGGCTAGTGAGGCAAGGCGACGACATCGTGCCGATACCCGGCACCAAGCGCCGCGCGTTTCTGGAGCAGAATGCGGCCGCGCTGGAGGTGAAGCTCCGCGACCACGAGATTGCTGCGCTCACCGAGGCGTTCCCCCCCGGCGCCACCGCTGGCACGCGCTATCCTGAAAAACAAATGAAAGCGCTGGGAATCTAGTTCGTGAAAGGCGTGAGGCGTGAGGTGAGAGGTGAGACGCGTGAGCTCTGCGGCAACAGGCGGAAAGTCGTTTCCCTTCGTGAGCCGGCGGTTCGCGTGTCGATCGTGTTGAGTGCGTAATGTCGAGCGCGGAGATCGACGTTCAGCTTGAAGAAGCGCTGGGCTTGTGCCGGGCAGGCGCGTTCGCGCAAGCTGAGCAACGCTATCGCCAGCTGGTCGCATCGCATCCCGATACGCCTGACGCCTGGAATATGCTCGCGGCGGTCCTCTACCAGCAGGGCGTCTTAGACGAGGCGGCGCATGCTGCCGTGCAGGCCACGCAGTTGCGCCCCGCGATCGCACCGTATTGGCTCATCCGCGGCAACATTGAAATGGCGCGGCACGCCTACGGAGAGGCTCAGGCGAGCTTCCGTCGCGCCGGCGAGATCGAGCCCGCCTTCGCCGAAGCCCATTACCGCCTGGGGATGAGCCTGCACCACGAGTTTCGCTATGCCGAAGCCACAGGCGCGTATCGACAGGCACTGCGCTACGCGCCCGACATTGCGGAGATCCACGGCCAGCTCGCCGAGGCGCTGGTCGCGCAGGGCCGGCCGGAAGAAGCGCTGCGTGCGTACGAGGACGCTTTTGCACGCGATCCGGACGGTGCGCTCGATCGACGCGGCTGTCTGGGCTTCCTGATGGGCCTGCGTTTCGATACGTTGCCAGCGTTCTGGAGTGCGGAAATCAACCGCATCTTCCAGCGTGCAGACATCGATCTGGCGCCTTATGTCAACGTCGGCCTGAATGCGTTGAAGGTGAGGCCCGGCTTTCGCGCCGCACTCGCGGCGGGTGGAACGCCTGACGGACGATGGCCATTGCAGGATTCTGCGCTGCGCGTAGTGCTCGACGACCCCCTGTTGCGCATTCTATTGCGTAATTACCTGATTGCGGATGCCGAGTTCGAGCACTTATTGACCCGACTGCGCGCACGCTTGCTGCTCAGCGAGCCGACGCGCGCCGCTGCTCCGCCGGATTTTCTGGCCGCGCTTGCCCTGCAGAGCTTCAACAACGAGTTCGTTTTCAGCGAGGGCGAGCTCGAAACCGCGAAGGTGGACGAGGTCAGGCGCGCGGTCGAGGCGGCCGTTGCCGACGGGCACACGCTCGACGATGGCACGTTGCGATCGATGTTGGTCGTCGCCGCGTACCGGCCCCTGAGCACGCTTCGTGGCATCGATGGATTGCTCGCGAGCGAGCGCAAACCGCCAGCGCTCGATGAGTTATTCGAGCGCGCGGTGCTGAACGTTCGCGTCGAGCAGACGCTGCGCCAGGAAATTCCTGCGATAGGCATGGTCGCTGACGCGGTTTCGCAGGCAGTGCGCGCGATGTATGAGCAACATCCCTATCCGCGCTGGTTCGCGGTCGATCGCGAGCCTGCGCTCACGCTGACCTCGTGGCTCGAGCGCGAGCTGCCCGCGTTACCGCCTGTCGTGGCGCCCCCCGCGCCGCGCATCCTGGTAGCGGGCTGTGGCACCGGACGCGATGCCATCTGGCTGGCGGCGAACATCGCCAACGCGCAAGTGCTGGCGGTGGACCTGAGCTTATCGAGCCTCGCCTACGCCAAACGCCTCGCCGGCCGCACAGGGGTCGCCAATATCGATTTTCGCCAGAGCGATATTCTGGCGCTCGAGCAGCTTACACAGCGCTTCGACGTGATTGCGAGCACGGGCGTCTTGCACCACATGCGGGATCCGCAGGCGGCGTTGGGCGTTCTCACGCGGCTCCTGGTTCCCGGCGGTCTGTTCAAGATCGGTCTTTACAGTGAGCGCGCGCGCGCACCCGTGAACGCTGCGCGCGCGGCGATAAAGCAAGCGCAGCTTGCGCCAACCGAACATGACATCAGAACGTTTCGCGCGACGGTGCTCAGCGCCGAGCAAGGCTCGCCGCTCTACGCGCTGCGGGTCTCAAATGACTTTTATTCGATGAGCATGTGCCGCGATCTGCTTTTCCATGTCCACGAATACCAATATCGCCTGCCCCAGATCTCGGCCATGCTCGATGCCGCCGGTCTGGCCGTTCTCGGCCTTACGCACCTGCCCCGCCAGGCGGTGGCCTTGTTCCGCCGCATGTTCCCTGACGATCCCCTCATGCGCGATTTCACGAACTGGGATATCTATGAAGCGGAGTATCCCGACACATTCAACGGCATGTTCCACATCTGGTGCCGCAAAGCAGGCTGAGCGGCCGGGGCGTCTTCTCCGGAGGGCGCGGCGAGTAAGCGTAGGGTGCGCTTGCGCACCGATGTCATGGCGGCGCATGGGTGCAAGCACCTTTTCTGCCTGGTGCGCAAGCGCACCCTACGCACTACGCGAGCAGCAGCGGGAAAGACGAGAACCGGGCAGTCGTCGAGAGGACGGTAAACAAACAGCGGACATCGCGCGCCTCCCGCGGCACGTACGGAAACCCTGGCGAACTTCAAGTCGAGTAGAAAACGCCTGATTGAAGTTCGCGCCTTCAGCAGACGCTCGCGCTTTACGCGCTCGCGATATGTTTTTGATACGCCGGCCGCGCGCAGAGGCGGTCGTACCACGCCTGCAAATGCGGCAGGGATGGACGTTCCACCGGAAACTTGTACCAGCGGTGTATCGCGTTG
>JBKJZR010000243.1:0-5630 GCA_046715035.1 Burkholderiales bacterium | reverse complement strand
CCTTACGAACTGGGGCTCGATCTTCCCGCCCCGCGGAAAGGCAACTGCTATGAACATCTCACGTGCGAAATCATTACTGCAACGCTTGCGCCGTATGGGGCCGTACCTCTTGATCGAGCTGATCCTCCCGGGGGGCACGCTGATCGCCCTGCTGCTGTGGTTCGCCGACCAGGCGAAAGGCCGTTTTCCTCAGCCGGCCGCCCGCGCGAGCCAAAGCCTGGTGAGCGCAGCAGCGATCACGGTTCGCAGCCAGCTGTGTCCTCGACTGCAACCGGCAGTCGCGAAAGCGTCATTCGCCGAGGGTGCCGTGCAGTTCCAGGAATGCAGTTGCAGGCCGATAACTGCAGCTGCATAACCGGTTGCACTCGATAAACTTTCGGTAACTTCAATGGAGGCGACAGTGAGCAGATACCGTAACGAGCTCCCCCAGCTTGGCGACCAGTTGTTCATGACGGACGGCGGACTGGAATCGACGCTCATTTTTCATCACGGTCTCGAGCTGCCCCACTTCGCGGCGTTCGATCTGCTGAAGACGGCGAGCGGCACCGATGTGATCCGCGGCTATTTCCGCGATTACGCGCTAATGGCGCGGTCCTACGGGCTCGGCCTCGTGCTGGAAAGCCCGACCTGGCGCGCCAACGCCGATTGGGCCGCCCGGCTCGGCTACGATGCAGCGAGGCTCGACGGCGTGAATCGCAGATCGATCGAGCTGCTCTGCGAGCTGCGCGAGACTTACGAGACACCAGACAAGCCGATCGTGATCAGCGGTAATATCGGTCCGCGGGGCGATGGTTACGTTCCGGCGGCACGCATGACGAGCGGGCAGGCGTGCGACTATCACGGCCGGCAAATGAAGACTTTCGCGCAGACGCAGGCCGATATGGTCGCGGCGTTCACGATGAATTACGTCGAGGAAGCGATCGGTATCGTGTGCGCGGCAAAGGCCAATCGCATGCCGGTTGCGATCTCGTTCACCCTGGAGACCGACGGGCGGCTACCATCGGGGCAGCCGCTCGAGGCCGCCATCACCCAGACCGATGCCGAGACGGACAGCTACGCAGCCTATTACATGATCAACTGTGCGCATCCGAGCCACTTCGATGAAGTGCTGAAGGGGGGTGGCAGCTGGCTCGCCCGCGTGCGTGGCCTGAGGGCGAATGCTTCTACTCGGAGTCACGCCGAGCTCGATGAGAGCACCACCCTCGATGCCGGCGACCCGGAAGCACTGGGGGCGCAATACAAGGCACTAAACAGCCTTCTTCCCCGGCTCTCCGTGGTCGGCGGATGCTGTGGCACGGATGTTAGGCACATCGACGCGATCTGCAGGTCGCTCGTCCCCGAGTCAGCCGGATTGCGGAGTCAGGATCACCATCCCCACCGCGAGGCAGAGCCTGCGCCGTAAAAACCGCACGCAAGCGGGCCGATTGCAGTTCGCTGACGGCAACGCGACATGAAGGAGGCGCATGGACAAATCGATAGCGACGCCTGAGCTGGCGATCGCGGACATCGCCGATGGCGCCACGATCGCGATCGCCGGGTTCAGCGTAGGGCACCGGTTCGCGACGAGCCTCATCCTCGCCCTGCGCGACAAAGGCACCAAGAACCTGTGCCTCGTCTGCAACTCCCTCGGCGACCCCGGCGCGCATCGCGGCCAGATCCTCGCCGAGAACAGCCAGGTGAAGAAACTGATTGCGGCATTCTCGGTGCGGCCCGGCACGCCCACCGCGAGCGAAGCGCAGATCGTAGCCGGGGAGATGGAGGTGGAACTGGTGCCCCAGGGCATCCTCGTCGAACGCTGCCGCGCCGGCGGCGCGGGCATACCGGCGTTCTACTCGCCGACCGGCGCTGACACCGCGATCGCGGAGGGCAAGGAAACGCGCGACTTCGACGGCAGGCCGCATGTTCTCGAGCACGCGATACACGTGGACTACGCTTTTCTGCGCGGCTATCGCGCGGACCGCCTCGGCAATGTCCAGTTTCGCGGCGGCAGCCAGAATTTCAATCCCAGTTTCGCGAAGGCTGCACGGGTTGCGATCGTCGAAGTCGATGAGATCGTCGAGCCCGGCGTGATCCCGCCCGAGCTGATCGATCTGCCGGGCATATTCGTGTCGCGTGTCGTCAGGACCACGCAGACCGTGGACGGCAAGGCCTGGCGGCGTCCCGAACGGCGGCCGTCCGACCAGCCGCGCCTCTACAACGGCAAGCCCGCGCTCACGCGTGCAGGCATCGCGAAGCGCGCCGCCGCGCTGGTGAAGGACGGCACCTATGTGAACCTCGGGGTGGGCATCCCGACGATGGTTTCGAACTACCTGCAGCACCGCGACGTGATCCTGCATGCCGAGAACGGCGTTCTCGGCTACGGCGAAATGGTCACCGGCGACGCGGTCGACCCGGACATCTACAACGCTGCCGGCCAGTTCGTCTCGCTGCGCCCGGGCGCTTCCTTTTTCGACAGCGTCACCTCGTTCGAGATGGCGCGCGGCGGCCGCATCGACACCGTCATTCTCGGCGCGTACGAGGTGGACCAAGCCGGCAGCGTTGCCAACTGGAGCACGGCGGACGCGAAGCGCGGCGGCATTGGCGGGGCGATGGACCTGCTGTCTGGCAAAGGCGACCTGATCATCGTGATGGAGCACACCGACAGCAAGGGGCGGCCGAAACTGCGGCGCGCATGCACCTATCCGCTGACTGGGAAAAGCTGCGTGAATTACGTGGTTACCGACTTGGCACTCCTGCATTGGCACGATGGCCGGTTCGTCCTCGAAGAAGTAGCGCCGGGGTTTACGCCACGGGAGGTGATGGACCTCACGGAAATGGGGCTTGCCGCCGTGCCGAACGTCGGCAGCATGGATGGTGCGGGTTAGGCGCGCTGGCTTTCAATCGGCTGCGCTGGCCGCGTTGCAGTTTCCCGGCCGGATCTGGAGAACTATGTTTGCAAGGAGTCGATATGCAGCTCAAAGGATCGTGCCATTGCGGCGCGGTGCATTTCAGCGTCGCCAGCAGCACGCCCTATCCTTACCAGCGGTGCTACTGCTCCATCTGCCGCAAGACGCACGGTGGCGGGGGTTACGCGATCAACATCGGCGGCGATGCGAGGACGTTGAAGGTCAAGGGTCGCGCCAATGTCAGCATCTACCATGCAAAGATCAAGAGTGCGGCTAACAAACGCGCCCACACCAGTACCGGAGAACGGCATTTCTGCAAGCGGTGCGGGTCGGCATTATGGCTGTTCAGCCCGGAATGGCCGCAGTTCGTTCATCCTTTCGCCTCTGCGATCGACACCGCGCTTCCCGCGCCCCCGCAGCACACGCATCTGATGTTGAGGTTCAAGGCGCCGTGGGTGGAGCTGGAAGCAGGAGCGAGCGACAAGAAGTTCACGGGCTATCCCCAAGAGTCCATCGCGGAATGGCATGCACGGCTGGGGCTTACGCGGGAGTGACGCGCCGCGTCAATCGACCTGACACTTTGCCGGTTGCCGTGGTCTCCTTGTAGTAGAATTGCGACCCCTTACAGCCATTCCTTCCAACTGCGGCGGACTCACCGTGGAGCCTTCCCACTGGCGCAAAGATGGATCGCACGCACCACATTGACGAGCAGTTGGCGGGATTGGCGTCGCATCTGGCCGAGCGGCGGCCGGCGATCCTGAAGGCGTGGCGCGAGGCCATCGAAAGCGACCCGCAGTTGACCACCGCCTCCTCGCTTCCCCGCAAGCAGCTCAACGATCATATTCCGCACGTGCTCGACGCATTCGGAAGAGAGCTGCGTGCCCGGGCTGACAGGGAGCACGCCGCTGCCAAGAAGGAATCGCACGAGGATGCTGCCGCTCACGGTTTGCATCGCTGGCAGCAGGGCTATCACCTGCGGGAGGTGACGCGGGAGTGGGGCCACCTGCAGCTGTGTCTGGCGGACGAATTGCGCAGCTACGCGGCCGCGCGCCCGGACCTGGAGCCGGACGTAATGCCGGCCGCATACCGGGCGCTGGCCAGCGTTTGCGGCGAAGGCGTGAGCAACAGTACCGATCGATTTTTCGAGATGCAGCAGATCGAGGCTGCGGGATATGTACGCGACCTGGAAGGGGCATTGGAACAGGTGCGTGAGCTCGAGCGCCAACGTGCGGAACTGTGGCGGGAGGCCGCGCATGACCTGCGCGGCAACCTGGGTGTCGTCACCAACGTGACGGCGGGTCTGACGCTGGAAAACGTCCCGCAGCCGACACGCGACAATTTCCTGCGCTTACTCAAGAAAAACGTGTCGTCGCTCCACGTCATGCTGGATGACGTCATGAGCCTGGCGCGTCTGCAGGCCGGACACGAGTGGCGCGACATCAAGCCGATCGATGCGGGCGCGCTCCTGCGCGAGCTGTGCGAGAACCTGCAGCCGCTCGCAGAAGAGCGTGGGTTATTCCTGAAGACGCATGGCCCGGCTAACTTTGTCGTGGAGGGGGACACGATAAAGTTAAGGCGCATCGCTCAGAACCTGCTGATCAACGCCTTCAAGTACACGGCGCAGGGCGGGGTGACCGTGGGGTGGGGTGACAGCCGCAAGGATGACGCGGAGCGCTGGATGATGAGCGTGCAGGATACCGGCCCCGGTTTTCATGCCGGCCCCGGTGCTCCTTTGACTGAGGCGTTGGAGGAAGCCACTGCAGGAGCGCGTCTGGTAGAGAATGCCGGTGAAGACCCGGAGCGACAAGGCGCGAGCAAGGCTGCTCTTCCCGCCGGTAAGGTGCCCGACCGTCGTGCGGTCCATCAGGAGCAGGGCGAAGGCATCGGCCTCGCGATCGTCAAGCGGCTCAGCGAATTGCTGGATGCGACGGTGGAGCTGACTTCCGAACCCGGGCGGGGCACGCTCGTCCGCATCGTGTTGCCGCGTCATTACCCGGGGGCGCAGCAGAAACCGTAGTCGCTAACGCTGCCGCTCAGGCAGCGCCTTGCTGTTCCCAGGCTGCACGAGCACGCTGTTGCTGCGCGCGAAAAGCGCGCGGATCAATCGATCGTGATCCCGGCGCTTTTGGCGAGCCCGGCGATGCGCTCGCGCTCTTCGCGTATGTACTTTGCAAACGCGGCTGGGGATTCGGGCTGCACGGTGGCGCCCTGTTTGCTCAGCAGCTCGCTCACTTCCGGCGAACGCAGCGCACGCATGATCTCGGCATGTAGCTTGTCGATTACCGGCTTTGGCGTCCGCGCCGGGACCGCGATGCCGAACCACTGCGTGCTTTCGTAACCCGGCACGGTTTCGGCGACCGTCGGCAGCTCGGGTGCAAGCGGATCCGGTCCGCTCCCGGTGGTCGCCAGCACCCTGACACGGCCGCCTTTCGCGTGCGGCATGGCGACCACCGGGGACGTGAACTGGCACTGGATGTGGCCGGCGATCAGGTCGCTCAGCACCTGCGCCGCGCCCTTGTAAGGCACGTGCTGGATGTCGACTTTCGCCATGACGTTGAACAGCGCCGCCGCGAGGTGGGCAGGGGTGCCGTTGCCCGAATGTCCGCAATTCAGCTTGCGGGGGTTGGCCTGCGCATGTTTGATGAATTCGGCGACGCTCGTCACGCCGAGCGACGCCTGGACCACCATCACGTTGGCGACGGAGGCGATGCGCGTCAGCGGCACGAAGTCGCGCTCCATGTCGTA
>JBKJZR010000242.1:0-7433 GCA_046715035.1 Burkholderiales bacterium | reverse complement strand
CGCCGAGGGTCGCCATGCGATCGCGGATGGGCGCTGACCTGAGCACGGCAGCGATCTCGGTATGCAACCGGTCGATCACCGCTTTCGGCGTTGCAGCGGGGGCCGCTACGCATTGCCACGACACCATGTCGTAGCCGGGGAATCCCGATTCGTGCAGCGTCGGCACATTGGGCAGCACCGCTGACCGCTCACGGCTGAGAATCGCCAGCGCCCGCAGCCGGCCCGACCTGATGTTCTCGAGCGTGCCCGGCAGGTTGTCGAACATGATCTGCACGAAACCCGCCATCGTGTCGACTGCGGCCGGCGCGCTGCCTTTGTAGCTCACGTGCGTCATCCGAATGTTGGCGTGGAGCTTCATCAGCTCTCCCGTCAGATGCGTGAGCGAACCGGCACCGCTGGACGTGAAGTTGAGCTCGCCGGGGCGCCTGCGCGCGAGATCGATCAATTCGCGCACGGTGCTGACGGGCAGCGACGGCGTGACCACCATCACGTTGTCGACGGACGCGATCACCGTGACCGGCGCAAAATCGCGCTGCGGCTGGTACGGCAGCCTCGGATAAAGGCTCGGATTGATCGCGAACTGGCCGACGTTGCACTGCAGAAGCGTGTGACCGTCGGGGGCCGCCTTGGCAACGTACTCCGCGCCGACGATCGCCGATGCGCCCGGGCGATTCTCGATGACCACTTGCTGGCCGAGCGCTTTCCCCAGCTCGGGCGAGATCATGCGCGCCATCAGATCGGCGCTGCCCCCGGGAGGGAATGGCACCACCCAGCGCACGGGCTTCGCGGGATAGGTCACGGGCTGCGCCCATGCCGCGGTCACTGCGGCGCAACACGCCAGCGTGCCGCAAAAGTGCAAAACCCTGTGCATGGCCCTGCCCATCATGCCAGTGAGACGCCGCCGCCGCCGCGAGGATCGGAGCCGCCGCGGAAGCTGCCGTCCGGCGCGGCGAGCGTGGCGAAGACGAGCGCGAACGCGCGATCGTAGCCGCGCTTCGACGAACGCAGTTTCCAGCCGAGCTTTTCGAGCGGCTCGCGCAGCCGCCAGTACAGCCGGGTTTCCATTTCCAGCCACGGTCCTTCGGCATGAAAGCGTGGTGCGTCGACGGCCTCCACCGGACTCAAGCCGTGATCGACGATGCCGACGATGGTATTGGTGATCGCGGTCGGCATGCGCGTGCCGCCCAGGGCACCGACGGCCAGCCACGGGCGCTGCTCACGAAACACCAGGGTCGGCGCCGCGCCGGTCATGCGGCTCTTGCCGGGTGCGATCGAGTTGGGATGACCGGGGTACGGGTGAAACTGGTACATGCAGTTGTTGTAGCCGAAGCCGAGCCTGGGCGTGATAACGCCCGACGCCGAGCCCAGCGTATGCGTCAGCGACACCGCGCTGCCGCCGGCATCCGCGACGCAGACGTGCGTCGTGTGCTGCGCTTCCAGGTAATCGAGCCCCTCGACGGTGACCGGCTGATCGCCGCGCACGATGTCCGCGAGCTCGCGCGCGTAGGCCTTGCTGGTCAGACGCTCCAGGGGTGGCTGCACGAACTTCGGATCGCCGAGAAACCGCGCCCGATCGGCGAACGTCGCCAGCATCGCCCGGCTCACGGTGTGCACGTAGCGCGGCTCGTCTTCCTGCAGCAGTTGCGCGAGGTCGAACTCCTCGAGCACGTGCAAGAGCTCGATGATCTGCACGCCGCTCGCCGGCAGCGGCGTGCTCAGCACCTCGAGCCCGCGATAGCTGCCGCTTACGGGCGCCTCCGCTTCGGCTGCGTATGCCGCCAGGTCGGCGGCGGTGAACAGCCCGCCGTTTTGCGCGAAGTCCGCGGCAATCTGCCGCCCGATTTCTCCGCGATAGAAATCGTCGGCGCCCGCTTGCGCGAGACGCTCGAGCGTCATTGCGTAGTCGGCCTGGCGCAACAGCTGCCCCGGCCTGAGCAGCTGGCCGCCGGGCGCAAAAATGTCCGCGCACGCCTGCGTTGCCTGAATGCGCTCGAGCCCCGGCTTGTGGCCGGGCTCGGTCAGGTCGACCCACTGTTGGTAAACCTCGCCCGGCAGCGGGATGCCCTCTCTCGCGAGGCGTATCGCGGGCTCGAACAGGACTGCCCAGGGCAGCTTGCCGAAAGCGCGGTGCGCCATTTCGAAGCCGGCCGGTACGCCGGGCACGACGACGGATTGGTAGCCGATCTGGTTGAGCGCGCCTTCGACCTCATAGCGCTCGGCATGCCCGTGGATTTGTCCGACGACCTTGTCCGCGAACACGTCGGGGTGCGCGAGAGACCCGGCGCGCCCGTGGTATGAATACGCGACGGTCTTGCCGGTCGGGCCGTCATGCACGAGCATCGTGCCGAAGCCGCCGATGCCGCAGTTGAAAGGATCGACGATGCCCTGCGCGAATGCCGTCGCGAGCGCGGCATCCAGGGCGTTGCCGCCGGCGCGCAGAACTTCAGCGCCGACTTCGACGGCGATCGGCTGGGGCGCGACGACGATGCCGCGGGGCTTGCGCCGCGCCCTGCCGCTGCCGTCCGCGGCCACGCTTACGCGGTCCGTTTCGTGCGAGTCGGAAACGCTTCCAGGAAGCGCCGCACCTCGGCGGCGATTTTCTCGGCGGTCTTCTCCGCGACGCGCTCGCCGAGGGCTTGCGAGACGATGGCAGGATCCCCGAAGAAGCCGTCGGTGGGAGCGACCTGCTCGATATTGAGCACGGCTTTGAACGGGAAGGAGCGCAGTATGTCGGAGGGCCCGCGGTCGGGCTGCTTGCGCTTGTCCATGCGCACCGACCCGTGGGCGTGCGCCTCGGCGAGCGAGAGCTCGACTGAGCCGCCGTGCCCGTCGGCGCCGTACTTCATGTCCTCCGGACGGATATGCCCCGCAGCTTCGGGGCCGAGCACTTCCGCGAGCCGGCCGCGGTTCGCGTCCTGATAACACATATACAGCACGTGCGTGTCCGAGTCGTAAGCCGCTTCCTGCAGGCCGGAGACTGCCGCCTGGTCGTTGCCGCGATGGCCGCTGATGGCGAGCACGAGCCGGTAGCCGTCGCGGATGAAGTTCTGGCAGACCTCTTTGAGAAAGTGCGCGTAAGTGCTCGGCTTGAGCACGATCGTGCCCTTGAAATGCCGCTGGTCGAAACACATTCCGAACGGAACGGCGGGAGCGAGGATCGCGTCGAGCCGGTCGGCGACCTGGCGGCACACGAGGCGCGCCGCGAAAGTATCCGTGCCCATCGGGCCATGCGTGCCGTGCTCCTCGGTGGAGCCGAGCGGCAGAATGATGATCCCGGGTCCATCCTTGAGATACGCTTCGACTTCGTCGAACGTCATGCGATCGAGTTCACGTAACACGGCACGTCTCCTTGAAATTGACGAGCGCCGCGCGAGCGGCGGTGATGGAATCAGTCGGCTTTCGCGCCGGACACCCGGATGACGCGCGTCCACACCTCGACCTGCTTGCTGATGTGCGCGCCGAGCTCCTCGGGCGTTCCGCCCACCGGAGTCATGCCGAGCGAGCCGAGTTTTTCCCTGACCTCGGCGTCCTGCAGGATGCGGTTGATCTCGCCGTTGAGCTTGGCGATCACTTCGCGCGGCGTGCCCGCGGGTGCTACAAACGAGAGCCACGACAGATAGTCGTAACCGGGCACGCCGGCCTCGATCATGGTCGGCACCTCGGGAAGCAGCGGCGAGCGCCTGGCGCTGCTCACCGCGAGCGGCCGCAGCTTGCCGGCCTTGATGAAAGGCAGCGACGGCGGCATGGGGTCGAAGATCATCGAAACCTGTCCCGCCATGACATCGGTAAGCGCCGGAGCGCTGCCTTTGTACGGCACGTGCACGATGTCGACCTTCGCTTCGAGCTTGAGCAACTCCATGAACAGGTGATTCGACGTGCCGGCTCCGCCCGACGCGAAAGTGAGCGCGCCGGGTTTGGCCCTGGCCAGCGCAAGCAGCTCTTTGACCGAGCGCACGGGAAGCGCTGGATGCACCGACAGCACGCTGACGGTCGCGACCGCATAGACGACCGGCGCAAAATCCTTGACGGCATCGTAGGGAAGCTTGGGATACAGGCCCGTCGCGGCCCCGTGCGTGTTCATCGCCGCAGTGCCAAGCGTGTACCCGTCGGGTGCCGACTTGGCGACGAAATCCATCGCAATCGTACCGCCGGCGCCGGGCCGATTATCGACGATTACCTGCTGCCCCCAACTCTGGGCAAGCTTCTGGCCGACGATGCGCGCCATGATGTCGGTCTGCCCGCCTGCGGCAGCCTGGACCACGAAGCGGATCGGCTTGGCAGGGTATGCTTGCGCCAGCGCCGTCGCAGGAACAAACGCAGCCAGCGTGCCGACAACTATTGCGAACCCCGCAGACGGGCTGCGTATTGCCGACCTGCCCGCGGTCTCCCTGCAACAAGATGCGTTGTGCATCTGTTCCTCTTGCTATCCCGGAACACCGGATTGTAGCGAAATCGCGCGGACCTGATCGATTCAGCCCGCTGCGGCGGGCGGCGCATCACCGACCTGCACGAGCTGCTTGCCGCGATTGGCGCTTGCGAACAGGCGCAGGAATGCGTTGGGAAGGCTCTCGATGCCGTGGGCGATATCGAAGTTGGATTTGAGCGCGCCGCCGCGATACCAGTCGCCGAGCCGTTTGCGCGCTGCGTCGTACTGCGCCTGATAGTCGCTCACGAGAAAGCCGCGGATGTTCGCGCGCGCGATAAGTATTTGCCGCAGGAACCGCGGCCCGATGTCGGGCTTGCCGAAGTTTCCCGCGAGGCTGATCGAGCCGACCAGCGCCACTCTGGCATGGGGAGCGAGATTCTGCAGGACCGCGTCGTGTATGGGTCCGCCGGTGTTGTCGATGAAAATGTCGGCGCCATGCGGACACACCCGGGCGATAGCGGCTGCGAGATCCGCTTCCGCGCGGTAGTCCACGCCGTCGTCGTAACCCAATGCGCGACACGCTGCGAGTTTCTCCGCCGAGCTTGTGATCGCGATCGCGCGGCAGCCGCCTCGCCTCGCGATCTGTCCCGCGATCTGGCCGACCGATCCGGCGGCAGCGGAAACGACCACGGTGTCGCCCGGGGTCATGCGCGTCGCTTCCATGAGCGCGAAGTACGCTGTCATCCCGTTCAGGCCGAGCGCGTCGAGCCAGTAGGGCAGCGGCGCAAGCTGCGCGTCGACCGGCCGCACAACGGCAGGGCGCAGCAGCGCGTACTCCTGCCAGCCGAAGGAAAAATCCGTGACGACGATATCGCCGGGCTGGTAGCCCTTGCAATTCGACTCGACGACCTCGCCCACCCCGCCGCCGATCATCACCTCGCCGAGGGCGACGCCGCGCGCGTAATTCTTCTGCGGGCTGATGCGACCGCGCATGTACGGCGCGACGTCGAGATAGATCGCGCGCACCAGCATCTGGTTCGGGCCGGGGGCACCGACGGTTCCCTCGTCGAGAGTCCAGTTCTCGACGGTGGGCAATCCCTCGGGGTACGACACGAGCCGCCACTGCCGGTTGGTGCGTTGCATATGAACGACTCCCCTAACCTCGAATCACGCAATCGCGCGTCTAGCGCATCCGTAACTTTCCGACCCAGCCGCGGGCGCGGGCAGCCCACACCGGCGCGCAGCCCGATGCCGGGATTGCTGCTCCCCTTTCAAGGTGGAGGCTGGGACGGGGCCTTGTCACCCGCCATGCGGCTGAGCTCTCCTTTCCCTTCCCGTTCAGAGGAAGGTTGGGATGGGCGACGTTACCACGCATAGCGCCGTATTCTCCTTCCCCTTCAAGGGCAAGGTTGGGATGGGGATGGGCGACGTTACCACGCATAGCGCCGTATTCTTCCCCTTCAAGGGCAAGGTTGGGATGGGGATGGGTTAATGACATCAAGTACCAACCCACCCCCGCCGTAGCCCTTAACAGCACGCTGTCATGTCATGGGCTTATGCCCTGCGCAACACCACGTAACGGCTCGCGCACGCGCCCGCCGCGCAACCCTTCGAGCAGCGACAGTGCGCGCGACATCGAGAAAGCGCGCGTCTCGGCGCTGTAGGCCTGTTTGCTGCCGGGCATCATGTAGCCGTGGAGCACGCCGGGAAAGATGTGCACTTCGACGTTGGCCCTGCGCGAGGCGAGCTCGCGATAAGCCTGCTGCACCGGCGGCGGCGCGGCGTGATCCTGATCGCCCCAAATGATGCACACCGGCTGGCTGACGCTTTCCAACTCGCCGATGAAGTCGAGCAGCTGCGTGCCGTGACAGGCGATGCCGGCGTCGTAACCGAGACGACGCGGTCCGAGAATCGCGTAGGGTCCGCCGTAGCAAAACCCCATCGCCACTGCGCGACCATTGAATCGCGGGAGCGTGCGTACTTCCGCCAGCGCGTCCGCCATGTCGGCTTCGCCTGCCCGGATCTTCTCGAGACGCGGCTGCGAGCGCTGCCTGGTGCGGTCGTCGTCGCGGCCGAGCGGACCGGGTATCGAGCGCCAGAACAGATCGGGCGCCGCGGCGATGTAGCCGTTCGACGCGAACTCGTCGGCGAGCGCGCGGATATCCTGGTCGACGCCGTGCACCGCCGAGGCGAGCACGATGGCCGGAACATCGTCCCTGCCGTCCGGCACCGCCAGGTAGCAATCGAACTCGTCGCCGCCGCCGGAGCGGACCTTGATGTCCTTGTTCTGCATTTAGCCTCCCGGCACGTGCGCGTTGGGTTATTTCTTTCCGTACGTCGAATCGTGATCTGGCTGAATGGTGAGGAACCGCATGAAATCCGCATCACGATATGCAGTCGCGCGTCGGCCCTGCGTGATACGGAGCGAATAAGCCGCGTCAATGCCTTGCGGCGGTTTGATGCTATCGATCTTCTCCCACTTAAGGCCAGAATCGCTGGCATCATTCGCTGCCTTTCGTTACTGGTCGCCTGAAAAGCGCTGCACATTCATCCGGGGAGCGCCACGCTTTGCGCGAGTGATCATACAGGTGCGCGGGCACCCGCAAAGACAGCGGTTCTGTGCCCAGGCCCGAACGCAACGCTGAGGTAACCCAAGCCCGTTGCAAAGCTGGGGAAGAACGCTCGGGAGCCATGGCAAAAAACCTTTGGGGCGGACGCGCGTCCGCAGAGCGCACGAATCGCAGGCGCTGCGTGTCACTCCGCTTTGAGGCCCAGTTCCTTGATGACCTTCGCGTACTTGGCGACCGACCCTTTGATGTAGGCCGCGAACTCCTCGGGCGCCGCATATACGGGCACTATGCCCTGGCTGTAGAAACGCTCACGGACGTCGGGTTGCTCGACGATCGCCCTCAGCTGGCTCGACAGCTTGGCCACGACCGCGGGGATGTTGCGAATACTCCGTGTCAGGACACTAGGCATCGTGCAGTTCCGCCAAGAAATCCCGTGCTTTTTGCCGATACAGCAGGCGCGCTGATCTGAGCGCGCGCTGCTGCAGCCGCGCGCGGCG
>JBKJZR010000241.1:0-8129 GCA_046715035.1 Burkholderiales bacterium | reverse complement strand
CGCTGGCGGTGACCTGCGAGCGCGCCGGCCTGCGCGACGGCCAGGACGTGCTCGAGCTCGGCTGCGGCTGGGGATCGCTCACCCTGTGGATGGCGAGCCGCTATCCGCGCAGCCGCGTCACGGCGGTGTCGAATTCGCATTCGCAACGCGCCTACATCATGGCCGAAGCGGCGCGGCTCAGCCTCGACAACATCCAGGTCGTCACCTGCGACATGAACGCCTTCGACACCGCCGCGCGCTACGACCGCGTGGTGTCGGTGGAGATGTTCGAGCACCTGCGCAACTGGCCCGAGGCGCTGCGCCGCGTCCACGGCTGGCTGCGGCCGGACGGGCGCTTCTTTATGCACGTGTTCGTGCACCGGGCGAGCCCGTACGCGTTCGTCGAGCGCGATGCAAGCGACTGGATGAGCCGCCATTTCTTCGCCGGCGGCATGATGCCGAGCGATGACCTGGCGCTGCGCTTTCAGGATCACCTGAAGCTCGCTGCGCGCTGGCGCTGGAACGGCCGTCACTACGAGCGCACTGCGAACGCGTGGCTGGCCAACATGGACGCGCGGCGCAGCGCGGTATGGCCGGTGCTCGAGAGCGCGTACGGCGCGCAAGCAGCCGCGCAATGGTGGATGCGCTGGCGCATCTTCTTCATGTCGTGCGCCGAGCTCTTCGGCTACGACGACGGCGAGCAGTGGTGGGTCAGCCACTACCTCTTCGAGCGTCGTTCCTGAGCGACGGCAACGGGAATGGCTGTCATGACCCACGCGCCCGCTGCCGGGACGCATCCGACATCTATCGGCTACGTCGTTGCCAACGCGATCGCCTTTCAGATCGGCTGGTTCGCGTGCGTGCTCGGCGCCGCTTACGGTCTGGCGGCCGCCGGCTCGGCGCTCGCTGCCGTCATCGTTGCGCTGCACCTCGTGTTCGCCGCGCGACCTGCGCAGTCACTAAAGCTGATCGCAATCGCGCTGCTGCTCGGCGGCCTGTGGGACAGCGCGCTCATGGCGGCGCGCGCGCTCGAGTTCACCTCGGGGGGGCCCATGCGCGGGGCGGCGCCGCACTGGATCCTCGCGCTGTGGGCGCTGTTCGCCACGACGCTCAACGTTTCGCTCGGCTGGCTGCACGGACGGGCGCTGCTCGCAGCACTGGTCGGGGCCGTGGCGGGTCCGCTTTCCTACTGGGGCGCCGCGCAACTCGGCGCGGTCACACTGATCGACCCGGTGTTCGCGCTCACCGCGCTCGCTGTCGGCTGGGCGGCGATCATGCCCGCGCTGATGGCGCTCGCGCGCCGCTACGACGGCATTCACCCTCACGTTGCGGGTTGAAGCGCGATGCCGGATTTCAGCTCGCTCGTCCCCGCCGCGTTTACCGGGCTCGCCGCAACCCTGGCGCTGGCGCTGGTGACGTGGAGCGTCAGTCTCGGCAAGCGTGACGTGAGCATCGTCGACAGCGCGTGGCCGGCGCTGATACTCGCGGCGGGCTTGGGTTACGCGCTCGCATTGCCTGCCGTGGGGCCGCGCGCGGTGTGCGTCGGCGCGCTCGCCACGCTCTGGGCGGTGCGCTTGGGCGTCTACATCACCTGGCGCAACTGGGGTGAGCCCGAGGATCGCCGTTACCAGGCGATACGGGCGCGCAACCAGCCCGGATTCGCGCTGAAGAGCGTGTACCTGGTCTTCGCGCTGCAGGCGGTGCTGGCGTGGATCGTCTCGGCGCCGCTGCTCGCGGCGCTCGCCAGCGGGCGCGCCCCGGGCGTGCTCGACGTGCTCGGCGCGGCGCTGGCTGTGTGCGGACTCGTCTTCGAGACCGTCGCGGACCTGCAGCTCGCGCGCTTCAGGTCGCACGCGGCGAATCGCGGGCGGGTCCTCGACAGCGGGCTGTGGCGCTACACGCGGCACCCGAATTATTTCGGCGAATTCTGCGTGTGGTGGGGGTTTTTCACGATCGCGCTCAGCGCCGGCGGCTGGTGGGCCATCGTGTCGCCACTGCTGATGACGGTGCTCCTGCTGAAAGTGTCGGGCGTGACGCTGCTCGAGGCCGACATCGGCGGGCGCCGGCCGGATTATCGCGCATACGTGAGGCGCACCAACGCGTTCTTCCCCGGTCCGCCGCGCGAGCACGAGGCGAAGGCATGAAGCGCATGCTCCCCGCCGCGCTGCTGGGCCGCGTGTTGTCGTGCGCGGTCGTACTCGCTGCGTGCGTAACGACGCTGCCGGCGGCGGCGCAGACGCGCACCTGGGACTTTCGTGTGCTGCTCGACGGCGCCCCCATCGGCCATCACCGCTACGCGCTGAGCGAGCACGGCGTGGAGCGCGAGCTCGTCAACGAAGCGCGCTTCAGCGTGCGCTTCCTCGGCATTGCCGCTTACCGCTACGCCCACGACGCGAACGAGCGCTGGCGCGCAGGCTGTCTCGCCGCCCTGACGGCGCGCACCGACGACAACGGTGAGCGGCTCAGCGTAACTGCGGCGCGGGAAGGCGAGCGGATGGCGGTCGTAGGCGCACGCAGCCGCGCAGCGCTCGAAGGCTGCGTGATGACGTTCGCTTACTGGAACCCGGCGATCCTGCGCCAGTCGCGGTTGCTCAATGCGCAGACCGGCGAATACGAAACGGTGCGCGTGACTGCGCTCGGTGACGAGACGATCGCGGTGCGCGGCGCGAATGTGAACGCCGCACGTTACCGCATCGCCGGTGCCGGGCATCCGATCGACCTCTGGTACTCGCCGCAGCAGGAATGGCTCGCGCTCGAGTCGACGCTCGACGGCGGGCGGCGGCTGCGCTACGTGCTGAACTGAAAGGACCTTCGATGACACCCCGCTGGTTAACATCATTCGTCTGCACGCTCGCGCTCGGCGGCTGCCAGAGTTCGCCCACGATGCCGCTCGAAACCGTCGGCGATCTCGACCTGCAGCGTTTCATGGGCGACTGGTACGTGATCGCGAACATCCCGCCTTTCATCGAGCAAGGCGCGCACAACTCGGTCGAGTCCTATCGTCTCGACCCCGACGGCACCGTCGCCACGACCTTCACCTACCGCGCGGACGGTCCCGGCGGCGCAGTCAAAACCATCCGTTCACGCGGGTTCGTGCTCGACCGCAAGTCCAACGCCATCTGGGGAGTGCAGTTCATCTGGCCGATCAAGGCGGACTACCGGATCGTGCATGTCGCCCCGGACTATAGCCAGACCGTCGTCGCGCGCGAGAAGCGCGATTACCTCTGGATCATGGCGCGCACGCCGCAGATATCGAACGCCGACTACGCACGCCTCGTCGCGGTCGCCGGGCGGCAGGGCTACGACGTCAACCTCATCCGCAAAGTGCCGCAACAATGGAACTGAAGCACGCCATCGCCGCCTGGTTCGACAACGCGGCCGCCGCGCGCGTACCCGGCAGCGTAAAAAAAGACCGCGGCATCGACTGGCCGCGCGTGCTGCCCTTCGTCGGTCTGCACCTCGCGTGTTTGGGTGTGGTGTGGACCGGCGTGAGCACCACGGCGCTGGTCGTCGCGGGCGCCCTGTATGCCCTGCGCATGTTCGCCATCACCGGTTTCTACCACCGCTACTTCTCGCACCGCGCTTTCAGCACCTCGCGTGTGGCGCAGTTCGCGTTCGCGGTGATGGGGGCGAGCGCCGCACAGCGGGGACCGCTGTGGTGGGTATCGCACCACCGCCACCACCACGCGCATGCGGATGAACGCGCCGACGCTCATTCCGCGCGCCAGCACGGCTTTGTCTGGAGCCACATCGGCTGGTTTCTGTCGCGTGAGCACTTCGCGACCCGCACCGCGCAGGTCGCCGATCTGGCGCGCTTCCCTGAGTTGCGCTTTCTCGACCGCTTCGACGTGTTGGCGCCGCTCGCGCTCGGCATCGTGCTGTTCGCAACCGGCGCGGCGCTCGCCGTGCTCTACCCTCAACTCGGCACCAGCGGCTGGCAGCTCGTCGTCTGGGGCGCGTGCATCTCGACGGTGGTGCTTTACCACGCGACGTTCACGATCAATTCGCTCGCGCACCGCTACGGCCGGCGCCGCTACGCGACGCGCGACGATTCGCGCAACAACCTGCTGCTCGCGCTGCTCACGTTCGGCGAAGGCTGGCACAACAACCATCACCATTTTCCGGGCGCAGCCCGCCAGGGTTTCTACTGGTGGGAGATCGACCTCACGTACTACGGTCTGCGACTGCTGCAGGCGCTGGGCATCATCTGGGACCTGAAAGAAGTTCCGCCCGCCCTGCGCGAGGCGCGCAGATGCGCATGAAGATCGCCATCATCGGCAGCGGCATCGCCGGCAACGTGGTGGCGCACCGGCTGCACCGCGACCACGACATCACGGTGTTCGAAGCGGCCGCGCACGCCGGCGGCCATACCCACACGCACGACATCGAGCTCGACGGCGAGCGGCACGCGATCGACACCGGCTTCATCGTCTTCAACGACTGGACGTATCCGCACTTCATCGCCCTGCTCGACGAGCTCGGCGTCGCCTCGCAGCCCAGCGCGATGAGCTTCAGCGTGCGCAACGAGCGCACCGGCCTCGAATACAACGGCACCTCGCTCGACACGCTGTTCGCGCAGCGGCTGAACCTCGTGCGGCCGTCGTTTCACCGGATGCTGCGCGACATCCTGCGCTTCAACCGCGAAGCGCCGGCGCTGCTGCAGGGGGACGACGCCACATCGCTCGGCGACTACGTCGCGGCGGGAGGCTACTCGGACGCATTCGTCGGCGATTACCTGGTGCCCATGGGCGCGGCGATCTGGTCCACCGACCCGACGCGGATGCTCGCATTCCCTGCGCGTTACCTGGTGCGCTTCTTTCACAACCACGGCATGCTCTCGGTGAACGCGCGGCCGGCGTGGCGCACTGTGCGCGGCGGGTCGGCGCGTTACGTCGAGAAGCTCGTCGCGCCTTTTCGCGACCGCGTGCGACTCGCTACGCCTGTCGAGAGCGTGCGGCGATTGCCGGGGCAGGTGCTGGTGAAAGCGCGCGGGCTCGCGCCCGAACCGTTCGACCACGTGTTCATTGCCTGCCATGCCGACCAGGCACTGCGCCTGCTCGCGGACGCCACCGCACTCGAACGCGAGATCCTCGGCGCAATTCCCTATCAGCGCAACGAAGCGGTGCTGCACACGGATACCGCGCTGCTCCCGCGCAGCCGCCGGGCGTGGGCCGCGTGGAACTATCACGTCATGCCCCAGGCGGGGGAGGGCGCGACCCTGACTTACAACATGAACATTCTGCAAAGCCTGCGTGCGCGGCAGACCTTCTGCGTGACCCTGAACCGCACCGCGGCGATCGACCCGGCGCGCATCATCAAGTGCATCACCTATGAGCATCCACTGTATACGCCCGCCGGCGTGGCCGCCCAGCAGCGCCAGCGCCAGGTGAACGGCCCGCGGCGCACCTATTTTTGCGGCGCTTACTGGCGCTACGGCTTCCACGAAGACGGCGTGGTGAGCGCATTGAATGCACTGGAGCACTTCGGGAGGCGGGCGCATGCACAGCGCGATCTATCACGGGTGGCTTAGGCACCGGCGCTTTGCGCCGCGGGCACACGCCTTCCGCTACCGGCTGTTCCTGCTCTATCTCGACCTCGCCGAGCTCGATTCGGTGTTCGCCGGCCGCTGGCTGTGGTCGGCGCATCGCAAGGCGCTCGCGCGCTTCGACCGCGCCGACTATCTGGGTGCGCCCGGCGTGCCACTCGACCAGGCGGTGCGCGATCTCGTCGCGGGGCGCACTGGCAGGCGCCCCGAAGGTCCGATCCGGCTGCTGACGCACTTGCGTTACTTCGGCCACTGCTTCAATCCGGTCAGCTTCTATTACTGCTTCGATCGCGCGGACAGCCGCGTGGAAACCGTCGTCGCCGAAGTGACCAACACGCCGTGGGGCGAGCGCCATTGCTACGTGCTGAGCGAGCCGCTCGAGCCGCGCTCGCCGCTGTATGCGCGCTATCGCACGGTGAAGGAGATGCACGTCTCGCCTTTCATGCCGATGGACGTCGGCTACATCTGGGGCTTCAGCCCGCCGGGTGCAACGCTCGCGGTGCACATGGCATTGCACCGGACCGCAAAGCTGTTCGACGCCACGCTGTGCCTCGCGCGCGAGCCCATCACCGCGGCAACGCTCGCGCATGCGCTCCTCGCTTTTCCGCTGATGACGCTCAAGGTCGTCGCGGCGATTCACTGGGAAGCGCTGCGGCTGTGGCTGAAACGAGTGCCGGTATTCCCTCACCGGCAGCGCGCCCCCATCGACGTCAACAATCGCTCACACGAGGCTCGACACGAATGAATACACCGCAATCAGTGATGCCTACGCACGACTTCTCGCCGATCGAACAACATCCGGCCATCAGCGTCGGCCCGGGGGTTGCTGCGGCGGCTGCCGCGCGTTTGACTTCCGCGTTCGCAGGACGCTGGCGCGAACGGCACCTGCCGTCGCCCGCACCGCGGCCGCTGCACGCGCTGGATCGGCTCGCGGCGCGTCTCGTGCGCGAACGCCTGGCGCTGCTGCAGGACGGGCTCGTCACGCTGATCGATGGGGCTTCGGTCGCGCGATATGGCAGCCGCGATAGGTCCGCGCTGAGCGCGACCATCCGCGTTCACGATCCGCGCTTCTACAGCGACCTCGCGTTCGGCGGTTCGGTGGGCGCGGGGGAAGCCTACATGCAGGGCTGCTGGAGCGTCGATGACCTTACCGCGCTGACGCGGATTTTGCTGCGCAACCGTCACGTGCTCGACAGCATCGACTCCGGCCTTGCGGCCCTGCGAACGCCCGTGCTCAAAGCGTTGCACTGGGCCTCGCGCAATACGCGCAGCGGCAGTCGCCGCAACATCGCGGCCCATTACGACCTCGGCAACGCCTTTTTCGAGCTGATGCTCGATCCGACGCTGATGTACTCGAGTGCTGTTTTCGCGCGGCCCGATATGACGCTCGAGCAGGCATCGACCGCCAAGCTCGAGCGCATCTGCCGCAAGCTCGACCTGCAGCCGCACGATCACGTGCTCGAAATCGGGACAGGCTGGGGCGGCTTCGCGCTTCATGCCGCGCGTCACTACGGTTGCCGCGTGACGACTACCACCATCTCCCGGAGTCAGTTCGAGCTCGCCTGCGCACGCGTACGCGCGGCGGGCCTCGAAGACCGTGTCACCCTGCTGCTGAAGGATTACCGCGATGTCGGTGGCGAGTACGACAAGCTCGTGTCGATCGAAATGATCGAAGCGGTGGGGCATCGCTATTACGAAACCTTCTTTCGCGCGTGCAGCCGGCTGCTCAGGCCCGACGGCATGATGCTGCTGCAGGCGATTACGATCGCCGATCACCGTTACCAGGCGGCCCTGAAATCGGTCGATTTCATCCAGAAATACATCTTCCCCGGCTGCTGTATTCCGTCGGTAGGCGCGCTTACCCAGGCCATCGCCGGAGCGAGCGATATGCGCCTGGTTCACCTCGAAGACATCGGGCCGCACTACGCGACTACGCTCAAACTGTGGCGCCAGAACGTCTTCGGCAAACTCGACCGCGTGCGTGCGCTCGGCTACAGCGAGAGCTTCCTGCGCATGTGGGAGTTCTATCTCTGCTACTGCGAAGGCGGCTTTGCGGAGCGCGCGCTCGGCGACGCCCAGATGCTGCTGGTCAAGCCCCAGGCCCGGCCCGCAGCACTCTGCGGCTGAGTTTACTGCGCGGAGCGCCGTATCCTCCTTCCCTTCAGTGGGATGCGTCACGTTACTCGCGTAGCGCGATATTCTCCTTCCCCTTCAAGGGGGAGGCCGGGAGGGAGATGGGGTAGACTAATTTGCTCTGACCGCGCATCCAAAAACCGCGGTCAGTCGTAACTCAGGTAGGCAGCGTTCGGAAACACTCGTACGACGCCTGCCCAAATCCCAACCCGTATCCAGAGGAGAAATCATGATCAAGCCGTTCGCAAGACCGCTCGCCGCCGCTTTGCTGCCACTTTCGCTGGGCGCATGTGCCGGGTCCGCACCAGAATCGATGGTAGCGCCGCAGGTGCCGGCGGAGATCGCGGTCGCCGGCGGCAGGCCTGTGATGACGCTGAAAGGCGTGGGCCTGCTCACCTATGAATGCCGCGCCAAGGCGGGTGCCAGTGACGCATTCGAGTGGGTCTTTGCCGGTCCGGACGCCGTGCTGCAG